>JAEWYL010000355.1 GCA_023395675.1 Chloroflexota bacterium | reverse complement strand
CAGGTAAATAATTGATAAAAACAACAGAATAATTGACGGAGCCGGCTCTCTGGGTCCTGAAAAGCCCTGGAACGGGGGGCAGAAGACCGGCGAGAGGCCCTCATCAGGCTGTCATGTAAAGTAAACGAGCGCAGGCCCCGATTCACGGGGCCTGCGCACCAGAAAGCCGGATGAAGGACAGCCGCGCTCAGCCAGCAGCGGCAAAGACAACCAGCCGCGCTCTGATCAGGGGATAGACACCGCCTGGCGCAGATAGCGGCCCGAATGGATCTGGGCCAGGGCAAACTCGGCCGTGTCGGCCCGGGTGACCTTCCCCAGGGGCAGGCCATCCTGCGCGTTGCCCGGCCGGCGGCGAACTCCGTTTCACCGGGCGGCTCTTTTCTGAGGAGGGTAAAAACTGGTCTCTCCGGATACACTACCACCCGCAGGCGGCTCAGTCCGGGCCGGGATACGGCTCCGCCAGCAGAGTCTGGATGGCGGCCTCGGTCTCGGCGTAGGCCCCCTCCCCGATATGCCGGTAGCGGATTTCCCCCCATTTATCAATCAGGTACAGAGCGGGCCAGAAGCGGTTTTCATAGGCGCGCCAATTTCTGCCCTCATTATCCTGGACCACAGGGTAAGGAATCTCGAACTGCTGGACGGCTTCTTTGAGATTCTCCAGGTCTTCCTCGTAGGCGAACTCCGGGTAGTGATTGCCGATCACAACCAGGCCCTGCGGGCTGTAGGTATGGTGCCATTCGCGCAGCGAGGGGATCACATGCTGGCAGTTGATACAGCCGAAAGTCCACATTTCGAGCAGCACCACCCTGCCGCGCAGGTCAGCCAGGCGCAGAGGGGCGCCGGTGTTCACCCAGACTTCGCCGCTGAGCTCTGGAGCAGGGCCCAGGTTTTTCAGCCTGGCCCGGGCGGGGGTTGGGCCGGCCGCCCGGGTAAGGTCCGGCGGCGGGGTTCCCGGGGGCGGTGAGAAGCTCTCCGCCCCCGGTTTCCCTGCCCCGCTCGCGCAGGCAGCCAACCACAGGCCGAACAGAATACCGCTGACAGCTTTCCTGATCCTGATTCTATAACCTTTCACCACCGCCTCAACAAACCCTCACCCTTACACCCGTATTCACGTTCGCTCAAGCTCCATTTTAGCGGAACCTGATTACAGCGAAAGAAAGCAGTGCTTAACGAAAGCTTACGAAAAAAGCGGCCGGTAAACCAGACAGGCATACCGGCCGCCAGAAAAAACGGGAGGGGACAGCCTCACGGGCCGCTATGGACAGGAGACCCTGGGATTCCAGTCCTCAAAGACCCCGGCCGGGTTCCCGTTCCAGATCCAGGCATGCAGCACGTACACGCCCAGGGCTTCATTCAGGTGCAGGTGCTGGCCGAGAACTTCCGGCGGATGCCGGTTCCCTTCCGCCTCCCAGGCCGCGAGCGGGACGATATATTCCACCGCGCCCAGCTTGAGCCTGCCTCCCACCCGGCTGTAAACCATGGTCTCCGGCTGCAGCGGGTCCAGCCGCGTGTCCAGCAGTGCGGGATTGATATAATGGTAGCCCATGGCGCCCACGCCGGGGTTGTCAAAACAGTGATCCAGCCCGGGAAGCAGGGCATAGCCCACCTTCTCGGCCGCCTGGACGCTCCGGTAGCGCCTGGTGGCGTCCCGCACCTGGCGCAGACCGTCTTTCCCGGCGGCCAGGACGATCCCCGTCACCCCGAAGGCCGCCAGGATCAGCAGCCCAATTCCGTACAGATAAAAGCGTTTCATCTCGTTCCCTCTCAGCCCTACAGGTAAAAATACGGGTCCAGAACGCGCACCTCTGTGATCGAATCCACCGGCAGCCCGTTGCGTTGGGCCGCGCTGCGGATCGCCTCGGGCGAGGGCGCATCGTAAATGCAGAAAGTCTTCTGTTTGTTCTGGGTGACGTAGGAATGGACCCAGGTGACGCCGTCCTGGCTGTTGTTACCAACCACCCGGAGACAGGCCTGGGACCCTTGCGGGTCCGCCGGGATGGCAAGACCGCCGGGAAAACTGCGTTCGACCAGATAGCGGGGCATGGTTCACTCTCCTTTCAACCGCTGTAACCGGTGCGCTCACTGGTTCTCTTGCCGCAAACCTGGGGTTGGAGAACTCTGTGAGCAGACCACTTCCATCCAATTACAGCCAGTATAGGAGAAACCAGGCCGGGTTACATCGGTGCCTGTACCCGGTTTAGCGGAGCAGCGTACCCAGATTACGGGCGTTGGACTGTCCTGTACGTCCACAGCAAGATGAAGTCAATGCAATACGTGGGGGCAGAGCGGTGCTCTGCCCCCCACGTATTGCATGGGTAGCGCTTCTACCGGTTGTCCTGGGACAGCTTCTGCACAGCCGTTCCGGAGAGTGTCTCTGGAACCGCCCCTGATGCGCTACGGCCTCGAATCGAAAAGCCCGGCCTGGAGCACCCGGGCGATGGCCTCGCTGCGGTTCTGCACTTGCAGCTTCGAGAGGATGGCCGTTACGTGGTGCTCCACCGTGCGCGGCGAGAGCACCAGCCGGGCGGCGATCTCCGCGTTGCTCAACCCCTGGGCCACCAGGCCCAGCACTTCGCTCTCCCGGCGGGTGAGGGCGTAGGGATTGGAACGGGTGCTGGAACGCGGGCCGCGCCGGATGCCTTTGCGCCCCGCCTCCCGCATCCTGCGGCGCAGATACCCGGCAGCCGGGAGGGAGCCCAGGCTCTCGAAAATCTGCAGGGCCGCGTTTTGGGCCTGCAGGTCCCCCGCAGACAGGGCCAGCGCCCGCTCGTAAGAGCAGCCGAGGGCTTCCCAGGCCCGGGCCGCACCCTGCCAATCACCCGCCAGGCTGCGGGCAAAGGGTTCGGCCGCCCATTCCGGTACGGAAAACGCCTCGCCTGCAGCGCTGCGCCAGAAGGCCAGCTCCCCGGTAAACCAGGGGTGCTTCTTACTGGACGAGAAATCGTATGCGG
The DNA here is from genome assembly GCA_023395675.1 of Chloroflexota bacterium. Classification (GTDB taxonomy): domain Bacteria; phylum Chloroflexota; class Anaerolineae; order Anaerolineales; family UBA4823; genus JAEWYL01. The sequence goes on along the minus strand of JAEWYL010000355.1, from coordinate 1,961 downwards.
CGCGCCCCTCGGAGACTGCGCGGGCATTGTCCCCTTCCAGCCAGGCCGCCTCTGCCCGGGCAGCGCGGGCCGGGGCGATCCGCTGCAGGGTCTGCGTCCCCTCCGCCAGCTCCAGGGCTTCATCCAGGGCTTCCCAGACTCCCGGGTCGCCGCGGCGGGCCCGCAGGCGGCCCAGGGCGACCAGGGCCATGATGCGGCTGATGGTGGAGACCCCCGGGTTCTTCAGGACCTTACCGGCGGTCTCGCCGGCTTCGTCCCAGCGCCCTAGGTGCAGGGCGGCCAGCGCCAGCCAGGCCTGCATGTAAAAGCGCGCCACGTCCAGGTCGCGCGCCGCAGCATAGGCGACTCCATCGGCGAGATAACGATAGGCCTCCCGGTACTGGTAAGCCTCCCCGGCGCCCGAGCCCAGATTGGTGTACGCGTTGCAGACGATCGGGTCCAACCCGGCCCGGCTGGCGATCTCCAGGCTCTTCTCCAGAGACTCCCTGCCGCGCTCGAACTCGTACACGATCCAGGCTGAGCCGATGGTGTTGTAGGCGCCGGCCAGGGTGGGCAGGTCTTCAAACCGCTCGGCCAGGACGATCGCTTTCTCCGCCAGGTGCACGGCTTCCTGCTGGTCGCGGTGGAACATGCGCAGCGTGGCCTGGGTGCGGTAGGCAAGGCCCAGTTCACGGCTGGGCGGCAGCTGCTCCAGGATCTCGACCGCCTGCCGGCAGACCTGCTCTGCCTCGTCGTTCTGCCCCATCCCGAAGTGCATCACCATCAGCAGGGCCAGGTTCTCGCCCTGCTTCAAAGGGTTGCCGGAAGCCCGCCACAGTTCCGCCGCTTCATAGCGAGCTGCGATCCCTTCGGGGCGCAGGTCAACGGTGTTGCACTCCAGCGAATACTCCTCCAGCAGGCGGGCGCGTTCTTGCGGCGGGAGCTGCCCGGCGAAGCGCAGGGCGCGGGCGTACTGCGCTGCCGCCTCACGGTGAGCATGCGCGGCGGCGGCCTGCCGGGCCGCGGGCGGGGTGTAGCGCAGCACGGCCTCCCGGTCGCCGGCCGCCTCGGCATGGTGGGCCAGGCGCGCCAGGTCCCGGCTCCCTTCGTGATCCGCCTGCAGGGCGGCCAGAACCTGGCTGTGCAGCCCGGCCCGGCGGGAGGCCGGGATCGAATCGAGGACCGTCTGGCGGGCCAGCTCGTGACGGAAGTAGAGATACTCGCCCTGCCCCTGAAGCATCCCGGCCTCGAGGCACTCTTCCAGCGCGCCGTTCTCCCTGCCGGCCAGCGCCTCCAGCAGCCGGGGCTCCACCCTGGGTCCAAGCACGGCCGCGCCTTCCAGCGCGCCCCGGCCCGCGGGGGAAAGGCGAGCCGCGCGGGCCAGCACGGCATCGCGCACAGTGGCAGGGATGCCCGCCCCGCCGCTTGCCAGCACTTCGGTCACGAAGAAGGGGTTGCCGCCTGTCTGGTGGTAGAGCGTTCCCGGGTCGATATCCGTGCCCTGCGCCAGCCTGCGCACGGCGTCTTCACTCAACCTCGGCAGCTCGATGCGCCGCACTGCGCTCGAGGTTGCCAGGTCGCCCAGGACGAAGCGCAGCTTGTGGGTCGGGCCGGTCTCATCGTCGCGATACGTGAGCACCAGGAGCAGGCTCGCAGCCTGGATCCGCCTGCCCAGGTATTTGAGCAGGTCCAGGGTGGCCTCGTCGGCCCAATGCACGTCTTCGAACACAAGGATGGTGGGAGCAGCGCCGGCCGCGAACCCTTCCAGGAGGGTGGAGGCCACTGCCAGCCAGTCGGCGCCGCCCTGGAGCAGGGCCAGCAGGTCGGGGCGGCCCTGGCGCGCAAAATCGTAGCAGGGGCTCAGCGGGCGCGGGGTGAAGGTGGCGTCGCAGGCGCCCCACAGGACGGCAGCCCGCCCCTCCAGCCCGGCGATGAAGCGGCTTACGAGGGTGGTCTTGCCTACCCCGGCCTCGCCGCTGACG
>JAEWYL010000344.1 GCA_023395675.1 Chloroflexota bacterium | reverse complement strand
AGCGGCCCAGGCCCAGCGAGGCGAAAAGCCGGTTGAAGCCGAGCCCGGACAGGATATCGGCCACGAACCTCCCCGCGATGCGGGCCACGAAGTAGGCGATGCCGATAATCAGGATGGCCCCGAAAATTGCCGGCACGGCGTTGAGCAGGTTGGTGAGCATCACTGCCGCTGGGCCGGAGATCGCCGGGATATCCAGCGCATTCAGGGCCGCGATGGCGATCGGGATCAACACCAGCACGAACACGATGGTGCCGATCACCTCCGAGAGGCGCTGCCCGCCCGTATTGGCCCCGGCCCGCGCTCCCCAGCGGTCAATGCCCATGCTCGCCAGCAGGTTGGTCACCACCTGGCGGATGATGCGGGCGACCAGGTAGCCGATGCCCAGGATCAGGGCCGCGCCCAGCAGGTTGGGCAGGAAGCCGATGATCTCGTTCACCATGGACTGCACCGGGGCCAGGATGCCCTGCAGGTTCAGCGCGTCCAGGATGGCGGGCAGAAAGAGCAGGAAGACCAGCCAGTAGACTACGTTGCCGATGGTCTGACCGATCGAGACCCGGTCCTGGGTGCGCACCTCGGCCTCCTCCGAGATGCGCCGGGTGAGCCCGGAGGCGCTCACCACCCGGATAATTATGGTACGCAGCACGGTGGCGACCAGCCAGGCGACGAAGAGCAGGGCCGCAGCGATCAGCAGGGCAGGGATGAAGGCCAGGATCTGGTCCAACACATTGTTCAGGGGCGCGGATACGCCCCCCAGCTGCAGCGTCTGGAGCACGGCGATAACCGTAAACAGAATGATGACCCAGAAAACGATGCCGCTGATCCAGCGCTCCAACCGGACGGATCTCGCCGGTGTGCCTTCCGCCGTCCCCCCGTGGATCATGTTCGAGATCCGTTCGTCCAGGGTGGAGCGGCGCAGCAGGTTCTGCACCAGGTTCGAGAGGATTACCGCAATCAGCCAGCCGACCACCAGGATTACCAGCGCGGCGAGCAGGTTCGGCAGGTACTGGCTGAGGCCTACGGCTAAACCAGCAAAAAATTCTTCCATCAGTGATACTCCTTCTTTTGATTCAGGCGGATTATGATTCTTTGAGCGGTCTTTCAATTTCATAATAATTAATCAAGCATTAATAGCAATAAGGATTTACCCTAGTCGCTTTTAGGGAAATCCCGTAGTAGTTCTACTGCCGAATGCGGAGGTCTTCCTGGCTGAATATTCGTAGGACGCGGCCCTACAATCACGCACATAGCCGCCTGGCACAACGCGGGTAAAAGGTGCCAGGCACTTTCACGGCAGACCGCTTCCAAGACAGGCGAAGAATCCTTGCCAGCACAGGATCAATGCGGGCGAAAAAGTGCCTGGCACCTGGTTGCACGAGGACTTTGTGAAGCCCCGGCACGGGGCAGTCCGGAGTGTAATCCCGGGCGCAATGCAGTATAATCATTAAGCATCTATCCGAAAATTGAGACGGCAGTCCAGGGCGGAAGCTTTGCTTTCAAGTGCGGGGGTTAGCCGCTGCGGGCAGCCATAACATTTCTCGGATAGCAATCTGAGGAGGAAACATGGAAATTTCCTGGTACGGGCATTCTTGTTTTCGGCTCACAGAGCGAGGCATGGCCACCGTCGTCACCGACCCGTACGATCACACAGTAGTGGGGTATGAAAAGCTCAACCTTAAGGGTGATATTGTCACCGTCAGCCACGATGCGCCGGGGCATAATTTTGTCTCCGCGGTTAAAGGCCGGTCGCGTGTATTGACCACGCCGGGCGAATACGAGATTGGCGGGGTATTCATCACCGGGATCCAGACCGACGGGCACAGCAAGCGCGCCGAGAACGAAACCCGGAACATCCTTTACGTTTTCGATTATGAGGGGATCACCGTGGCCCACCTGGGCAATATTAACCGTGTGCCCAGCCAGACCGAGGTCGAGGCCCTGGGAAACGTGCACGTAGCGCTGGTCCCGGTGGGCGGCGGGAGCAGCCTGACCGCCGCCAAGGCGGCTGAGATCATCAGCCTGCTCGAGCCGGGGATCGTGGTCCCCATGTTCTACGGAACGCCTGCCGGCGATGCCAAGCTCGCGCCCCTGGAAAAATTCTTAAAGGAGATGGGGCTGGGAGAGACGGAGCCGCAGCCCTCCCTTAAAGTCACCCGCAGTACAGTACCGGAAGAAACGCGCGTGGTCGTGTTATCATACGAACGCTCATAAACCGGGGCGGAGGTCGGGGCGATACAGGCGCAGCTCAGGGCGCATAGGAGTGTAGTTCATGGCAGTCAAGCTATTGATGACTTGGGACATTCTGCCAGGTCGTGAACAGGAATACTTCGAATTTGTGGTGCGGGAATTTATCCCCGGTGTGCAGCGCCTGGGGCTAGAGCCCAGCGACGCCTGGTTCACTATGTACGGCGAGCAGCCCCAGATCATGGCAGTGGTCCAGACTTCCAGCATCAACACCCTGAATCGTGTATTAAAGTCGAACGATTGGGAAGCGTTAAAACGGCAGTTGTTGGATTATGTCGAGGATTTTAAATTTAAGATCGTTCAGGCGCGCGCCGGGTTCCAGATGTAGCCGTTTGAGAAGCGCCGCAGGCTGGCAGCCGCGTGCAGCCGCACCCTCCCGTTAAGCATCACCGCCGCCTGTTACCAGGTCGCCCATTTTCTGGAACGCCCACTTAGCGATGGTTTTTCCCCTGGCTGATGCACTATTAGACTGGTACCAGAAAAACGCCCGCACTCTTCCCTGGAGAATGAAGCGTCCGGACCCCTATGCGGTCTGGGTTTCCGAGATCATGCTCCAGCAAACGCGGGTCGAGACGGTTATTCCCTATTTCGAGCGCTGGATGGAGCGCTTTCCCACCCTGGAAGCGCTGGCGCAGGCCCCCCAGCAGGAGGTGCTGGGGGCCTGGGAGGGCCTGGGTTATTACAGCCGGGCCCGGAACCTGCACCGTGCTGCCCAACTGGTGCTGCAGGACTTCGGCGGGCGGCTCCCGGAAGACCCGCAGGACCTGCGCCGCCTGCCTGGGATCGGGCGCTACACCGCCGGGGCGATCGCCTCCATCGCTTTTGGCCGCGACGAGCCGGCCCTGGACGGCAATATCCGCCGGGTCCTGGCCCGGGTTTTCAACGTGAGCGAGCCCGCCCGCTCCCCGGCCGGGGAGCGCCGCCTGTGGGAGCTGGCCCGGGAGCACCTGCCCCCGGGAAGAGCCGGCGACTATAACCAGGCGCTGATGGACCTGGGAGCGCAGATCTGCACCCCGCGCAGCCCCGACTGCCCCCGCTGCCCGCTGGAGGCGCGCTGCCAGGCACGGGCATTGGGGATCCAGGAGCTGCGCCCCGTCCTGGAAGCCAGGCCCGAGGTCCCGCACTACACCGTGACCGCGGCGGTGATCCACCGGGACGGACAGGTCCTCATCAGCCAGCGCCCCCTGGAGGGCCTGCTTGGCGGGCTGTGGGAGTTCCCGGGCGGCAAGCAGCAGCCCGGCGAAACCCTGGAGGCCTGTCTGAAACGCGAGATTATGGAAGAACTGGGTGTGAAGATCCGGGTAGAAGAGCCATTCGGCGTTTACCGCCACGCCTACACTCATTTTCGCATCACCCTGCACGCCTTCTGCTGCACGCTGGCGGGCAGGGCCGCCCCCCGCCCGATTCAGGTGCACGATCTGCTCTGGACCGGCGTGGAAGAGCTGCCGCGCTTCCCGATGGGAAAAATTGACCGCCAGATCGCCCGGCAGCTCGCCCGGAAGCTGCCAGAAGCCTGACCCTCCGGAGGCTCATCCGGGGCGATGAACCTATCCTGAAAAAAAGAAACGGTTGTTGCGCCGGGCAGCCCTCAGCAGGCTGCCGCTCAACACAGCAAATAAACATTTTCGGATAGACGGTATGTATATTGTAGACGCACACGAAGACTTAGCCTGGAATATCCTCACGTTCGGGAGAGACTACACCCTCTCCGCGGCAGAGACGCGCCGCCGTGAAGCCGGCGGCGAAGCCCCGGCTCGCAACGGAGACACCCTGCTGGGCTGGCCCGATTACCAGCGCGGCCAGGTGGCCCTGGTTTTCTCCACCCTCTTCGCGGCCCCGGCGCGCCGCCGCCTGGGTCCCTGGGACACGCAGTGCTACCTGGACTCCAACCATGCCCGCGTGCTCTACCGCGCCCAACTGGACGCCTACCTGCGCCTGGCGGAAGACCATCCGGATAAATTCCGGCTGGTGCAGACCGGAAGCGAGCTGGAGGAGATCGTCTCGATCTGGGAGAAGGAGATCCCCGTCTTCGAGCCGGTGGAAGAGGAGCGAGAAGGAGAGGCCCCTGTTCAGGAGAGAAGGAACGGGCGAGCCGAAGTCCGCTCGGAACTTGCCGGGCGGCCGGTGGGGCTGGTGGTCCTGATGGAGGGGGCGGAGGGCGTGCGCGAGCCCGAGGAGCTGGAGGACTGGTACGCCTGGGGCGTGCGCCTGGTCGGCCCCGCCTGGGCCGGCAACCGCTATACCGGCGGCACCCGCGAGCCCGGCCCGCTCACCCTCGACGGCTTTCGCCTGCTGGATAAGATGGCGGAGTTCGGTTTTATCCTCGACCTCAGCCATATGGACGAACAGGCCGCCTTCCAGGCCCTGGACCACTACGAGGGGCAGGTAGCGGCGACGCATGCCAACGCCCTGGCCCTGCTGAAAGGCATGGATACCAACCGCCACCTGCCGGACCGCCTCATCGCCGGGTTGATCGAGCGTGGAGGCGTGATCGGCGTGGTGCCCTACAACAAGTTCCTGAAGCCCGGCTGGAGCGCCGGAGACCGGCGGGAGGAGGTCACCCTGCAGCACGTATTCGCCCAGATTGATCACATCTGCCAGATTGCGGGCGACGCTTTCCATGCCGGGCTGGGCAGCGATTTCGACGGCGGGTTCGGCCTGCAGTCGGCCCCGGCGGGCATTGACACCATCGCCGACCTGCAGAAGCTGGCCCCGCTGCTGTCCGAACGCGGCTACAGCGACGCCGATATCGCCGCCATCTTCGGCGGCAACTGGATCCAGTTCCTGCGCCGCAGCCTGCCTTGATACGCGCGTAATGCCTGAGACTCACCACCCCATCAGCGGACCGGAAACGCCGGGTCCCGGCCGCAGGCGAGAGAACGCCGGAGGCCCGCCGCACGGCCTCCAGGGCCGGCTGCAGGCGGCCTCGCCGGCTTCCGGCGAGACGAAGCCCGTCTCGCGCCGCACCTGGAAAACTCGTATCCGCATGGGGCTGTTCATTACGCTGCTCGGGCTGCTGCTCTACCTGCTGGGGGTGGCCCCACATATCTTCAACCTGGACCGGAGCCCGATCATCGGCTTTATTCAGATCGCGGTTTTTCTCATCGGGCTCGCCTTTATCTGCCTGGGGGGCTATACCTGCCTGAACGCCCTGTGGAACGGGCAGGAAAAGAGCATCCTGGCCGATATCGGCCTGCGCCTGGTCAGCACCGGCTACGTGATCTCGGTCGCCTCAGGCATGGCGGATATTTTCGGTTTTGGCACGCACGGGCTTCCGAGTATCCCGTATTTCGGCCCTTACCAGGCTTTCGGCGTTATCATCGGGGAAGTGGTGATCGCCCTCGGCTTCCTGATGCTCACCCCTTTCCCGCCCCGGCGCAGCAAGCGCAGGCAAAAACCCCGCCCGTAGAGCCCGGCCTCATTGGAAATTAAGAACCGGGGGCTTTTACGGCCTTTACGCTGCAAAAGCCCCCGGTTCTATTGATCGAGGCAGCCCGGGCTCCTGGCCCGGCAGCTACTGGCTGCTCTTCAGAGCGCCAGCCGCATAAGCCTGCTCGATGGCTGCCAGCATATCCTCATTGGAACAGAACTTGAAGTCCTCCAGCCCCAGGCGGGCGGCCTCGGCGGCCTCGATCTCCGCCAGCCGGTAAACGTCCTCTTTGACGATCACCCGGTGGGGGATGGCCTCCAGCCGTTTCTGCAGCCGGGCGAGCACACCGGCTGTGTCCGTCTGCACCGGTTGGGTCTGCAGGTAGGCCGCTACCGCCCGCGCCCCCCGCTCCCCGTCTTTGCGCGCCAGGCCCACCAATCCCGAACTGGCTTCGCGCGACCACCCGGCCACAAAGGTGCAGGGAATCGGGCTGTTGGTGTCCGGGTCGAAGGCTTCGAACGAAATCCCATCCACCGGGAAGCGCGGGTTGGGGTTCTTGATGAATTCGTTCCACTTCACCGGCAGCCCGTGGGTTTCATCCACCCGGTCGCCGATGCAGAAGATGACCGTCTCCACCGGGATGACCCGCTTCGTGCCCGTGCCGCGCGCTTTGGTGTCCCCGTTATAAGGCACGAGCCGGGTCTCCTCCACCTCCAGGCCGGTCACGCTGCCCTCCTCATCCCCCAGAATCTGGGTGGGCGAGGCGCAGAAATCAAAGCGGAAGCGCGCCTCCGAGACGGAGGGCACGGCTTTGGGCAGCGCGGAGAGGATGTAGTTCTTCGCTGCCAGCACATCCTGGTCCACCGCCTGCATGACCGGCGTCATGCGCTCCATCTCGTCGTCCAACGCCTTCAGGTCGAGGTTGGCGGCCACGTACTCCAGCTCTTTGCGGTCGAATTTGACCTCCGCCGGCCCACGGCGGGCCACAGCCACCACCTCGTCCACTTTCACCACCCGGATGAGCCAGCGCGCCACGTCCAGCATCACGTTGCCCACCCCCACCAGGGCCACCCGCCGTCCCAGGGGAAATTCATCCTCGCAGTAGGGGGGGAGCTGGTTGTAATGATAGACCAGGTCTTTGGCATGGAAAACGCCCACCAGGTCCTCCCCCGGCAGGCCCAGCCACTTGGTCCCCTGCGCCCCGACCGTCACCAGCAGGGCGTTCAACCCCAGGGCGCGCAGCTCATCCAGGGTGATATCGGCTCCCTGGCCCACGGTAATATTCCCGAAATAATCAATTTCCGGGGTCGAGATGATCTGCCGGAACTGCTTGCGCAGCCCATCTTTCATCTTGTACTTGGTGGGGTAAATGCCGTACTCCGCCAGGCCGCCCGGTTTGATATCACGATTGAGGACCACCACCTTGACCCCCTCCGCCGCCAGCTGCCTGGCAGCAAAGAGCCCGGCGGGTCCCGCGCCAATCACGGCAACCACAAAAGGATTCTGTTTCTCAGTGTTCACTCGACCTTCCCTGTATTGCTTGCTCAAACTTTTCTGATCTTTCCGCCCCAAAAGTTTGCATTCCCCAGCGTTTCCATTATATTCTGACCTAATAAAATCCTCAAGTAAAAATTTGCACAATGCGAGTAAAATAATATGAATTAGATGAAACAGCAGTAAACAATTATCGGAGTAGCTGGGAGTATGGGCAGGCGCAGCCCGCCCATACTCCCCCTGCTTCCCCTTTTGAGACTGGTATCATTATGAAATATACGATCAAACCCAACCCCGCCGCGTTCACCCCGCCTCCGGCCCCGCAGCCCCGGCTGCCGCGCCTGTTCTGGCAGGGGAAGCTGATGCCCGCCTTCTGGACCGTCGGCAGCCTGTTTTCTCTGGTGCTGAATTTTGTGCTGCTGGTGGCCCTTTTCCTGATCGCCAGGCAGCTGTTCACCATCAAGGGCCTGGTCCACGAGCAGCTCATCGGCGGGCTGTACTCGAACTTCGTCCAGATGGACCAGGCCTCCATCGTCACCAGCGTCCAGGTGGATACCACCATTCAGGTGCGGGATTCCATCCAGGTGAGCGACGAGATCCCGGTGGTCTTCAACCTGCCTCTCAACCAGAATACGGAGGTGGTGCTGACCAAGAACGCCGAGATTGGCGATGCGACCGTGTATCTGAACGGGTCGGCGGTGAATATGCCCATCGTGCTGCAGAAAGGCACGCGCCTGAACATCGGGCTGGAGCTGGTGGTGCCCGTCAGCCAGACGGTGCCCGTGGTGCTGGACGTGCCGGTGAACCTGGATGTCCCCGTGCACCTGGACGTGCCCGTGAACATCCCCCTGAACCAGACCGAGCTGCACGGGCCCTTCACCGGGCTGCAGTCCGTCGTCGAGCCCTACAACCTGGCCCTGTCCAAACTGCCTAATTCCTGGGAGGAGACCCCCTTCTGCCAGGACGCCGGCCCGCTGTGTGATTGGCTTTTCGAATAGGATGCAAACCTCGCAGATGCAATCCCCTGTGCTGAAGACCACCTTATCCAACGGCCTGCTCGTCCTGCTCAAGGAGATCCACACCGCCCCCATCATCAGCCATTGGATCTGGTACCGTACCGGATCCCGTAATGAAGTCCCCGGCTGCACGGGGATATCGCATTGGGTGGAGCATATGCAGTTCAAGGGCAGCCCCCGCTACCCGGCCTCGGTCCTCGATCGCGCCATCTCGCGCGACGGGGGCTACTGGAACGCCTTTACCAACCTGGACTGGACCGCCTACTTCGTCACCCTGCCGGCGGACAAGATTGACCTGGCCCTCTCGCTCGAGGCGGACCGCATGGCCAACAGCCTCTTCGAACCCGAGGAGGTGGAGTCTGAACGCACGGTGATCATCTCCGAGCGCCAGGGGGATGAGAACGAGCCCCTCTTCCGGCTGGGGGAGGAGGTGCAGGCCGCCGCCTTCCGGGTCCATCCTTACCACCACGAGATCATCGGCGACCGGGTGGACCTGGAGCGCATGACCCGCGACGACCTCTACCGCCACTACCGCGCTTACTACATCCCCAACAACGCAGTCCTGTCCATCGCCGGGGATTTCGAGACGGAGAGCATGCTGCAGCGGGTGAAAGAGCTGTTCGAGCCGATCCCCGCGGGACCGCCGCCCCAGCAGCAGGTCCGCCCCGAGCCGCCCCAGTCGGGCGAGCGGCGCGTGTCGGTGGAAGGCCCCGGCGAGGCCACCTACCTGTATCTCAATCACCATATCCCGGCGGCCTCGCACCCCGATTTTTTCCCCCTGACCGTGTTCGACAGCCTGCTCACCGGGCCGAGCAATCTGGGCCTGTTTGGCGGGGGCATCTCCAACAAGACCACCCGCCTCTACCGCGCCCTGGTCGAGAGCGAGCTGGCGGTCAGCATCTACGGGGGGATGCAGGCCACCATTGACCCCTTCCTGCACGGAATTTCCGCCATCGTGCATCCCGCGCACAGCGCGGAGGAGGTGCTGGCGGTGATCGAGGCGGAGATCCAGCGCCTGCAGGAGTCTGCCCCCGACCCCGCCGAGCTGCACCGCGCCGTCAAGCAGGCGCGCGCCCTGTTCGTCTTCGGCAGCGAGAGCATCACCAACCAGGCTGCCTGGCTGGGGTTGAGCGAGATGATCGCCTCTTACGACTGGTTCCTCGGCTACCTGGACCGCCTGGCCCAGGTCACCCCGGAGGATATCCAGCGCGTCGCCCGCCTCTATTTCCGCCCGCAGAACCGGGTGGTAGGGGTATACCTGCCGACCGGCTACCAGGTAGAGAGTTGAAGGGAGCGTTACCTCAATGAGCGGAATGTCAACAGGCGCGCGTAAGCCCCCTGCAGGCGTGCGGTACAGCGGTTCTGGCCCCGGCGCGCTGCCCGGTCCGGAGGACATCACCCGGGTAGAGCTGAGCAACGGCATCGTCGTTCTCGCCCGGCCGAACTTCAACAGCCCTTCGGTGGTGGTCACCGGTTTCCTCCAGGTCGGCGCCCTGTTCGACCCGGACGAGAAGCTGGGTCTGGCAAATTTCACCGCCGCCGCCCTGATGCGCGGCGCGGGCCGGCGCAGTTTTCAGGAGATCTACAACTCCCTAGAGAGCGCCGGGGCCGGGCTGGGCTTTGACGGCGGCACCCACACCACCGGCTTCAGCGGGCGAGCCCTGGTCGAAGACCTGGACCTGCTGCTGGACCTGCTCAGCGACAGCCTGCGCTGCCCCGCCTTCCCGGAGGAGCAGGCCCGCAAGCTGAAGACGCAGCTCCTTACCGGGCTGGCCCTGCGCGCCCAGGACACCGGCGATATGGCCTCCCTGGCCTTCGACGAGCTGGTCTACGCCGGGCACCCCTACAGCCGCCCCGAGGACGGGCAGCCCGCCACCGTCGAGCGCATCTCTCCCGAAGACCTGGCGGCTTTCCACCGCCGCCACTACGGCCCGCGCGGCATGGTGCTGGCGGTGGTGGGCGGCGTGGACCCCCAGGAGGCCGTCCAGAAGCTGTCCCGCTACCTGGGCGATTGGGAGAACAGCGACCAGCCCGCGCCCCTGGAACTGCCCCCGCTCTCGCCCCTGGCGGAGAGCGCCCTGCGCAGGGTGGAGATCCCCGGGAAATCTCAGGCGGATATCGTCATGGGCGCCGCCGGCCCTGCCCGGCGCTCGCCGGACTTCCTGGCCGCCGCCCTGGGCAACAACATTTTGGGCCAGTTCGGCATGATGGGCCGCATTGGCGAGGCGGTGCGCCAGCAGGCGGGCCTGGCCTATTACGCCTCCAGCAGCCTGGGCGCCGGGCCCGGCCCCGGTCCCTGGAGCATCTCCGCCGGAGTGGACCCGGAAGACATCGAGACCGCCATCGAGCTGGTGCGCGCCGAGATCGCGCGCTTCGTGGACGAGCCGGTCAGCGCCGGAGAACTGGCGGACAGCCAGGCCAACTTTACCGGCAGCCTCCCGCTGGCGATGGAATCGAACGGCGGGGTCGCCGCCCGCCTGCTCACCCTGGAGCGCTACGGTCTGGGCCTGGACTACTACCGGCGCTACCCCGACCTGGTGCGCGCTGTCACCCCCGAAGAGGTGCTGCAGGCTGCCCGGCGCTACCTGCACCCCGACCGGCTGGCGATCGCCGTGGCAGGGCCGTGATGCTGCGCACCGGGATTGACCTGATCGAGATCGAGCGCCTGGAGCAGACGGTGCGGCGCCACGGCGACCGCTTTTTGGAGCGGGTGTTTACCGCCGGCGAGCTGCAGGAGTGCGGGGGAAATATGGCCTCGCTCGCCGGGCGTTTTGCGGCCAAAGAGGCCGTTTCGAAGGCCCTGGGCACCGGCATCGGCGCCATAACCTGGCGCGAGATCGAGATCCTGCGCGGACCGGCCCGCGAGCCGGTGCTGCACCTGCACGGCGCCGCGGCCGAGCTGGCCGCGCAGCTCGGCCTGGGCGCCTGGTCGGTCAGCCTGAGCCACACCTTCACCCATGCCGTGGCCGTCGCGGTAGCCCTCAGCCGGCCTGCAGCCTAGCCTCTATTACTTTTCCGCAGCTGAACATTTCCAGGGCAGTCGCGTCCTGCCTTTTATCTCCTGCCCGAGAGGGGAAAGCAGGGTTGAATGCGGGCCGCAGCCCCACAATCAACTCTGCAGTTCTTGATTTCGCGGGACTGCGCCCCGGCAGGAGAGGTGAGGCAACCGCCCTGGTGGATTTCTAAAGTCGCTGGCCTTTCATCCCACTCGATACTATAATAACGATAGCGCACATCTAATTGATCGGGTATCTGTCCAATAATGGCTTGGTTATGGTACTGTGCGCTCCGCCGCACGGCGCCATAACGAAATCGTTCTGCTCAGGATAGATCCATAAGGGAGGAGAAGCTGATGTCACGCGTCATTGTCCGCATCCTGGCCGGCTTGCTGGGCCTGGTCGTCCTGCTGCTCGCGGCGGGCCTCATCATCGGGATCTTCACCGTGCGCCGCTCGTTTCCACAGGTGAGCGGCGAGCTCCAGCTTCCCGGCCTGCAGGCGCCGGTGGAAGTCCTGCGAGACCGCTTCGGGGTCCCGCGTCTCTATGCAGACAACTCCCACGACCTGTTCTTCGCCCAGGGCTACACCCACGCCCAGGACCGCTTCTACCAGATGGACTACTGGCGCCACCTCGGCTCCGGCAGGCTGGCCGAGCTGCTGGGCGAGGACGCCCTGGAATACGATCGTTTCTTACGCACCCTGGGGTGGGCCAGGATCGCCCGCCAGGAGCTGGAATCTGCCGATGAGGAGACTCTGGCGATTCTGCAGGCCTATTCCGAAGGGGTCAATGCCTATCTGAACACGCGCCGCGGGAGCGCCCTCAGCCTGGAATACGCCGTGCTGGGGCTGATCAACCCCGATTACCGCCCGGGCCCCTGGGAGCCGCTCCATACCCTCACCTGGGCCAAGGCGATGGCCTGGAACCTGGGCGGGAACCTGGATGAGGAGATCGAGCGCGCCATCCTCCTGAAAAACCTCAGCCCCGAGCAGCTCGAAGAGCTCTACCCGCCCTTCCCGGCCGATAACCCCCCCATTCTGCCCGAATACCGGGCGTCCGGCGGGCAGGGGGAGGCCCTGCGGGAGCTGCCTCCGGCCGCCTTCTCCCTGGAAGGTCTGGCGCCCCTGTTCGCAGACGCCGGCCGCCGCGTAAAGGGCCTGCAGGCCGCCATCGGGCCAACCGGAGCGGGCATCGGCTCGAACAACTGGGTGGTCTCCGGCTCCCGCACCGCCAGCGGAAAGCCTTTCCTGGCGAACGACCCTCACCTGGGCGAGCAGATCCCCTCCATCTGGTACGAGATCGGGCTGCACTGCCGGCAGCCGTCGCAGGCCTGCCCCTACAATGTCGCCGGCTTCAGCTTCGCCGGCGTGGGGGGGGGGGGGGGCGCGGCCCCCCCCCCCCACCCCCG
>JAEWYL010000250.1 GCA_023395675.1 Chloroflexota bacterium | reverse complement strand
GGAGGAAAACGCGGGCGGCTTCCTCCCGCTGCTGCGCTTTTTCAGGATTACCGCGCCCTTATTCCTGGGCCTCGTCCACGAACTCGCCGCCCTGGATCTCGCGGTCAATCAGGCGGTGGCGTTCATCGAACTTCAGGTACACCTCCATCCGCTGGAAGCAGCGCCCGCTGCCCATCAGGGTCTTGCGGCTGATGTAGGTCATCTCCCGCCCGTCCTCGCTGTACTCGCGGCTCAGCTCGTTGCGCAGGTCCACCCGGGCGCGGATCACCTCCCCGCAGCGCCGGCAGCGCGCCGACACCCAGTAAACCGGGGCCTCGCCCGGGCGTGAGGCGAAAAGGCCGCTGAGTTTCTTTAAGATTCCCATACCTCTCATTATAATACAGGGCCCGGCGCCCGGCCCTGCGATGAGCGCCGGAAAATAGTTAATCCGGGGGTGCCGGCCAGGGTCATCACAAAGCAGCCTGACAAGACGCAGGTACCAGGCGCCCTGCAGCCTGGAGTGCGGGCAGGGCGATTGCATCCTCCCCGCTTGCCGGGGCGCAGTCCCGAAAAATCAGCAAAAGCAGGGTGTTCGTTGGGCTGCGCCCCATAAACAGCCCTGCATTCTCCGCTCAGGTGGGAGAATAGGGGCAAGCCGCGTTTGCCCTGGGAGTGCGGGCGATCCCGGCAGCCAGATTGGGCCGGCATTGGTATAATATCTGCTTGCTGCCGGGCGGGCCAGTCCAGGGGGAGCGCTCACAGCCGCGAGACAACAGAGGCGAGCTGCCGCACTGGAAAATCCATGCACCCGTTCTAAAACAGATGTGCTATAATTACTGATTACAGTGCGATTCTCGAGATCCTCTTCGCCGTCCCGTCTGTTAGCACATCCATCACTTCAGCGCGGGATCAGAAATTATCATCCTGTACTCGCATTCAACAACCAGTTTATTGAATAAGCAGAAGCCTATGACACAGAATGTGATCCGCGTGGTGGGCGCTCGCGTCCACAATCTCAAAAATATTACGGTCGAGATCCCAAGGGATAAGATGGTGGTAATTACCGGGCTGTCCGGCTCGGGGAAGTCATCCCTGGCGTTCGATACGATCTTTGCCGAGGGCCAGCGGCGCTACGTCGAGTCGCTCTCGGCTTACGCGCGCCAGTTCCTGGGGCAGATGGACAAACCCGATGTGGATCACATCGAGGGCTTATCGCCGGCGGTGTCCATTGACCAGAAGGGCGCCTCGCACAACCCGCGCTCCACGGTGGGCACGGTCACCGAGATTTACGATTTCCTGCGCCTGCTCTTCGCCCGGGCGGGCATCCCGCACTGCCCGGTCTGCGGGCGGGAGGTGAGCAGGCAGTCGGCCCAGGAAATTGTGGAAACGGTCGAGCGGCTGCCTGAGGGCGCCCGGCTGCTGATCCTGTCCCCGCTGGTGCGCGGGCGCAAGGGCACCCACCAGGCGGTGCTCGACGAGATCCAGAAAGCCGGCTTTGTGCGCGCCCGGGTGGATGGGCAGGTCTACGAGCTGGACGATGAGATCGAGATGGACCGCTACAAGATGCACACCGTTGAGGCGGTGGTGGACCGCATCGTCCTGCACCACCCGGAGGAGGCTGAGGAAGCGCAGAACTTCCGCACCCGCCTGACCGACTCGATTGAGACCGCCCTCAAATTCGGCGAGGGTTATCTGACGGTGCAGTGGCTCAACCCCCCCGAGGCCTTCCCCCTCCCGGACGCCTTCTCCCTCTCCGCTGAAGATGGAGAGCAGGAGCGCCATCCGGCCGCGGAAGGGAAAGACCTGTACTTTTCCGAGCATCTCTCCTGCCCGGTGCACGGCTCCGTCCTGCCCGAGATCGAACCGCGCACCTTCTCCTTCAACACCCCGCACGGCGCCTGCCCCGAGTGCCAGGGCCTGGGTGGCAAGCTCGAGATTGACCCTGACCTGCTCATCCCCGACCCCAACCTGGCGCTGAACGAGGGCGCCATCGCCATCTCCGAGTGGGGCGGGCCGCGCGAGGAGGGCGGCTATTACTGGCAGACGCTGGAAGCAGCCGCGCACGAGTACCATATCCGGCTGGACGTCCCGGTGCGCGAAGTCCCGGAAGAGAAGCTAAAGGTCATCCTCTACGGCACCAACGGGCGCAACGTCACCGTCCACTATCGCAACAAGGACGGGCGGCGCAGCACCTTCCGCACCCCCTTCGAGGGCGTGATCAACAACCTGCACCGGCGTTATAACGAGACCGGCTCGGAGTCCATGCGCATGAGGATCTCCGAGTTTATGAGCGAGCGGATCTGCTCCACCTGCGGCGGCGCGCGCCTGCGCAAAGAAGCCATGGCGGTCACGGTGGATGGGGCGAATATCGTCGAGGTGTCCCGCTGGCCCGTGCTGCGCACCCTCGGATGGGTGCAGCGGCTGATGGGCGAGACCGAGGGCAGCTCGCCGCTCACCTCCCGCCAGCAGGCCATTGCCGAGCGCATCCTGAAAGAGATCCGCTCCCGCCTGGGCTTCCTGGTGGACGTCGGGCTGGACTACCTCACCCTGCAGCGCTCCGCCGCCTCGCTCTCGGGCGGCGAGGCTCAGCGCATCCGCCTGGCGACCCAGATCGGCTCGCGCCTGATGGGCGTGCTCTACGTGCTGGACGAGCCTTCCATCGGCCTGCACCCGCGCGACAACACCCGCCTGCTCAACACCCTCAAAAGCCTGAGGGACATCGGCAATACGGTGCTGGTGGTCGAGCACGACGAGGAGACCATCCGCTCAGCCGACTGGATTCTGGACCTGGGCCCGGGCGCCGGAGAACACGGCGGCAGGGTGGTGGCGGAAGGCACCGTGGAGGATATCCTGATGAACCCGGATTCGCTCACCGGGGCCTATTTATCCGGGCGCCGGCAGGTCCCGGTCCCCGAGAAGCGCCGTAATGGGAACGGCAAAGCCCTGGAAGTGATCGGGGCGCGGGCGAACAACCTGAAAGAGGTGGACGTCAAGATTCCCCTGGGACGGCTGGTGTGCATCACCGGTGTATCCGGCTCGGGCAAGTCCACCCTGATGGTGGAGATCCTGTATAAGGCCCTTTCGCGCCAGCTCCACCGCGCCCACCATATCCCCGGCGAATACCGGGAGATCCGGGGCATCGAGCATATTGACAAGATCATCAACATCGACCAGTCGCCGATCGGGCGCACGCCGCGCTCGAACCCGGGCACCTACACCGGTCTGTTCGACCATATCCGCAACCTGTTCGCCGAGCTGCCCGAGAGCAAAATTCGCGGCTATAAGGCCGGGCGCTTCTCGTTCAACGTGCACGGCGGGCGCTGCGAAGCCTGCCAGGGGCAGGGCCAGCTGCGCATCGAAATGCAGTTCCTCCCCGATGTTTACGTGCCCTGCGACGTCTGCCACGGGGCGCGCTTCAACCGCGAGACCCTGCAGGTGCAGTTCAAGGACTACAGCATCGCCGATGTGCTGGACCTGACGGTGGACAAAGCGCTGGAGGTGTTCGAGGCCTTCCCCCTGATGGTCAGCCGCCTGCAGACGCTGCAGGACGTCGGCCTGGGTTATATCCGCATCGGGCAGCCAGCCCCCACCCTCTCGGGCGGCGAGGCCCAGCGTGTGAAGCTGGCTCGCGAGCTCTCCCGGCGGGCGACGGGACGCACCCTGTACGTGCTGGACGAGCCCTCCGTGGGCCTGCACGCCGCCGACGTGCACAAGCTGATCGAGGTGCTCCAGCGGCTGGTGGACACGGGCAACTCGATTCTGATCATCGAGCACAATCTGGATATCATCAAGACCGCCGATTACCTGATTGACCTGGGTCCGGAGGGCGGCGACCGGGGCGGGCGGGTGATCGCCGCCGGTACGCCGGAAGAGGTGGCCGAGGAGCCCGAATCGTACACGGGGCAGTTCTTGAAGCAGTACTTTGCAGAGGGTATGTTCCCCGGCGTCCGGGGTTAATCCGCCTGTCCGTCCATAACCGGGCTCTTCCCTCTCCGGGAAAAGCGCGAGAGATCGAAAAGT
>JAEWYL010000205.1 GCA_023395675.1 Chloroflexota bacterium | reverse complement strand
TTTATCCCACGCGGGGGGGCCCCGCGCGCCCCGCCCCCCCACACAGCTTGTACTCAATTGATCTATTCTGGCTGCTAGATGACTGTCTCAGGGCCCCCAGCGCGGCTGCCACTCCGGGTAGGGGTTGCGGGTCAGGCGCACGGGCTGCGAGCCATCCACCCGGGTGATGTAAATCTCGTTGTTGCCGTCCCGGTACGAGGTAAAGGCGAGCCATTCCCCATCCGGGGAGAAGCTGGGCGCCAGATTGTCGCCGCCAGCGGTGACCTGGCGCAGGTTATCCCCATCCACGTCCACCACGAAGATATTCCGGTCCCCGCTCGGCCCAGCGTAGAAGGCCAGGCGGCTGCCGTCCGGCGACCAGGTGTTCCTGCCGCCGATGGCGGGCCCGTTGGGGATGACCGGCTGCGGGATCGAGCCGCTCACGCTGATCACCGCCAGCTGCGTGTTATTCCCGATAAACGCTCCGAAGGCGATCAGCTCACCGTCCGGAGACCAGGTCGGGTCGATCCCCTCAATTTCCTCCTCCCCGTTCCGGATCGGGCGCACATTGCCCCCGTCCCGGCGCATGATCCACAGGGTCTGCCGGCCGCCGCTCTCGCGCACGAAGACGATGCGCTGCCCGTTGGGTGAGACGGCGGGGGCGTACAGGTTACCGATATTATCGGTCAGCTTCTCCAAGCCGGAGCCGTCGGTGAACATGCTGTAGATTTCAAAATTGCCATCGCGGCGGGAAGAAAAGACGACGGTCTGCCCATCGGGCGAGAGGGAGGGGTAAAAATCGGTCGCGGGGTCTTCGGTGAGGCGGCGCGGATTGCTGCCGTCTGCGTTCATGAGGCAGATATCGTCGTTGTCGTCAATGAAACAGGTATACACAATCTGCCCGGGGGGAGGGTTCTCCCAGTCGGGTGTGGGGGGCGTTTCACCCGGGGTGGGGCTGGCCTCGCCCTGGGTGGCTGAAGGGAAGGGGGAAGGGGAAGGGAAGACCGCGCCCTGCGTCCCGCCCGGCGCGCCCGTCTGCTGGGGGCCCGAGGCCTGCGTGGGGAACGGGGTATCGAACAGCTCCACCAGGGCCGTGCGGGTGGCGTTCCCTGCCCCAAAGGGGATATTCTGGGCGATCAGGAACCCGGCCGCGCAAACCAGGCAGAGCAGCAGGACCGCACCTGCGGCGAGCAGGATGGTATTGACTGAAATGGGTTGGGCCGGGCCGTCATTCATCCGCGCGCTGTCCCTCGCGGCCATTATATCAGAACGCCTGTTTTGGCAGGCTGAGTTAACCGCCGGTGGGCCTCCGCTCAGGTTGAGGCGCTTCCCACCAGCCGCCCTCTGAGGCAGAGGTGGGCAAAGCCCGGTTATAATTAAACCATCAGCGATGAGGGGGAATTACCGGTTTGACAGGGGAGGTTCGGGATGCGCGCGTCCATTTCTCGACTCGAAAATAAAATCCATACCTGGCAGCGCCATATTCACGCCCTGGCCGAGGAGATCGGGCCGAGGGGCTCGACCACCGAGGGGGAACGCCTGGCTTCCCTCTACTGCCACCGGGTGCTGCGGCGGCTGGGGCTGGATGCGAAGATCGAAACCTTCATGAGCGCCCGCTCGATCTACCACCCCCACCTGGTGGCGGCGGCCGCCATCCTGCTCGCCTTCCTGATTTACCCGCTGTACGGGCGGATCAGCGCCGCGCTGTCTGTGGTCCTCATCCTGCTGGCCCTGTGCTGCGAGCTGCTGGAGCTCAGCTTCCACAACAACCCCATCCGGGCCGTCATCGCCAAGGCGCGCAGCCAGAACGTGATCGCCACCATCCCCCCGGCTGGCGACCACCGCCAGGACCTGATCCTGATCGGGCACGTGGACAGCCACCGCACGCCCGTGATTTTCAAGAACAAGACCTGGCTGACCGCCTACGTGATCTTCGTCACCAGCGCTTTCTTCGTGTTTTTCTCCCAGGCCATCCTCTACACCCTGGGGATCCAGTCCGGGTGGCGCTGGATCTGGCCGGCGACCATCATCTGCGCCGTGTATGCCCTCGTCCTAGGGGCGATGTGCCTGCACGCCGACAGCACCCCTTTCAGCAAGGGGGCGAACGACAATGCCACTGCGGCCGGGATCGTGCTGACCCTGGCGGAGCACCTCAAGTCCGAACCGTTGAAGCACACCCGGGTCTGGCTGGCCTGCACCGGGTGCGAGGAGGTGCAGCACTACGGGGCGATTGACTTTTTCCACCGCCACCGGGCCGAGTTCCGCAACCCGAAGGCGGTCGTCTTCGAGATGCTGGGCTGCGACGGGCCGGCCTGGCTGACCAAAGAGGGGATCATCGTCCCCTTCCACGCCGACCGGGAGCTGGTCGAGCTGGCGGAGACCATCGCCGGCGAGAACCCGGAATTGAAGGGCTTTCCCACCCGGGTGAGCGGGGGCAACACCGAGATGGCGGACGCCCTGCGGCAGAACATCCCCGCCATCACCCTCTCAGGGATCGACGCCAAAGGTTTTGCGCCCTACTGGCACCAGCCGGAGGACACCTACGATAAAATGGATGCGGGCACCCTCACTCGCAACTACGCTTTCACCTGGCTGTTCATCCGGGCCCTGGATGGGAAAGCCGCCCTGGGTTAACCGCATTCATGCCGCGCTACCTGGCCTTCTTCAAACCCTACGAAGTTCTCTCTCAATTCACCGACGAGGCCGGGAGGGCGACCCTGAAGGAATATGTCCACCTGCCGGGCATTTACGCCGCCGGGCGGCTGGACTACCGCAGCGAGGGCCTGCTGCTGCTCTCAGATGACGGAGAGCTGATCCACCGCCTGACCGACCCGCGTTACGGGCACCAGAAGACCTACCTGGCGCAGGTGGAAGGGGTGGTCGAGCCGCAGGCGCTCGCCCCGCTGCGGGAAGGGATTCTAATCGGCGATCTGCAGGCCAGGCCGGCGCAGGTGGAGGTGGTCCCCGACCCGGGCCTGCCGCCCCGCTCCAGGCCGGTGCGCGCTTACCACCCCACCACCTGGCTGCGCATCGTCCTGAGCGAGGGGAAGAAACACCAGGTGCGGCGCATGACGGCTGCCGTGGGCTACCCCACCCTGCGACTGGTGCGGGTGAAGATCGGCGCGATCGAGCTGGGGGACCTGCAGCCCGGGCAGTGGCGCGAGCTGCAGCCGCGCGAGCTTCAGGCCCTGCGGCGCGAGCTGCGCCTCGCCGGTTGAACGCGGATCATGAGATTCAGGGGAGGGCGTTAGCCCTGACTCCATTCCCCGGTACGAACTTTTCGTGCGCCCCCGCTTATCGAGTAGAATCAAGCCATGCTCGAGATTGACGGTTCCCTGGGCGAGGAAGGCGGGCAGATCCTGCGCAGTGCGCTGACCCTCTCCATCCTCAGCGGGCAGGCGGTGCGCCTGGACAATATCCGGGCCGGGCGCCCGAAACCGGGGCTGCAGGCCCAGCACCTGAAGGCGGTGGACGCTGCCGCTGCGATCAGCCGGGCGCAGGTGGAAGGCGCCGCTCTCGGCTCGACTCGGATCACTTTTCAGCCCGGCGAGATCCGCCCGGGACGCTACAAATTCGACATCGGGACCGCGGGCGCCGCCACGCTGGTGCTCCAGACGATTTTCCTCCCGCTCTCCCGGGCCGGCAGCGCCTCCAGCGTGATCCTGAGCGGCGGCACCCACGTGCCCTGGGCGCCCACCTTTCACGACCTGGACCTGCACTGGCTGCCCCTGCTGCGGGAGCTGGGTTTCGAGGCCCGTTTGAGCCTGGATGCGGCGGGCTTTTACCCGCAGGGCGGCGGGCGCATCACCGCCCACATCCGCCCTGCCGGGACGATCCGGCCCCTGGCGCTGGAGAGCAGGGGCGAGCCGGCGGGGCTGAGCGGGCTGACGGCGGTCGCCAACCTGGAGCTGAGTATCGCCGACCGCCAGCGCCGGCAGGCTCTGCGGCGGCTGCCGCCCGATCCGGCGCCGCGCATCAAAACCCTGCAGCTCCCCGGCCCGAACAAGGGCACCTTCCTGCTGCTGCAGGCCGGCTACCGTCCGGCGGCCGGATCGAGCAGCGCAGCCCGGTGCTGCTATACCGGCCTGGGCGCGCTGGGAAAACCGGCCGAGCGGGTGGCGGATGAAGCCGTAGATGCGCTGGAGGCCTTCCTCGCCACGGACGGCTGCGTGGACCAGTATCTGGCGGACCAGTTGCTGCTGCCCCTGGCGCTGTCGGGCGGGCCTTCACGCTTTCGCACCTCGCAGGTCACCGCGCACCTGACCACCAATGCGGCCATTCTGGAGGCCTTCGGGCTGGCAGCCGTGCGGATCGAGGGCCAGCCGGGAGCGCCGGGCCTGGTCCGCGTGGAACCCGCAGGAAAGGGACTCTGAGCGATCCTGGGGCTGGGGCCCACACTGGCTCAGAGAAAACGCACGGATCCAATCACTCAGCGAGAGATTCAGTTAGAACCTATCCTAAAAATATGTGGTTTGTGGTTGTGATGGAGGGCTACGCTCCCCATCACAACATAACATTTAGCGGATAGGTACTTAGAGACAGGCATGCCGCGCAAAATCCTGCACCTGGACCTGGACGCCTTTTTCTGCGCCGTGGAAGAGCTGCGAGACCCGACCCTGGTCGGGAAGCCTTTCGCGGTCGGCGGGCGTCCCGAGCAGCGGGGGGTGGTCTCCTCCTGTTCCTACCCGGCCCGCCGCTGCGGCGTGCGCTCAGCCATGCCGATGGGCCGCGCTCTGCGCCTCTGCCCCGATCTGATCATCATCTCCGCCCGGCACGGGGCTTACTCCCGGGTCTCGGAACAGGTGATGGACAGGCTGCACGCCCTGACTCCCCTGGTGGAGCAGATTTCGATTGACGAAGCCTTTCTCGACGTGAGCGACCTGCCGGAGAGCGGCGAAGAGCTCGCCCGCCGGCTGCAGGCCCGCATACGACACGAGCTGAGCCTGCCCTGCTCGCTGGGTGTGGCGACCAACAAGCTCCTGGCGAAGACCGCCAACGACGTGGGCAAGCTGGCCGCCCGCGGCGAAGGCCCCCCGAACGCCATCACCGTCGTCCCGCCCGGCGACGAGGCGGCTTTTCTCGCCCCGCTGCCCCTGGAGACTCTGTGGGGCGTCGGGCCGAAGACCGCCGCCCGCCTGGAGGAGCTGGGTCTGCGCACCATCGCAGACCTGGTGCGCTTCCCCGAGGGGGAGCTGGCGCGCATGTTCGGCAAGCTCGGCCACGAGCTGGCCCTGCGGGCGCGCGGCGTGGACGACCGGCCCCTGGTCACCAGCCACGAGCTGAAGTCCGTCAGCCAGGAGGTGACCTACACCCGGGATGTGGATGACGGCGCCGTGCTGCGCCGCACGGTGCGTGAGCAGGCGGAGGCCGTGAGCCGGCGCCTGCGGGAGGCCGGCCTGTACGGGACGACTGTGAAGCTGAAGATCCGCTGGCCCGATTTCACCACCCTCACCCGTCAGACGACCCTGGGCCAGGCCACCGACCTGGAGAGCGTGATCTGCGAAAACGCCCTGGCGCTGCTGGAGAAGGTTTGGAAACGGGGGCAGAAGGTGCGCCTGCTCGGGGTGGGCATGAGCGGGCTAGGCCTGCCGGTGCGCCAGCTCAGCCTGTGGGAAAGCTCCGATCAGGGCGGCTCGGAAAGGGAGCGCCGGCTGCGGGCCGCGGTGGACAGCCTGCGGGAGAAATACGGCGAAAAAATCGTCCGGAGAGGCTCGCGCCTGATGCCATTTGAGGAATAATGATCGAAACCGACTTAACCCTACCGCCTGAAAACCCGAAACCGCTGCGCTTTACTTCCGCCTGGAATTTTTGGGACGTCCTGCTCATCTCAGCCGCCAGCGTGGCCCTGCTGGCGCTCGGCACGCTGGCGCTCTCCGCCCTCAGCGCGGCAGGAGCCGCGCCTGAGGCCGGGCCTGGCGGCGTATCGCTGGGCTACAATGCCGCCATCGCCGGTCTGGAGACGGTGGCCCTGCTCGCCAGCATCTTCCTGCTGGGGGTGTGGCGGAAAAAGCTGCCCCCCTCCTCGGTCGGGCTGCGCAAGCCGCCCCGGGGCATGCTCATCGCCTCGGTGGTGCTCACCCTGCTCATCATCCCCGTGATGGGGCTGATCGCCCTGGGGATCCAGCTTGCGCTCGGGCAGCCGGTCGAAAACCCGCAGCTCGAATTCCTGATCCCCGAGAACTTTTCCTGGCCGGGAGCGGCCGGGATGCTGCTGATGGGGGGCCTGGCGGTGCCCTTTGCCGAGGAGCTGTTCTTCCGCGGGGTGCTGTACCAGTGGATGCGTTCGCTGATGAGCGCCTGGATCGCCATCCCGTTGAACGCGGTCATCTTCGGGGCGCTGCACGGGGACCTCGCCGTGGCCGGGGCCACCGCCCTGCTGGGCCTGCTCCTGGCCTGGTTCTACGAGCGCAGCCGCTCGATCTGGCCTTCGGTCATCATCCATATCACCAACAACGGGCTGAAGCTGCTCCTGCTCTATATCCTGCTTGCAGCCGGGGTGGACGTGGCGGGATAAGATGAAGCACAAGCTGCCGTCTTTTATCCTCCTGTTGGTCCTGGTCCTGGCGCCGGCCGCCTGCAGCCCGGGCGAGGCCGGTCCAACCCCCTCCGCAGAAGGCTCCCCGGAGATCGAGCTGGAGGCCTGCCAGCTCTCGGCTCCGGGCCTGGCGCAGCACCTGTCCGCCCGCTGCGGCACGCTCCAGGTTTACGAAGACCCGGCTTCGAGCGCCGGCCGGCAGATCAGCCTGAATATCGCCGTTTTTCCGGCGGTCAGCCGCAACCCGGCTCCGGACCCGCTTTTCTTCCTGACCGGAGGCCCGGGCCAGGCGGCCACAGAATCCTTCCTCCAGTTGTATCCCGCCTTTGACCGCATCCACCAGAGCCGGGATATCGTCCTGGTGGACCAGCGCGGCACGGGGGCCTCCAACCCGCTGCGCTGCGAGAACCTGGAGGACGAAGACCTGCCCGAGGAGGTCCAGATCGCCCCCCTGATCGAGGCCTGCCTGTCCGGCCTGGAGGCCGACCCCCGCTTCTATACCACGAGCGCCGCGGTGGAGGACCTGGAACGGGTGCGCGCCGCCCTGGGCTACGATCAGATCAACCTTTACGGCCTGTCCTACGGCACCCGGGCCGCCCTCTCTTACCTGGACGGCTACCCGGAGCAGGTGCGCGCCGTGATCCTGGACGGGGTGCTGCCGCAGGATGAGATCCTGGGCCTGAATATGGCGCCGGACGCCCAGCGCGCCCTGGACCTGCTCTTCGAGCGCTGCCAGGAGGAGAGCGGCTGCCGGGAGGCCTTCCCCGATCTGGAGGCCGGCTTCCAGGCGCTGCTCGAAGCGCTGCAGGCGGAACCGGTGCAGGTCACCGTGCCCCATCCGGTCAGCGGCGAGCCGGTGGAGGTGGAGCTTTCGGCGCAGGAGGTCGCCAGCACGGTGCGCCTGCTCACCTACGCGCCGGAGACAGCCGCCCTGGCGCCCCTCCTCATCCACACGGCGCGCGAGACCGGCGACTACGCGCGGCTGGCCTCCCAGTACCTGATCGTCACTCAACAGTTGAGCGAGAGTCTGAGCGAGGGCCTGTACTACTCGGTGGTGTGCAGCGAAGACGCGCCTTTCTACAGCCCGGAGCAGGCAGAGCAGGCTGCCCGGGACACCTACCTGAGCAGCCTGGAGTGGGAGGAGACGTTCGAGATCTGCAGCCGCTGGCCCCAGGGCGAGATCGCCGCGGATTTCAAAGAACCGGTGCAGTCCGGCGTCCCGGTCCTGCTCCTCTCCGGCGAAATGGACCCGGTCACGCCGCCCGAAAACGCCGAGCAGGCCGCGCGCACCCTCTCCAACAGCCTGCATCTGGTGGCGCCGGGCCAGGGCCATAACGTGATCTTTCGGGGCTGCCTGCCGCGCCTGGCCGGCGATTTCATCGAACAGGGCTCCCTGGAGGGGCTGAACGGCGCCTGCGTGCAGGACATCCGCCCTATGCCGTTTTTCGTGAACTTTAACGGACCAGAACCATGATCCAGGTCGAAGAGCTGCACAAATCCTTTGGAAAAGTCATCGCCCTGAACGGGGTGAGTTTCTCCGCCCCGGACGGGAGCATCACCGGGCTGCTCGGCCCGAACGGCGCCGGAAAGACCACCACCCTGCGTATCCTTTACACCCTGCTCAAGCCCGACCGCGGCTCGGCCCGGGTGGACGGCTACGATGTGCTGGCAAACCCGCTGGCGGTTCAGGCGCGCCTCGGCGCCCTGCCCGACAGCCAGGGCCTCTACCCGCGCATGAGCGCCCGCGAGAATATCCGCTATTACGGGCGCCTGCACGGCGTGAGCGGGAAAGCGCTGGAAGAGGCGATTGACAGGCTGATCACCCTGCTGGACATGCAGGATATTGAGAACCGGCGCACCGAGGGCTTCTCCGCCGGGCAGCGGGTGAAAGTCGCCATCGCCCGGGCGCTGGTGCACGACCCGCCCAACGTGCTCCTGGACGAGCCGACCAACGGGCTGGACGTGATGAGCACCCGCGCCATGCGCAGCTTTATCCGCAGAATACGCGACGAGGGGAAGTGCGTGCTCTTTTCCAGCCACATTATGCAGGAAGTCTCGGCCCTGTGCGACCATATCGTCATCATCAACCGGGGCCAGGTGGCAGCCAGCGGGACCCCTGCCCAACTGCTGGAGACGACCGGGCAGGAGAACCTGGAGGAGGCCTTCGTCGCCGCCATCGGTTCGGAGGAGGGCCTGGTGCGATGAAAACCGCTGAAAACCTCCGCACCGCCCCCCTGCAGCGCATCGGTGTGGTGTTCGCCAAAGAGCTGCTGGATAACCTGCGCGACCGGCGCTCGGTACTGAGCGCGCTGCTGAGCACCCTGATCGGCCCAGGGATCCTGCTACTGCTGATCATGATCCTGGGCCGCTCGGTGCTGCGCGACCGGGACCAGCAGACCATCCCCCTGCCGGTGCAGGGCGCCGAGCACGCCCCCACCCTGGTCCAGTTCCTGGAGGAGAACGGGGTGCGGGTGCAGCCGGCGCCCGCGGACCCGGAAGGGGAGGTGCGCAGCGGCAACGTGGATGCGGTCCTGATCATCCCCGAGGCGTATGAAGCCGCGTTCGAGCGCGGGCAGCCGGCCACCGTGCGCCTGGTGCAGGACAGCTCGCGCCAGTCGGCCCTGCTCTCGGTGCAGCGGGTTGAGCGGCTGCTGGCCGCCTACGGCGACCAGATCGCGGCCCTGCGCTTGATGGCGCGCGGGGTGAGCCCGGTGGTGGTGCAGCCCCTGGCGATCGAGACCGCCGACGTCGCCACCCCCCGGAGCCAGGCGCTGATCTTTCTCAATATGCTGCCCTACTTCCTGGTGATGGTGGTCTTCCTGGGCGGGATGTACGTGATTATTGACACCACCGCCGGGGAGCGAGAGCGGGGCTCGCTGGAGCCGCTGCTGATCAACCCCATCCCCCGCCGGGAGCTCGTCCTGGGGAAGCTGGCAGCTTCGCTCCCGTTCGCCATTTTCGCCCTGCTGCTGACGCTGCTGGCCTTTTACGCCTCCTTCAATATCTTCCCGATCGAGGATTACATCGGCATGCCGCTGGAGATCGACGGGCGGGCCCTGGTGCAGATTTTCCTCATCGCCCTGCCCATGGTGCTGCTGGCCTCGGCGCTGCAGATGGTGATCGCCACCTTCACCCGCAGCTTCAAAGAAGCCCAGACCTACGTCTCTTTCCTGCCGCTCATCCCGGCCCTGCCCGGCATCGCCCTGGCCTTTCTGCCCGTGCGCGCCACGGTCTGGACCATGCTGATCCCCACGTTCGGCCAGCAGATCCTGATCAACCAGATGCTGCGGGGCGAGAGCCTCAGCGCGCTGAATATGGCGGTCTCCACCGGGGTGACGCTGCTGCTCTCCATCCTGCTGATCTTCGTGGCGGTCCGGCTGTACGAACGGGAGCGGGTGCTGTTTGGAGCCCGGTGAACCCCGTCAGGAGGTAAAAGTATGGTGCTGCACAGGCGAGAGGATGTGATCGAACGTACCGTGCGAGAGTTCGAACTGCTGGACCGGCTGGTGGCGGGCCTGACCGCGGAGGAATGGGAGCGGCCCCTGCCCCGGCCCGGGAGCAAAGAGCCCTGGACGGTCAAAGATGCGCTGGCCCATATCACCCATTGGAAAGCGGACGTGGCGCGCAAGATCCGGCGGCAGCCCGTCCCACCCGAGGAGCGCGGGCTGAACGAAACGGAGGGGAACCACCTGGTTTACCTGCGCTGGCGCGACCGCTCCTCGCAGGAGGTGCTGGACTGGCACCGGCAGGTCCACCAGGACGTGCTCGCCGCCCTGCGCGAGGCCCCCGAAAAATGGTTCAGCGGGCGGGAGCGCCGCCCCGAATGGCCTTACGACCTGGACGGGCATCTGCGCGACCACCGGGTGCAGGATATCGAGGCGGCGCTGGGGCGAAAAGCGGAGAAATGATTTTTCGGAACGATGGCAAAATATGCTAAACTTGTTGGATGCTCAGCGCTTCGGAGATTCCCGACCGGTTTTTCACGGAGATCGAGCTGCGCCGCTATGCGGATGAGGACGGGCCGCTCTACGTGGCCTACCAGGGGGTGGTGTATGATGTCTCCGACTGTCCAAAATGGCGCCTCGGGATGCACGAAGGGCTCCATTTCCCGGGCCTGGACCTGACCGCAGAGCTGCGGGAAGCGCCCCACGGGGCCGAGGTCTTCTCCCGCCCCTGCGTCCGGCCGGTGGGACATTACAAACCGTAGCGCCTGAGCCAAAATCCAACCAGAGGGAAAAGAATGGAACTGCAGCGCCCCGACTTGAGCCAGGCAGCCCCAGAGATCCGGGCATATATTGAAGCGTTAGAGGGCGAAATCGAACGCCTTCGAGAAAAAGGCGCCCGCGCGAAGCCAAAACGTGAAGCCGCAGAAGTATTCGACGAAGCCAGCCTGCCCCCGCTGGAACCCTCCGAACCCCCCACCACCATTCAGGTCATCACCGCCACGACCTCCGGACTTGCCAAGCGCACCTACCGGCACCTGTACACCCGCCAGCACCGCGGGGGTATGGGGGTGTTCGGTATGGAGCTGGGCAAAGACGAGGTCCCGCAGATCCTCTCTCTGGCGGACGAAGGCCAGACGCTGTTATTGATCACCGACCAGGCCCGCGCCTTCCGCCTGCCGCTCGGCCAGGTGCCGGAGGGGGAGGTCAACGGGCGGGGCGGCCCGGTCACCTCCAGGCTGAGCCTGAACCAGGGGGAGAGGCTGGCCGCCATCCTGCCGGTGCAGGCCCAGGGCTATATCGCCATGGTGAGCCGTAAAGGCATGGTGCGCCTGCTGCGCCACCACATTTTCGGGGAATATATGAAAGCCGGGGCGGTGCTGTACGACGAAAAAACCTTCGGCCCGCTCGCCTCGGCCTGCTGGACCCCCAGAGACGGCGATCTGTTCATCGCCACCCGCCAGGGCCGGGCCATTCGCTTCTCGGAGAAGCTTGTGCCCCCCACGGGCGGGATGGGCATCCGCCTCTCCGATGGCGATGAGGCGGTGGCGATCACCCCGGTCTATGACGACAGCGGGGTGTTCATGCTCGGGGCCGACGGGCGGGGCACCATCCGCCTGATGGAAGGCTTCAACCCCAACAAGGCGCCCGGGGCGGGCGGAAAGAACGCCATGAACACCGAGAAACTGGTGGGCGCGGCCCGGGTGGAGGCGGGGGACGATATCTTGATCGTCTCCCGGCTCGGGAAGGTGATCCGCTTCTCCGCCGAAGAAGTGCCGCCCAAGGACGGCGTGGTGCAGGGTGTGAACTGCATGGCTTTCCGGGCGGATGAAGCCACCGCCCTGGCAGTGGCCCAACCGCAGACCGCGCTGTAAGCATGCCGAGAATACGGTTATTGAAGTAAAGACCCTCAGAACCTATCCTGAAAACGAATTTTTCTGTTGTTAGAATGGTGGCTGCGCCCCCATCACAACAACAGAACCCTGTTCGGATAGGCTTACAGGTTTGCAGACGATTTTCCAGTCAGGCTCTGATCCACAGCGAATCCAGCAAAGGAGGCCGGCCCGTGAACGATTCCACCTATGTTCCCCTCTCCACCTACCGGGAATACCCTCCGGAGGAGATGCAGGCAAGGGCCGAGGCCTTTGCCGCCGAGCTGAGACGGCGCCGTACCGTGCGCCAGTACTCCCCCAGGCCCGTACCGCGACCGGTGATCGAGGCCTGCATCTGGGCCGCGGGCTCGGCCCCCAGCGGGGCGAACCAGCAGCCCTGGCACTTCGTGGCCGTGACCGACCCGGAGGTGAAGCGCCGCATCCGGGTCGCGGCTGAGGCCGAGGAGCACGAGTTCTACACCCGACGCGCCCCGGAGGATTGGCTGGAGGCACTGGAACCCTTCGGCACCAACGAGCACAAGCCCTACCTGGAGGTCGCCCCCTGTCTGATCGCCATCTTTATCCAGACTTACGCGCTGGACCCGGATGGTGAGAGAGTCAAGCATTACTACGCGGTCGAGTCGGTCGGCATCGCCACCGGAATGCTCATCTCCGCCCTGCACCACGCCGGGCTCGCCACCCTCACCCATACCCCCTCCCCGATGGGCTTTCTCAACCAGATCCTGAACCGCCCGGCGAATGAAAAACCCTTCCTGCTCCTGGTCGCCGGCTACCCGGCGGATGAAGCGCAGGTGCCGGTCATCACCAAGAAGCCGCTGGAGGAGATCGCCACGTTTATCTAGCACTGCCGCGAACCCTCCGGCTGTAGAAAGCACTGCAGGAGGCCGCCCGCAGGCCGCTACCCGTTTGCATCCAGAGCGCACATGAAGTACGAACTCATCCCCACCCTTGGGCCCGCCAGCCGGGCGCCGGAAACCTGGAGCGCCATGCTGGACGCCGGGGCGACCGGGTTCCGTCTGAACACATCGCATCTCTCCCCGGCCGGGCTGGACGAATGGCTGGAGAAGCTGGAACCTTTCCGCGCCGGGCTGGAGGCGGAACTGCCGCTGGTGCTGGACCTGCAGGGGAGCAAGTGGCGGCTGGGCGGGTTCCTGCCCTTTCAAGCAGTTGCCGGCGACCGGCTCCGGCTGGTGCTGGCCTCAAAAGCAGACCAGCCCGGGGTGCTGCCGGTCCCGCATGAAGATTTCTTCGAGGCCGCGCACCTTTCCAGCGGCGAGATCCGCCTGAACGACGCCAAAGTGCGCCTGGAGGTGGAGAGCGTGGCCGCCGGCGAGGTGAGAGCCCGGGTGGTGCTTGGCGGCGAGCTTTCCCCGCGCAAGGGGATCACCTTCGCCCACTCCTCCTACCGCCAGGAGAGCCTGAACGAGAGAGACCGGGCGATCCTGGCCGCCACCCGGGGCCTGCCCGGGCTGCGCTACGCCATTTCTTACGTGAAGGACGCGGCCGAGATGTCGGCTTACCGCGACTGGTTCAGCCCGGCTTACTTGATCGCCAAGCTGGAGCGCGGCCAGGCGCTGGAGCAGGCCCAGGAGATCGCCGCGCACGCCTCCGAGCTCTGGGTCTGCCGTGGGGACCTGGGGGCCGAGCTGGGGATGAAGGGGATGGCGGAGGCCGTGCACGCCGTCTCGTCCCGCCTGGAAACGATCTCCGTCCCGGTCCTGCTGGCGGGGCAGGTCCTGGAGCATATGTCCGCCTCGCCCTCGCCAACCCGCTCCGAAGTGTGCTGCCTGTATGAAGCCCTGGCCTGCGGCTACCGCGGCTTCGTGCTCTCCGACGAGACCGCCGCCGGCAGCTACCCGGTGGAGAGCGTCCGGGCAGGGGCGATTTTTCAGCCCGGGCCGGGCACGAACGGCTCTCGTTAAGGGAGAGTGGCATTTGCCGGGAGAGCTGGGTAAAGTCACCGCCTTGATCCTCCGCCGCGCCCCCGCCGGTCCCGAGCTGCTGCTTTTCCGCCACCCCTACGCCGGGATCCAGCTCCCAGCCGGGACGGTGGAACCCGGCGAGAGCCCCGAAGCGGCGGGCCTGCGGGAAGCGCGCGAGGAGACCGGGCTGGAAGACCTGAAAATCCTGCGCAGCCTGGGCCGGCGGGAGGAACCGCTCCCGCAGGACCGGCGCCCCATCCTGACCGGCACCCGGGTCTTCGCCCGGCCGGATGCGGGGAGCTTCGAATGGGCGCATCTACCTCGCGGGGCCGTGGTGACCCTGACCGGCCGCTCCCAGGCGGGTTTTACCCAGGTCAGCTACACCGAATGGGACCGGCTGCCCGACCCGGGCTACATCAGCATGCAGATCACCGGTTGGGTGCCGGATGCCGCGCTAGCGGAGCGCCGGGTGCGCCATTTTTACCTGCTGGAGAGCGCCCAGGAGACGCCCGCGGAGTGGGACGTGGCGGTGGACTGGCACACCTACCGGCTCTTCTGGGCGCCCCTCGACGCCCTGCCGGAGCTCATCGCACCGCAGGACTCCTGGCTGGAGTTCCTGCCGCCCGAGCTCCGCGCGCCTCCCCGTCCCTGACCCGCCGGCCGCCTCCTTCTGGGCAGCCGGGCTGGAGGCGGAAGCCCGGAGTATAATGAGACAGCCGCCCTGCGCCTGCACCCGGGGCAGGCTTCCACGTTGAACCAGAAACTATGCACACAAGGACCCTATGATGACGAAGCTCACTTACCCGCACACCCCCACCATTGAGCAGTCCGACGATTATCACGGCACGCGCGTGTCCGACCCCTACCGCTGGCTCGAGGAGGTTGATTTGGCGCAGACACTGGACTGGATCCAGGCCCAGAACCGGCTGACCTTTGGCTACCTGGAGGCGCTGCCCCAGCGCGAGCGCCTGCGCCGCCGCCTGACCGAGCTGTGGGACTATCCCAAGGCCACTGCGCCGCGCAAGAAGGGCGGGCGCTACTTCCAGTTCCGCAATACCGGGCTGCAGAACCAGGACGTGCTCTACACCTTCGAGAGCTTCGACCAGGAGCCCCGCCTGCTGCTCGACCCGAACACCTTCTCGGAGGACGGGACGGTGGCCCTGACCACCTGGTCGCCGAGCGAGGACGGGAACCTGCTGGCCTATGCCGCCAGCGCCAGCGGTTCGGACTGGATCACCTGGCGCGTGCGCGACGTGCGCACCGGGGAAGACCTGCCGGATGTCATCCAGTGGAGCAAATTCTCCGGCGCGGCCTGGCTGCCCGATAACTCGGGATTCTTCTACGCCCGCTTCGACGAGCCGCAGGAGGGCGAGGCCTACACCGGGGTGAACCTCAACCAGAAGCTTTTCTTCCACCGCATCGGGACCGCGCAGGCCGAGGACCGCCTGGTGTACGAGCGCCCCGACCAGCCGGAATGGGGCTTCGACGCCCTCGTCAGCGACGAGGGGCGCTATCTCATCCTGCTCGTGAGCCAGGGCACGGATATCCGCAACCGTGTCTTTTACCAGGACCTGCAGGCGGGGACCGGGTTCGTGGAACTGATCGGTAGCCTGGAGGCCGATTATCTTTTCGTTGGGAACGATGGGCCGCTGTTCTACTTCCGCACCGGCCTGGAGGCGCCGCGCGGGCGGCTGATCGCCATGGATATCCGCCGGCCGCAGCGCGAAAACTGGCAGACTCTCATCCCGGAGAGCAGCGACACGCTCGAAGCGGTGAAAATTGTGCACGCTGAGTTCATCGCCGTATACCTGCAGGACGCCCACCACGCCCTGCGTCGCTATGATCGTTCGGGCAGTTTCCTGGGCGAGATCCACCTGCCGCTCGGCTCGATCCTGGCCGCCACCGCCGTGCTCAGCCTGACCGGAGAGCGCAAGGACGACGAGCTTTTCTTCCTGTTCCACTCCTTTGTCCACCCGCCCACCGTCTTCCGGTTCGATTTCCGGAGCGAGGCCCTCGAAGCGCTCTGGACGCCGGATATGGACTTCGATTTCACCCCCTACCGCACCGAGCAGGTCTTCGTGACCAGCAGCGACGGGACCCGGGTGCCCATGTTCCTGGTGCACAAGGCGGACCTGTCGAAGGACGGCCAGAACCCGACCCTGCTCTACGGCTACGGCGGCTTCAACATTCCCATCCTGCCCACCTTCAGCATCAGCCGGCTGGCATGGCTTGAGCTGGGCGGCGTGCTGGCTGTGGCCTGCCTGCGCGGCGGGGGCGAGTACGGCGAGGAATGGCACCAGGGCGGGATGCTGCACAACAAGCAGAACGTGTTCGACGATTTCATCTCCTGCGCCGAGTGGCTGATCGCGCAGGGGATCACCTCCTCCCCGAAGCTGGCCATCCAGGGCCGTTCGAACGGGGGCCTGCTGGTCGGCGCCTGCATGACCCAGCGCCCCGACCTGTTCGGCGCCGCCCTCCCGGCGGTGGGGGTGATGGATATGCTCCGCTTCCACCGCTTTACCATCGGTTGGGGCTGGGTCAGCGATTACGGCTGCGCCGATGACCCCGACGGCTTCCGCACCCTGTACGCTTACTCCCCCTTGCACAATATCCGCCCCGGCGTTTGCTACCCCCCGACCCTGATCACCACCGCCGACCACGACGACCGGGTGGTGCCGGGACATTCGTTCAAGTTCGCGGCAGCCCTGCAGGCGGCCCAGGGCTGCGATAACCCGCTGCTGATCCGCATCCAGTCCCGGGCAGGGCACGGGTTCGGCAAGCCCACCCGGCTGCTGATCGAAGAGGAGGCGGACGTCTGGGCCTTCACCCTGGAAGCCCTGGGCATCCGGGACAGCCAGCCGGTGGTCTGAGCGGGAGCTTCGCCGCCTTCTCGACCACCGGTCTTTTCCGGTGAATTGCGCGATTGATCCGCGCATTTCACCGGAAATCGTCAGCCTGTGAACAGGCCGCAGGGCAACTAAGGAGTGGCTGAAGAGCCTCAGGAGGCGAGCTGTTGTTTTCTCAGGACTACGTGCTGCGCATGCTGCGCCAGGCGGCGGCGGTGCTGGCCCAGGCGCTGCGCCTGAAGACCAGCGGGCGCTATATCGAGGCCGAGCAGTCTATCGCAGGGGCGCTCGAGGGCCTCACCGGATTGCCCTTTGACCTCTCCTCCCGTCTGGACGACGGCAGCCTGCTCGAGCACCTGCGCAGCCCGGAGGGCGAGTTGGACCTGGACCGCCTGCTTGCCGTGGCTGACCTGACCCGCCTGCACGCGGAACTGCTCTCTGGCCAGGGCCGCCGGGCGGAGAGCGAGGCGGCCGCCCTGCGGGCCCTGTCCTTCTACCTGGAGGCCGCTTTTTCCGGGCCGGAAGCGGCCCCGGCGCTTACGGCGGCTCCGGCGGAAAATGAAGAGGAGGTCGTGCTCCTGCCCCTGGAGGCGGAATCTCTGGACGAGAGGATCGAGAGCACGGCCGGTAGGCTGGAGCTCGAAGCCCTGCCCCCGGACACCCTCTTCAGCCTGTACCAGTACTACGAGATGAAGGAAGACTACGCGAAGGCAGCCCGGGCGATCAACTCCCTGGCAGGCAGCCTGCCCGGCGATGAAGCCATCCGCCAGGAGCTGGAAATGTTTTTCCTCCGCCTTCTGAGCCTGCCAGAGGCTGACCTGAACCGGCACGGCTTCTCCCGCGCCGGCGTCGAGCAGAGGTTGCGAGATTTGAAACATGAATAAACCGGAAGATTTGAAATGGTGGCAGCGGGCGGTCTTTTACCAGATCTACCCGCGCAGTTTCGCCGACGGCAACGGCGACGGGATCGGCGATTTCGCCGGCATGCTCTCGCGGCTGGACTACCTCAAGGACCTGGGCGTGGACGCCATCTGGCTCTCCCCTCACTATCCCTCCCCCCAGTACGACTGCGGCTACGACATCTCGGATTATTACGGCGTGGCCCCCGAATACGGCACGCTGGAGGATTTCCGCCGCTTTCTGGACGGCCTGCACGCGCGCGGGATGCGCCTGATCCTCGATCTGGTGCTCAATCACACCTCCGACCAGCACCCCTGGTTCATCGAATCCCGTTCCAGCCGGAACAGCCCGAAAAGGGACTGGTATATCTGGCGCGAAGGCAAGGACGGCGGCCCGCCCAATAACTGGTATTCCACCTTCGGCGGCTCTGCCTGGGAACTGGACGAGCTGTCCGGCCAGTACTACTACCATTTCTTCTTCAAGCAGCAGCCCGACCTGAACTGGCGCAACCCCGAAGTGCGGGAAGCGATGTACGGCGTGATGCGCTACTGGCTGGATATGGGCGTGGACGGTTTTCGCCTGGACGCCATCGGCACCCTCTTTGAGGACCAGGACCTGCACGATCACGTCAGCCGCCTGAACCAGGCCGAATTCTACCTGCTGGAGCGCCGGGCGCAGAGCCCGGACGATTGGGAGCAGGTCAGCAAATCCTTCATGGACCTCTTCGGCCTCCAGATAGACCGCCCGGAAATTCACGATGTGATGAAAGAGCTCCGGGCCGTCTGTGATGAATACGAAGAGCGTGTCCTGGTGGGCGAGACGGAGGACCTCTCCTACTACGGGCAGACCGGCGAGGATGAGCTGCACATGGTATTCAACTTCCCCCTGCTGAAGGTCCCCAGGCTGACCCCGCAGACCATCCGCGCCAACCAGCAGACGCGCCTGGCGGGCATCCCGCCCGAGGGCTGGCCCTGCAACACCCTGGGCAACCATGACTCCTCCCGCACGAAAAACCGCTTCGGAAACGGCGCTCACGAGGATGAGATTGCGCGCCTGTCCCTGGCCCTGATGCTCACCCTGCGGGGCACCCCGTTCCTGTATAACGGCGAGGAGATCGGCATGACCGATTTCACCGGCCTGGAGCTGGGCCAGTTCAAGGACCTGCTGGGGATCTGGGCCTACCACATGGATATGGACGTGGTGCGTGCGCCGCATGAGGAGGCCCTGCAGTACGCCAACCTGCGCGGGCGGGATAAATGCCGTACGCCGCTACACTGGAGCGGCGGCCCGAACGGGGGTTTCTGCCCGCCCGAGGTGCAGCCCTGGCTGCCCGCCAACCCGGAATATGCCCGTGGGGTGAACGTACTGGCCCAGCAGGAGGATCCGGGCTCGCTCCTGAATTTCTACCGGCGCATGCTGGCGCTGCGGCGCCAGACCCCGGCCCTCCTGAGCGGCGAATACGAGTTGGCTCCGGGGCCGCACGCCCTGGCGGAGGAAACCCTGGCCTTTTACCGCCGCTGCCCCTCTCAGACCTGCCTGGTGCTGCAAAACTGGTCCGCAAGCCCCCAGGAGCTGGATTTTGGCCCTTACGGCGGCCTGGGAAAGCTGCTCTTCTCCAGCCGGGAGGAGGGGCGCAGCGGGGATTGGGACGCGCAGCGGGTGGAGCTGGCCCCGTTTGAAACCCTGATCACCGAGCCCGCCCTCGCCTGACGGAGCCTGTGCGCATGAAGATCGCGGTGCTCTCCGACATCCACGCCAACCTGGCGGCCTTCCGGGCTGTCCTGGCGGATATCGAATCCTGGAGGCCGGACGAGGTGGTCATCGCCGGGGATATCGTCAACCGCGGGCCGCGCCCGGCGGAGTGCCTGGCCCTGGCCCTGGAGAAAGCGGACAAGCAGGGCTGGCGTCTGGTGCGGGGCAACCACGAGGATTACGTCATGCTGCACGCCCATCCGGATGCGCCACGCTCGGAGACCGAGCTGGAGGTGCACCGCGGCTCGTACTGGACCTACTGCCGCCTGGGGGGCGATATTGCGCCGCTGGAGGCGATGCCTTTCCAGCAGAGCCTGGAGGGCCCGGACGGGCGTGAGGTGCGCGTGGTGCACGCCTCCATGCGGGGCAACCGCGACGGCATCTACCCGGAAACCCTCGACTCCACCCTGAAGAAACAGATCGCCCCCTCCCCGGCGCTGCTCTGCGTGGGGCACACCCACCGCCCCCTGGTGCGCCGGCTGAAGGACACCCTGGTGGTGAACGCGGGCTCCGCGGGGCTGCCCTTCGACCTCGATCCGCGCCCCTCCTATGCCCGCCTGACCTGGGCCTCCTCCGGCTGGCGGGCCGAAGTGGTGCGCGTGGCCTACGACCTGGAGGCCGCGGCGGCGGACTTTTTCCGCTCCGGGTTCATCCCCGAGGCCGGACCGCTGGCCGAACTGGTGCTGATCGAACTGAGGCAGGCCCGCTCGCAGCTCTTCCAGTGGGCCTGCCAGTACCAGCAGCGCTGCCTGTCTGGCGAGCTGAGCATGGAAGCCTCGGTACGGGAATTCATGACGAAAAGTCACCCATAAGGTGACTTTATGCGCTTCTGACGCCTACCCCTTTCTGCTAGAATCGAAATCTGATAGCGAACGAAACCGCACCTATTCCTTGATTCGACCGGAATTACCGGCCGGATCAGAGTGACGTTACCGTATGGAAAGAGCCGAGAAAGCCATCCAGTATTACCAGTACCGGTCAACGGAAAGCGGACCAGACCAGGGCGAGGCGTACAGCGGCGAAACCATCGTCGAAAAGCCCGTCTCCCTGACGGTGAACGGCGAGGTCTGGCTGACCTTCATGTGCACGCCGGTGGACCTAGAGGCCCTGGCGGCCGGTTTCCTGTTTAACGAAGGGGTCATCACGGACCGTTCCGAGGTGGCCTCGGTGCACGTCTGCGGGCGGGGCGACAACGTGGACGTCTGGCTGCACCACCCGGTGGAGCAGCCCTCCCGCTGGCGGCGCACTTCGGGCTGCACGGGCGGCTTTACCTCGGTGGAGGGCCGCCTGCCCTCCCCCAGCCTGAATGGGGACTGCCTGAACCCCGAGCAGGTATGCAGCCTGATCGGCGAGCTGTTCGAAAACCAGGAGCTGTACCGGCGCACGGGCGGGGTGCACACCTCCGCCCTGAGCGACGGCGAGCGCATCCTGTTCACAGCCGACGATATCGGGCGGCACAACACCCTGGATAAGCTCGCGGGGCGCTGCCTGCTGGAAGGCATCCAGCTTGAACGCAGGTTGATCCTGACCACCGGGCGCATCAGCTCGGAAATGCTGCAAAAAGCAGCCCGGCAGGGGGCGGCTGTGGTGATCTCGCGTACTTCACCCAGCTCCCTCTCGATTGAAATGGCCCAGGCCTGGGGCATCACCCTGATCGGTTATGCCCGCCGCGGCCGCTTCAACCTTTATACCCATCCTGAACGTATCCTGGCGACGGCCTGAGGTCGCCTTTGTTGCGCACGGAACTTGTTGGCGGTCAAAATCCATGAAGCTGAAGAAGATCATTGAACTAATCGAAGGCTCTGTCTGTTCAGATGGAGCCGACCTGAACTGCGAAGTCAGCGGGGGCTGCGGCGCGGACCTGATGAGCGACGTGCTGGCCTCCATCCAGCCGAACGCCATCCTGCTCACCGGCCTGTGCAACCCGCAGGTGGTGCGGACGGCGATGATGGCGGATGTGCGCGCCATCATCCTGGTGCGCGGCAAGCAGCCGCCCAACGAAACCATACAGCTGGCCGAGCGGGAGGGCATCCCGCTCATCTCAAGCCCGTACGGCATGTTCGAGCTGTGCGGGCGTCTTTTTGAAGCGGGGCTGCCGAGCATGGAGCGGAACCTGCAGCAGCAGCAGTGTGATGACTGATCCCGATTCCCCCACCACATCTCGCAGGGTGATCACAGACCAGGACGCGAAGGAGATCACCCGGGTCGAAGAACTCGCTTACGATATCAAGATCCGGGAAGCGATGACCCGGGCGGTGAAGTTCGTCTCCCCGGAGCTCAGCATGCGCGCCGTGCTCGAGCTGCTGCGCCAGGAGCAGATCTCCGGTATGCCGGTGCTCGAGGATGGGACTCTGGTGGGGGTGGTCAGCCTGGAAGATTTGATCCGGGCGATGACCGATATGGACCTGGGCGCCCCGGTGCGAGATTATATGAGCAGCCGGGTGATCAAGGTGAACGAGTTCGACCCGCTGATCGAAGCGGTCGAGACCTTCGCCCGCTTCAAGGTCGGGCGCCTGCCGGTGGTGGATGAGCACGGCGAGCTGGTGGGCATGATCACCAAAGGGGATATCACTCGCGGTGTGCTGGAGGCGCTGCAGAAGGATATTCACGAGGAAGAGGTGCGGCGCTACCGGGCCAGCCACCTGTTTGAGGATATCTATTCGAACCGCACCAGTCTGATTCTGCGCTACCACATCAAGGCGGGTGATTTCATCCACGGAGGCAACGCTTCCAGCAGCATCAAGCGGGCCCTGGTGCGCCTGGGCGCCAACCCCCAGATTGCCCGGCGCTGCGGCATAGCGGTGTACGAGGCGGAGATGAACCTGATCATCCACACCAACAGCGGCGGGATGATCAAGGTGGAGATCGAGCCGCACCGTATAAAGATGCAGGCGGTGGACGGCGGTCCCGGTATCCCGGATGTGAACCTGGCCCTGCAGACGGGCTATTCCACCGCCACAGAGGAGATCCGCGAGCTGGGTTTTGGGGCAGGCATGGGGCTGCCGAACATTCAGCGCTGTGTAGACCGCATGCTGCTGGAATCGGAGCCCGGGAAGGGGACCCGGCTGGAGATGTACATTTACCTGCAGGAGCGAGACAGTTTCCGCGAATCTGCAGAGGCGTAGAACCTATCCTAAAAATATATGATTTGTGGTTGTGACGGGGGGCTGCGCCCCCCATCACAACATAGAATTTTTCGGATAGGTACTTAGGAGTTAACCATGACACTGCAAAAAATTATCGAAGAGCTCGACCTGTTGATCCTGACTGAACCGGCGAATTTCGTAGAAACCACGCCCACAGGCGGCTATGTATCCGACCTGCTGTCCTGTGTCATGGCAGGCGCGAAAAGCGGGCACCTGTGGGTCACCCTGCAGGCGCATATCAATATTGTCGCCGTCGCCCGGCTGCTGGACCTCAGCGCGGTGATCATCACCGAGGGGGCGCGCCCCGATGCCGCCACCATTGAAAAAGCCAACCAGCAGGGAGTGACCCTGCTCTCCACCTCCCGCCCCTCCTTCGAGGTGGTGGGCAGGTTGTGGAAGCTGGGACTGCGCACCGAGGAGGCCTGAGAGAGCCGGGACAGGCAGGGTGGAAGCGAGTGGAGCACGATGGTGATGCAGGTTTACCGGGCTGAACTTCATATCCACACCGTCCTCTCTCCCTGCGCCGAGGTCGAGATGATCCCTCCCCTGATCGTGCAGGAGGTGCTGGAGCGCGGCATCCACCTGATCGCGGTAACGGATCACAACGCCAGCGCCAACGTCAGGGCTGTGCAGCGGGCGGCGCAGGGCAGCGCCCTGACCGTCCTGCCGGGGATGGAGCTCCAGACCCAGGAGGAAGTGCACGTGCTCTGCCTGTTCGACCGGATCGAACAGCTGGAGGCCTGGCAGGCGCAGGTGGACCGGGCCCTGCCGCAGATCGAGAACAATATTGATTTCTTCGGGGAGCAGTTCGTGGTGGACGAGACGGGCGACTTCCTGCGGCGAGAAGAGCGCCTGCTGCTCACCTCCGCGGCCCTGAGCATCGAAGAGGTCTTCGCAGGGGTGCGCGCGCTGGGCGGTCTGGCCGTCCCGGCCCACGTAGACCGCAAAGCCTTCGGGCTGATCGCCAACCTGGGCCTGGTCCCCCCCGACCTGGAAGCCGAGGGGCTGGAGATCTCTCGCCACCACAGCCCCGCTGAGGCCGGGCGTAAGTTCCCGCAAATCGAGGGTTACCCGCTGCTCCAGGGGGGCGACGCCCACCGCCTGGAAGAAATTCTGGGAGCCAACCGCCTGGAGCTGCAGGCTCCCTGCGTGGACGAGCTCCGCCTGGCCCTGCGTGGAGAAGCGGGGCGCTCGCTCCGCATCCTCTAAAGCACAGGGTGGTATGGGGCTGTCTGATCGGAAGCCTGCCATCCTGCGCGCATTATGGACAACCTTCAGTGCTACAGATGACATTCGTTATCTGACGAAACCAGACCAAGTAAGTTAAACTTGTGCTGAATTTCACAAGCAGGAGAATCGGAGTCAACATGACGAAACTGTTAGAGAACATTCCAGCCAACGATCCGCTGGTGGTACCGGAAAAACGGGCCGTGATCGACCAGATCCTGGAGGAGAACGGCACCATCCCCGGAGCCACGATGGTCGTTCTGAACGAACTGCAGAGCCAGATTGGCTTTATTACCGAGCCGATGCAGGCTTACGTTGCCCAGAAGCTGAATGTGCCCGTCGGTTCCATCCACGGGGTGGTCACTTTTTATTCGTTCTTCACCACCCAGCCGCGAGGCAAGCACACCATCAAGTTTTGCATGGGTACGGCCTGCTACGTGGGCGGGATGCCGCAGCTGATCGAGAAGGCCAAGCAGGCCCTCGGGATTGACATCGGCCAGACCACCGCGGACGGTAACGTGACCCTGGAGATCTGCCGCTGCGTGGGGGCCTGTTCCCAGGCGCCGGTGATCGTGGTTGACGAAGAAGTGACCGGGCGCGTGCGCCCGAATAAGGTCCCGCAGCTCTTGAAGAAGGTGCAGGACTAGAACCCGGAACGCCGATGAGAGAGATCGCCCTCCACCTCCTGGATATTGCAGAGAACTCGACCGCCGCGGAAGCCGGCAGCGTGACGGTCTCTGTGCGCGAAGACCTGGCCGGCGACCGGCTCAGCGCCTCTGTCCGGGACGATGGGCGCGGCATGGACGCCGCCCTGGCGGCCTGCGTGAGCGATCCTTTCACCACCAGCCGCACCACCCGCAAGGTGGGCCTGGGCATCCCGCTGCTCAAAGCGGCCGCCGAGGCCTGCTGCGGCGGTCTGGAGCTCGAGACCGCCCCGGGCCAGGGAACAACGCTGAGGGTGTGGTTCCAGCACAGCCATATTGACCGCATGCCGCTTGGCGACCTGGCGAGCACCTGGCTGACCCTGCTGATCGCTCACCCGCAGGTGCATTGGGTGTTCGAATACGGGGCGGACCTCCCGGGAGAGCTTTCCCCGGTGGACTTCCGCTTTGACGACCGGGAGTTGAAAGAGGCCCTGGGCGACCTCCCCCTCACCGAGCCGGAGGTGCTGCGCTACCTGCGCGAGAGCCTGGAAGCCGGTGAAGCGCAGGTGCGGGAGGCTGTGGCAGCCCGCGCCGGGATTTTTTCAGCACTTGAGACAGAAACAAGCTCCGGCCGGTGAGCCAGCAAGGCGGCACCAGCCCGGCAGAGCCAGAATTTGGCGATTTGAACGATACGAAGGAGAATACCGATGACCGCGATCAAATCCATCGAAGACCTGAAGCGCCTGAGAGAAGAAGCGCTGGAGAAGCGCAGAGTAAAGACTGCCGAAGGGCAGGCCCAGGTGGTCGTCGCCATGGGC
Source organism: Chloroflexota bacterium (assembly GCA_023395675.1). Lineage (GTDB taxonomy): Bacteria > Chloroflexota > Anaerolineae > Anaerolineales > UBA4823 > JAEWYL01. Next base: position 18,429 of record JAEWYL010000205.1, on the reverse strand, counting down.
ACCTGCGGGATCGCCGCAGGCGCGCGTGACACCATGAAGGCGCTTCTCAACCAGATTGAAACTGACAACCTGAGCGGCATTGTAGTGACCCAAACCGGCTGCATCGGGCTGTGCGAACGCGAACCGATCGTACAGGTGACGGTTGGCGAAAATCCCAAAGTAACCTACGGCAAGGTAACCCCTGAGGTGGCGATACGGATCTTGAAGGAACACGTCCTCGGAGGCCAGCCGGTCAAGGAATTCACGATCGAGGCATAAGAATGCACTATTACCGCTCTCACGTACTCGTGTGTGCAGACCCCGAGTGCCTGGCTCACGGCGCCCATCAGGTGATGGACGCCCTGCAAGACGAACTGGTCGCTCAGGGGCTGATTGAAGAGGTGCAGGTGCTGGAGACTTCCCGCATCGGCGGCTGCGCCTCCGGCCCGGAGATGATGGTATATCCCGAGGGAATCCACTATGCCGGCCTGACCGAAGACGATATCCCTTTCCTGGTCGAGGAGCATTTCCTCAAAGGCCGGGTGGTGGAGAAATACCGGCTGCCGCTGGCGGTTTCAAAGGACGAAGAGCTCGGCCCGCCGAAACCCAAAGAGGTGCGCGTGGTGCTGCGCAACTGCGGCAATATTGATCCCGAGAACATCGAGGATTATATTGCCGAAGACGGCTACGCCGCCCTGGCCAGAGTGCTGACGGAGATGACTCCGGAGCAGGTGATCGAGACGGTCATGGCGTCCGGGCTGCGCGGCCGCGGTGGAGCCGGGTTCCCGGCCGCCAAAAAATGGGAGCTGACGCGCAATGTGCCTGACTTCCCCAAATACCTGACCTGCAACGCCGATGAGGGCGACCCGGGCGCGTTCATGAACCGCCGCGTCCTGGAAGGCGATCCCCATTCGGTGATCGAGGGCATGGTGATCGCCGCATACGCCATCGGGGCGCGCTTCGGCTATATCTACTGCCGGGCCGAGTACCCGATCGCCGTGCGCACCCTGAACATCGCCATCGAACAGGCCCGTTCCCTGGGCCTGCTGGGCGAGGATATTCTGGGCAGCGGCTTCTCCTTCGACATGGAAGTGCGCAAAGGCGCCGGCGCTTTCGTCTGCGGTGAAGAGACGGCGCTGATCGCCTCCATCGAGGGCAAGCGCGGCGAGCCTCACCCCCGCCCGCCCTACCCCTCGGTCAAGGGTGTGTGGCACAAACCGACCAACAACAACAACGTCGAGACCTACGCCAATATCCCCCAGATTATCCTGAACGGGCCGGAATGGTTCGCCAGCATGGGGACCGAGCGCTCGAAGGGCACCAAGACCTTCGCCATCGCCGGCGACGTGAACAATACCGGCCTGGTTGAGGTCCCGTTGGGCATGACGCTGCGCGAGGTGGTTTACGACGTCGGCGGCGGCATCCCGAACGGAAAAGCCATCAAAGCCGTCCAGATCGGCGGCCCGATGGGCGGCTGCCTTCCGGCAGATTACCTGGACCTTCCGGTGGACTACGAAGCCCTGGTAAAAGCCGGGGCGATGATGGGCTCGGGCGGCTTCGTCGTGATGGACGAAGATACCTGCATGGTGGATATCGCCCGCTACTTCATGGATTTCACCCAGGACGAATCCTGCGGTAAATGCACCCCCTGCCGGGTGGGCACCCGCCGCCTGCTGGAGACCCTGGAGCGCATCTGCTCGGGCGAGGGCCAGCCTTCGGACCTGGACCTGCTCGATGACCTGTGCTCGCAGATCACCACCACCAGCCTGTGCGGCCTGGGCCAGGGCGCGCCGAACCCCGTTATCAGCACCTTGAAGTTCTTCCGGGATGAGTATGAGGCGCATATCAACGAGAAGCGCTGCCCGGCAAAGGTCTGCAAGCCGCTGATCCGCTACGAGATCCAGAAGGATATCTGCACCGGTTGTATGGTCTGCGCCCGCAACTGCCCGGTGGAGGCCATCCACGGCGAGCGGCGCCAGCCGCATGAGATTGATGTCGAAACCTGCATCCGCTGCGGTATCTGCATGCAGGTCTGCAACTTCAACTCCATCCAGGTGCTTTCTTAAGACGCCGAGATGGTTCCGGATCCGGTCAGGGCCAGCACGGCCCTGCCGGAACCGGGCAGCAGAGACGGATTAATTGATCCAGAACCGGCGAAAAGATCGTCTGAACCCGTTCCAGGAGGACCAATGTCGGTCGAAATAAACCAGAAAGATGTCACCGGAGTCGTCCAGGAGGCCATCAGGCTCCACGGCGCCCATGGAGATGCCATCATCCCGATCCTCAGCGAGGTGAACCGCGCGTTAGGCTATATCCCTCCGGAAGCTTTTGTGGAAGTGCGCAAACAGCTGCGGAACGCCAGCGTGCGCGTTTCGGAAGGGCAGCTCTTCGCGGTAGCCAGTTTTTACGAGATGCTGTCCACGAAGCCGCTTGGAAAACACGTGGTGCGCTTCTGCGAGAGTGCCCCCTGCCACGTAATGGGCGGACGCGAGCTGTTCGGAGCGGTGAAAGAGGCCCTGCAGCTCGAACCCGGCGAAACCACTCCCGACAAGAAATGGTCCCTGATCACCACCAGCTGCCTGGGGATCTGCGGGGTAGGCCCGGTGATGCTGATCGACGAGGACGTATACGGCAATGTCCGGCCCGAACAGGTGCCCGGCATTCTGGCCCGCTACGAATAAGGACAGGCGCGATGAAGACAATCCGATCCATGGTTCTGATATCCAGCGACCCCCAGAGCATGCAGCGTGGGGCTTACCGCCTGCAGGAAGCGCTGCAGCAGGAGATCGAGGCCTACGGCCTGTCCGATGAAATCTCTCTGGCGATGGCCGGAGACCTGGGCCGGCACGACGCCCTGCCGATGGTGGTGGTCTACCCCGAGGCGGTGGTGTACGGGCCCGTACGTCCGGAGGACGCTCACCTTCTGGTCGAGGAACACCTGTACAAAGGCCGCGTGGTCGAGAGCATGCTCGCCCCCGTGCGCGAACTCTCCGGCTCCATCGCCTGGCTGCGAGCCCGGAAAGGCGCCATGCCCGCCGAGCAGCGCATTGTGCTGCAGCGGGCAGGGAAAATCGACCCGGAGAGCATCGAGGAATACATCCTGAACGAGGGCTACGAAGCCCTGGCGAAGGTGCTGACGGAGATGACCCCCCAGCAGGTGATCGCGGAGCTGGACGCCTCCGGGCTGCAGGGCCGCGGCGGGGCGGGCTTCCCTCTGGCGCGCAAGTGGACGTTTGTCGCCTCGGCCGAGGGCGATCCCAAGTACGTGATCTGCAACGCCGACGAGAGCGAGCCGGGCACCTTTAAAGACCGCATGATCCTGGAGGGCGACCCTCACAGCATCGTGGAGGCCATGACCATCGCCGCTTATGCGGTGGGCGCCAGCGAAGGCTATATTTATATCCGCGGCGAGTACGGCCTGGCATACCAGCGCCTGGAGAAGGCCATTGAACAGGCGCGCGCCCACGGACTGCTGGGCAAGGGCCTGTTCAACACGGATTTCAGCTTCGACCTGCACGTCCATGCCGGAGCCGGGGCCTATATCTGCGGCGAGGAGACCGCCCTGATCGAATCCATCGAGGGCAAGCGCGGCGAGCCGCGCTCCCGCCCGCCCTACCCGCCCACGAAGGGCCTGTGGGGCAAGCCGACCCTGGTGAACAATGTGGAGACCCTGGCCAATGTCCCGCCGATCTTGAGGCATGGGGCCGCCTGGTACAGGAGCTTCGGCACCCCTCGCAGCCCGGGGACCAAGGTCTACACCATCCTGGGCAACGTGAACATGACCGGGGTGATCGAAGTGCCCATGGGCATTACCCTGCGAGAGGTGATCGCCATTTACGCCAGGGGCATGAAGGACGGCCGCCCGCTCAAACTGTTCCAGACCGGCGGGTCCAGCGGCTCGATCGTACCGGCGAGCCTGGTGGACACGCCCATGGACTTCGAATCGTTCCGCAAGGCCGGAGTATCCCTGGGGTCCGGCGCGCTGCTGGTCTGCGACGACCGTACCTGCGTGGTGGATCTGGCCCGGGTGCTGATGCAGTTCTTCCGCTTCGAAAGCTGCGGAAAATGCACCCCCTGCCGCATCGGCACACAGCGCACCTACGAGATCCTGGAGCGGCTGGCAGCCGGCGCCGGGAGCCTGGAGGAGCTGGACGAGATCCAGCGCCTGGGCGTGGCGATGGAACAACTTTCCAACTGCGGGCTGGGGCAGACTGCCTCGGTGGCGATCCGCGATATTTTGAAACACTTCCGCGCTGAAGTTGAGGCCCATATCCGTCTGGGCGTATGCCCCACCGGCGTCTGCCCGATGGATCAGGTCCCGGCGCTTGCTTAGAACTGAATCAGGAGATTTTTAGAATGGTAGCAGTAACAATTAATGGTCAGTCTATTGAGGTGCAGGCCGGGTCCACTGTGCTGGAAGCAGCCAGGCTGGCGGGTTTGGACATCCCCACCCTGTGCGATCACCCCTCGCTGAAGCCCTACGGCGGCTGCCGCCTGTGTGTGGTCGAGGTGGAGGGTATGCGCACCCTGCAGACCTCCTGCACGCTGCCTGTAACCAACGGGATGGTGGTGCACACCGACAGCCCTGCGGTGAAGAAAGCCCGGGAGTTCGTCCTGACCTTGCTTTTCAGCGAACGCAACCACTTCTGCATGTACTGCCAGAAGACGAACGGCGACTGCGAGCTGCAGAACGCCGCCTACGGAGAGGGCATGACCCACTGGCCCATTCAGCCGGCCTGGAAGCCCTATCCGGTGGATGCTTCGCACCCTTATTTTGTACTGGATCACAACCGCTGCATCCTGTGCCGCCGCTGCGTGCGCGCCTGTGACGAGCTGGTGGGCAGCCACACCCTGAGCCTCGAAAACCGGGGCGCCTCTACCATGGTGGTGGCTGATTACGGGCTGCCGGTCGGTGAGAGCAGCTGTATTCGCTGCGGGACCTGCGTGCAGGTCTGCCCGACCGGGGCCTTGATTGACCGGGTAGACGCTTACCTGGGCAAAGAGGCCGAGTTCGAGCGCATCCCCTCGGTCTGCGCCGGCTGTTCGGTCGGCTGCGGGATTGAGCTGGTGGTGCGGGACAACCGCCTGGTGCGCGTCGACGGCGACTGGGAGCACCCGGTGAACGGCGGCGTGCTGTGCGAAGCAGGCCACTACCTGCCTGTGGAGGACGACCGCCCCCGCCTGACCACGCCGCTGGTGCGCAAGAACGGCAGCCTGGAGCCGGCCACCTGGGAGGAAGCGACCGCTTTCATCGCCGGTAAGCTGGCCCCGCTGGCAGGCTCTCCCGGCCGGATCTCCGCCCTGGCCTCCACCCGTCTGACCGCCGAGGCCCTGGCCTCTTTCAAGGAGCTGTTTGTGGAGAAGCTCGGCGGCAGGGCCGCTGCCGGCATCGAGGCCGCCCGCATGGCGGATCTGCCCGCCGCGCAGAGCCTGAAGGCCCTGAAAGACGCGGACTGTGTGGTTGTGGTTGGGGCCGACCTGGCTGCCGGCCACCAGGTCGCCGGTTTCTTTATCAAACGCAGCCTGCCGCAGGGGACCAACCTGGTGCTGGTTGACAGCGACGAGAACGGCCTGGCGGAACACGCCTCGCTGAACATTCGCACGGCGGAAGGCGGGCTGGGCGAGACCCTGCGCAGCCTGGCGACTGCAGTGCAGAGCGTGGGCGGTAATGGCGCCTCCTCCAGCCTGGCCCAGGCCGCGCGCCTGATCGCCCAGGCCCGGAAACCGGTCTTCGTGGCCGGCGCGCTGGTCATCGCGGAGCCCGGAGCCCTGGAAGCCCTGGTCGCCCTGGCAAACGGGGCGCCGGTGGTCCAGACCGCGGGCGGCGCCAACAGCCTGGCGGCCCGCCGCTACGGCCTGCAGGGCGCATTCAACCCTGAAGGCTGCGCGGCCGCTTTCCTGGCCCTGGGAGACGACGTCCCCAGCCTGCAGCTCGTCGAGAGCCTCTCCGGCGTGCCTTTCCTCGCCGTGCAGGCCAGCTACGCCTCGCCGCTCACCGAGCAGGCGGACGTGGTCCTGCCGGTAGGCACCTGGGCCGAACAGGCCGGGCACTACCTGAACCTGGAAGGCCGGCTGCAGGCCGCCCGCGCGGGCGTCGCGCCCGCCGCCTGGGTGCGCTCGAACGAAGAGGCCCTATCGGCCCTGGCTGCCTGCCTTGGCTCTCCGCTCAGCGGCGACTGGAAGGCTGAACTGGTCGAAAAGGCGGCCGCATAAATGCAGCTTTGCCCGCTCCGGATAGAGTTCAAACTCCCCGGGGCAGGCCGGGTACCGGTAATTGTTGATCAGGAGTACAAAAATGACGAAACCGAAAATTTCTAGCGATTGGATGGCGGGCTGCGCCGGCTGCCACATGTCGCTGCTGGATATTGACGAGCGTATCGTAGAAATTGCCCAACTGGCCGATATCCGCGCCACCCCGGTGACCGATCTGAAAGAGCCGGATGAGAGCGGTGTGGAGGTGGGCATCCTCGAGGGCGGGATTAACAACTCGGCCAACGAAGAGGTGGCGCACAAGATGCGCAGCCGCTGCAAGATCCTGGTCGCCCTGGGCGACTGCGCCGTGTTCGGCGGCGTGCCTGCCATGCGCAACTTCTGCGGGATCGAGGCCGCCCTGCGCCGGGCTTACGTGGAGACCGAAAGCACCGATGCCGGAGGCAAGATCCCGGACGACCCCGAGCTGGCGGTGATGCAGGACACCCGCGCCATTCACGAGGTGGTTCCCGTGGACGTGTTCGTGCCCGGCTGCCCGCCCGACCCGGACGTGATCTACTACGTCCTCAGCGAACTGGCCCAGGGGCGCATCCCCGAGATCAAGGACGATAAGCTTCACTGGCACTAACCGGTTGAAGGTCGCAGGCTGCTGAAGACTGCCAGGTTTTACCCGTATCGCAAGCAGAAAGACACCTGCGAACCATTGGAGAGAAAGAATGACGACACAAAAAATTACGATCGAGCCGGTCACCAGGATCGAGGGACACGCCAAAGTCACCATCCACATGAACGAGGGTGGGACGGTGGACCGGGCTTATCTGCACATCAATGAATTCCGCGGCTTCGAGAAGTTCTGCGAGGGCAGGATGTACTTCGAGATGCCATCCATCACCCCCCGCATCTGCGGTATCTGCCCGGTCAGCCATCACCTGGCGGCAGCCAAAGCCGCCGACGACCTGGCCGGCTCGCCCCCGCCCCGCCCGGCCAGCCTGCTGCGCGAGCTGATGCACATGGGCCAGGTGATCCAGAGCCACGGCATGCACTTTTTCGAGCTGGCCGGCCCCGACCTGCTGCTCGGCTTCGACGCCGACCCTGCCTCCCGCAACGTGATCGGCCTGATCGGTGCAAACCCGGAGCTGGCGCTCAAAGCGGTGAACCTGCGCAAGTTTGGACAGGAGATCATCCGTATTCTGGGCGGGCGCAGGATCCACCCGAACTTCGCCGTCCCCGGCGGGGTGAACAAGGCCCTGCAGCCCGGCGAGCGCGAGACGATCCTGGCGGGCGTGGATGCGGCCATCGAAGCCATCCAGACCGGCCTGGGCATCGCCCGGGATTGGGCCGAACGGAATATGGAGGATATCCGCAAGTTTGCGGTCTTCCCCACCGGCTATATGAGCCTGGTCACGCCCGAGAACGGATTGGAGCTCTACGAAGGCGCCGTGCGCCTGATCGGCGCCGACGGCGTGCAGCTCGAGAAATTCGCCGGAGGGGATTACCTGGATTACATCGCCGAGCACGTGGAGAGCTGGTCTTACCTCAAGTTCCCTTACTACAAGAAGATGGGCTGGCCCGACGGCGTCTACCGCGTGGGCCCGCTGGGACGCCTGAACGCGGCGGAAAAGATTGGCACCCCGCTGGCGCAGGCCGAACTGCTGCGCTTCAAAGCCCTCAACCCCGGCGGACCGGTGGAGAACACGCTCTACTACCACTACGCCCGCCTGATCGAAACGCTCTTTGCGGTAGAACGGGCGCGCGTCATCCTGGAGGACCCGGATGCCCTCAGCACCGACATCCTCAACACCCGCAAGGACTTCCGGGGAGAGGGCGTGGGCATTCTGGAGGCGCCGCGCGGCACGCTCTTCCACCATTACAAGGCGAACGAGGACGGCGCGCTCACCCACGTGAACCTGATCGTGGCCACCGGGCACAACAACTGGGCCATGAGCCAGGCGGTGGACAGCGTCGCCAAGACCTATATCACCGGCCCGGAGATCCGCGAAGGGCTGCTGAACCGGGTCGAGGCTGCGGTGCGGGCTTACGACCCCTGCCTGTCCTGCTCCACCCATGCAGTAGGCCAGATGCCGATCGAGGTCGAAGTCCTGGATGCGGACGGCGGCCTGGTCAAGACCCTCACGCAAGGATAAAGGGAGCCGGTTGAGCGATAAGAAGACTCTGCTCCTGGGCTACGGGAATATCGACCGGGAAGATGACGGCGTGGCGTATCACGTCCTGGCGGAGATCGCCCGCCGTCTCGGCCGGCCGGCCCCGGACGCCGTCGAGGAGGCCTTCGACCTGCAGGGGGAAGAGATCGAGCTGCTCTTTGTGCTCCAGCTTACCCCTGAGCTGGCGGAGACCGCGGCAGAGTTCGAGCGCATCTGCTTTATTGACGCGCATACGGGGGCAGTGCCAGAGGAAGTGCGCGCCGTCCCGGTGCGCCAGGAGTTTCAGACCTCGCCTTTCACCCATCACCTGACCCCTGAATCGCTCCTGTCCTTTACCGGCGCGCTGTACGGCCAGGAGCCGGAGGCGCTGCTGGTCTCGGTACGGGGTTACAGCTTCGGCTTCTCGCGCGCGCTGTCCCCCCGCACGGCCGAGCTGGCGGCGCAGGCGGCGGACCGCATCTGGGATTGGCTGGAGGTGAAAACCTGAGGTGATGTTTCTCAAGGAATGGTGACAATCGTCACTGGCAGTCAATGCAATTCCTCCTTAAGATAAAACAGTGGAAATCTCTGTTTGATCATATCCTACTAAAGATTTGTGCCTGGTCGAAAGAATAACTTATGCTGACTCTGACAATAAACGATCAAAAGATCCAGATTCCCAAGGGCACAACCATCCTGCACGCAGCAGAAAGTGCAGGCATCACCATTCCCACCCTGTGCGACCACAAAGACCTGTCGCCGTTCGGCGGCTGCCGGATGTGCGTGGTCGAGGTGCAGGGCGCACGCCTGCCGCAGACGGCCTGCACGCTGGAAGTCACGGAAGGGATGGTGGTGAGGACGGAAACCCCTGCCCTGGTGCAGTCTCGCCGCTTCATTCTAGAGCTGCTGCTATCCAACTACTTCGACGCCTCGCTGGAAAGTGAGGGCGAAGTCCGCCTGCCCGACACCCAGTTTATGCACTGGGTGAAGCACTACGGGGTGGATGTGCCCAAGGTGATGTCGAAAGCGCCGCGCTACCCGGTGGACAGCGACCCGAACCCGTTCATCCGGGTGGACCTGAACAAGTGCATCCAGTGCACCCGCTGCGTGCGGGCCTGCGCCGAGATCCAGGGCCGCTATGTCTGGAACATGGCGGAACGCGGCTTCAACGCCCATCCCGTCCCGGGCGCGGGCCAGTTGATGCTCGACGCGCGCTGCGAGTCCTGCGGCGCCTGCGTGGCCTACTGCCCGACCGGAGCGCTGGACAACAAGATGTCCGCCCACCTGGGCGAGGCCGACCGCCTGGTCACCACGACCTGCACCTACTGCGGGGTCGGCTGCAGCTTCGACCTGAACGTGAAGGACGATGACGAGGGCGGGCATGTGATCCGGGTCACCTCCAATCCCGAGGCCCCGGTCAACGGGCTGCACATGTGCGTGAAGGGCCGCTACGGCTACGACTTCATTCACCACCCCGAACGCCTCACCCGGCCCCTGGTACGGCGCTACCTGCTCGAGGGAGATGGGCAGCGTCCCGCCGGAATGCCGCGCACCGGCAGCGAGTGGGTGCCCGTGGATTGGGACACGGCCCTCGACCTGACGGCGCGGAAGCTGAGCGCGGCCCGGGATACCTTCGGACCCGACAGCGTGGGCGTGCTCACCTCGGCCAAGTGCACCAACGAAGAAAACTACCTGATGAACAAGTTCGCCCGCCAGGTGGTCGGGACGAACAACATAGATCACTGCGCCCGTCTCTGACACTCCAGCACCGTGGCCGGTCTGGCCACTTCCTTTGGCTCGGGCGCAATGTCCAACTCGATGGACGATGTGGCGGCGAATGCAGCCTCTTTCTTCGTCATCGGTTCCAATACCACCGAACAGCACCCCGTCTTCGGGGCCATGCTGCGCCAGGCTGTGGCCCGGCGCGGCGCAAAACTGGTCGTCGCCGATCCCCGGCGCATTGACCTGACCGAATTCGCCACCCTGCACCTGCGCCAGCGCCCGGGCACCGACGTCGCCCTGCTGAACGGGCTGATGCATATCATCCTGGAGAAGGGCTGGGAGGACCGCGAGTTCATCGCCAACCGGACGGAAGGGTTCGACGAGTTCCGGGCCGTGGTGGCGGAGTACACGCCGGAAAAGACCTCCGAGATCACCCGCATCCCGGTCGAGAAACTGTACGAAGCCGCCGAGATCCTGGCGCTGAACAGCCCCATGGCGGTGATCTGGGCGATGGGCATCACCCAGCATATCGTCGGGGTGCGCAACGTCATGTCCCTCGCCAACCTGCAGATGCTGCTGGGCAACATGGGCGTGCCGGGCGGCGGGGTCAACCCGCTGCGCGGCCAGAACAACGTCCAGGGCGCCTGCGATATGGGCGGCCTGCCCAACGTTTACCCGGCTTACCAGAACGTCACCGTGGAGGACAACCGCAAGAAGTTCGAAGCGGCCTGGGGTACGCCCCTGCCCGGAAGCGTGGGCCTGACGGTGACGGAGATGGTCCCCGCCGCCGGCGAGGGCAAGGTCAAAGCGATGTATATCCTGGGCGAAAACCCGGTGATGAGCGATCCCGATACGGCGCATATCCGCCACTGCCTGGACCGCTGCGAGTTCATCATCCTGCAGGAGATCTTCCCGACGGAGACCGCGGATTACGCCGACGTGCTGCTGCCGGGCGTCACTTTCGCCGAGAAGAGCGGCACCTTCACCAATACCGAGCGGCGCATCCAGATGGTGCGCAAGGCCATCGAGCCGCGCGGGCAGGCCCGCGCAGACTGGCGCATCACCGCCGAACTGGCGCAGCGCATGCTGGCGGGCGGCGGCCGGAAAGCGGACCCCGCGCCGTTCAGCGGCTGGGAATACGCCGATATCTCGGCGGTGATGGACGAAGTGGCCGCCCTGACGCCCAGCTACGCCGGGGTCAGCCACGCCCGCCTGGAGCGCGGCGAGCGCCTGCAGTGGCCGGTAAAAAGCGCCGATCACCCGGGCACGCCGGTGCTGCATATCGGGCAGTTCACTCGCGGCCCGGGCAAGTTCATGCCCATCGACCATATCCCGCCGGCCGAAATGCCGGACGACGAGTACCCCTGGGTGCTGAATACGGGCCGGGTGCTCTACCACTGGCACGGCGGCGAGATGACCCGCCGGGCAAGCGGCCTGGTCGAAGTCTACGACCGCGCGCTGGTAGAAGTGAACCCCGACGACGCCGTGCGGCTGGGCCTGGTCAACGGCTCCAGCAAGGGGGCGCGGGTCAAAGTCCAGTCCCGCCGGGGCGTCATCGAGGCCGAGGCCTGGGTGACGGACCGGGTCCCGCCGGGGATGGTGTTTGCCAACTTCCACTTCCCCGAGGCCTCCGCCAACGAGCTGACGCTGGCGGCGCTCGATCCGGTGGCGAAGATACCGGAGTTCAAGATCTGCGCCGTCAAAGTGGAACGGGTCTGAGTTTCACCATGAACCGGGCGGAGCGCTTCTTCCGAGGCGCTCCGCCCCTTTTTAACCCGGATGCGTATCTATCCGAAGTTTGTTATGTGGTTTTATGGGGGCTGCCCCCCACATAACCATCTATTTTCAGGATAGATTTCAGGGGCATGCACAGGGGAACCGGGAACGAAAACCATCCCTGCGGCGTTAACAGGGATAAGCAGAACACTCTTCTGTAATTCAACTGATTCAGGAACAGTACTATGAAACCCCATTATCTTCGCCTGCTTCCGCTTGCGCTGCTCGCCCTGCTTGTGCTGATGGCCTGCAATATCGCCACTCAGGCACCCACCCAGGACGGGAGCGCCATTTACACCCAGGCCGCGCAGACCCTGGTCGCCCAACTGACCGGATCGGCCCCGCTGGCCTCCCCGACCTCGCCCTCGCAGTCTGGCGGCGAGCAGCCGCCCGCCACCCTGCCGCCTGCCACCCTGCCGCCCACGCAGACCTCGCTGCCGGTGAGCACCAACACCCCGCTCCCGACCAACACCCAGGCGCCCACCATCACGCCGCTGCCGCCGACGAACACACCCCGGCCCACCGCGGTCCCGGTGGCCTGCAACCGGGCGCGCTTCGTCGAGGACGTCACCGTCCCCGACAACACCCGCTACGCCCCGAACGCCCAGTTCACCAAGATCTGGAAGCTCGAGAATATCGGAAGCTGCACCTGGACGCCGGACTACGAGCTGGTGTACGTGGGCGGCGACCGCATGAGCGGCACGCGCGATATCGAGATCGGCAAAACCGTGCGGCCGGGCGAGAGCGTCAATCTCCAGGTCGAGCTGATCGCCCCGGACGATTTGGGCCGCTACCGCGGAGACTGGATGCTGGCGGACCCCGAGGGCGAGGTCTTCGGCCTCGGCCAGCGGGGCGAAAACCCCTTCTTCGTCCAGATCCGGGTGGTCGAGCAGGAGCCGGTGACGGAGGGGGTGGTGTACAGCTTCGTCGCCAATTACTGCCAGGCCGATTGGGAGAGCGGCACGGACCGCAGCCTGCCCTGCCCCGGAGACGAGGACAGCGAGGACGGTTTTGTGATCCGCTTGGGCGAGCACGTCCAGGAGAACCAGCGGGAAAATGAGCCGGCCCTGTGGACCAACCCGGACCGCAACACCGACGGCTACATCAGCGGCGAGTTCCCGGCGGTCAAGATCGAAGACGGGGACCAGTTCCTGGCCGATGTGGGCTGCCTGGCCGATAACCAGAAGTGCAGCGTCCGGTTCAGCCTGCAGTACAGGACCGGCGACGGCCCGGTGAAGACCCTGAAAACCTGGGATGAGATCTACGACGGCCTGATCACCCGCATCCAGCTCGACCTTTCCGAGCTCGCCGGACAGTCGGTGCATTTTATCCTCACCGTCGAGGCCAACGGCGGTCGGGCGCAGAATGCCGCTTTCTGGCTGCTGCCCCATATCTACCGGCCCTGACCTGCGGTTATCCGCCGCCAGGTTGATCCTGGCCCTGTAAATAAGGCTGTCCCAAAACAGCCGCGAGACGAGCGTTTCGAAAAGACTGCGGGGGCTGGGCAAAGCCCGGCTCCGGCAGTTTTTTTAATTTCTGCCCGCCCTTTTTTCGCGGCTTCTCGCCGGTTTTCCAGCAGGAGTATTTTTCCTTCGGTCTGGTAAAATTCTGCTATGCTTGTCAACCCACACCTCGAAGGCGGCCCATTTTTCTGGAAGGGAGGTCCGGTGGGCGTGCTCCTGGCCCACGGGCTGACCGCCACCACCGCGGAGATGCGGCCGCTGGCCCAGGCGCTGCTGCAGCGCGGCTTCACGGTGGCAGGCCCCCTGCTGCCGGGTCACGGCACCGCTCCGGCGGACCTCAACCGGCGCAGGTGGCAGGAATGGGCGGCCGAGGTGGAGAAAACCTACCAGGATCTCTCCGCGGCCTGCACCCGGGTCTTCCTGGGAGGGGAGTCTACGGGGGCGGTGCTGGCCCTCTACCTGGCGAGCCTGCACCCCGAGGCCGCCGGGGTCCTGGCTTACGCCCCGGCGCTGCGCCTGCGCCTCACCGGCCGGGACCGGCTGCTGCTGCGCCTGGCGGCCCCGTTCAAGACCTACGTCTCCAAACCGGTCCAGAACCGGCCGCGCAACCTCTCCGATGAACTCTGGCAGGGATACCCGGTTAACCCCTTGAAAGCCGTGCTCCAGCTGCTTAAGCTCCAGCAGGTGGTGCGGAGGCGCCTGCCCCTGATCCGCCAGCCCCTGCTGGTGGTCCAGGGCCGCCTGGACCCCACCGTTCACCCCGGGGTTCCGGAGATCCTGATGCGCGAGACCGCTTCGCAGGTCAAGCAGTCAATCTGGATGGAAAATTCAGGCCATGTGGTCGCCATTGACCGCGAGCAGGAACAGGTAGCGGAGATCACCCTCCGTTTCATCGAGCAGGTCATCAGCCCGGCTGTGAATGCCGGTCTCGCACCAGGAGGCAAGCATGAGCCGGCCCCTCCGCTGGTATGACGTCATCACCATCAATATCTACTACCTGGGGTTAAGCACCCTAGCCAATACCAACGGACTGATCCTGCCCCTGCTGGTGCAGGGCTTTGTCGGCGTCGAGGCGCAGGGAGCCTACCTGGGCCGGCTGCGCCTGTGGACGTTGATGGCCGCCCTGCTGGCGCAGGCGGTGATGGGCATGCTCTCCGACCGCAGCCGCCTCCCCTGGGGCCGGCGCAGGCCGTTTATCTTCGCCGGCACCCTGCTCAACCTGGGTTTCATCGCCGCCATCGGTTTCAGCGCCGGCTTGAGCGGATTGTTCGGCTATACGCTCCTGTTCGTCTTTGTCATCGGCCAGCAGATTTCCTCCAATATCGCCCAGGGCGCCCAGCAGGCCCTGATCCCCGACCTGGCGCCCGAGGAGCAGCGCGGGCGCTTCTCCGCGGTCAAAGCCGTGCTCGAGCTGCCCCTGCCTCTGATCCTGGTGTCCTTTATCATCGGAGGTATGGTCAGCGGGGGGAATATCTGGGGGGCTTTAATCTTCGTGATGGTCATCCTGCTCGTCACGATGCTGATCACCCTGTTCGTCCCTGAAAAAAGACCGGAGACTGCCCCGCCGCCCCTGGATTGGGGGCCCATTCTGCGGCTGCTGGGTATGACCGCCGCCTTCACCGCCATCATCCTCGCCCTGGGCGCCGCGGTGAGCTGGACCGGGCGGGCGCTGGCGAACGGATTTTCGGACACCGTCCAGCTCCTGCTGATGGGCGCGGCGGGGCTGGCTGCCATGATCGCCGCCACCGGCCTGGGCGTCTGGACCAGCGTCCGCCTCAGCCTGGGGCGGGACGCGGCCTCGAACAGCCCGGGGTTCACCTGGTGGGTGGTCAACCGCCTGGCGTACCTGGTGGGGGCAGTCAACCTGTCCACCTTCGCCGTCTACTATATCCAGGCCCGGCTGGGTTTCGAGCAGGAGCGGGCCGCCGGCCCGGCCTCTGTCCTGCTGCTGATGGTGGGCCTGTTCGTGATGAGCTCCGCCCTGTCCAGCGGCTGGTTGAGCGACGGGAAATACCGCCGGGCGTTCTCCGTGCTGGCGGGCGCTTCCGTCCTGCTGGGCATCCTGGTCGCCCTGCGCTTCCAGAGCGTGATCCTGCCCTATGTCCTCGGCTGCCTGGTCGCTTTCGGCCTTTTCGGGCTGGTGGCTGCCTTCCGGCTGACCGAGCGCTTCGGGCACAAACCTCTGATCGCCGCCGCCGGACTGACCGCCGCCGCCGGCACCCTGATCGCCCTGCTCTCCACCACCCTGTTCACCATCTACCTGGGCGGCGCCATTATCGGGGTCGCCACCGGGCTGTTCTACACCGCCAACTGGGCCCTGGGGACAGAGCTGGCGCCGAAGGCGGAGGCGGGCCGCTACCTGGGCATCTCCAACCTGGCCGGGGCCGGCGCAGGCGCGGTGGGAGCCTACATCGGCGGCCCCATCGCCGATTATTTCACCATCCTGGCCCCCACCCGGCCCGGAATCGGCTACGTCGTCCTCTTCTCGATCTACGGCTCCCTGTTTCTCATCTCTGCCCTGGCCCTGTTCGGCGTCAAAAGCCGGAAGCCCGGCCCACAGGCCCGGATCGCAGCCGTCCCGGGAGATTGACGTTTTTGTGGTAGATTCCGGTAATCGCAGACCGGTTTTGAGGTTCACCTGGGGCCGGAGGGCTCCAGTCCCAATTCACTTTCATTGAGGAGATCATGTCCATTCACCCCCTGCGGATTTTCTCTGGCTCCGCTCACCCTGCCCTGGCCCAGGAGGTCGCCGACCGGCTGGGTGTGCCGGTCGGAAGGTCCACCTCCCGCCAGCTTCCCGACAGCGAAATTTATGTGATGATTGATGAGGTCGTGCGCGACCAGGATATTTTCCTCCTGCAGACCTGCTCGGTGCCGGTCAACGACCACCTGGTGGAGATCCTGCTCTACCTGGACGCCTTTCGGCGGGCGAGCGCCCACAGCATCAGCGTGGTCATCCCCTACTTTCCCTACGCCCGCCAGGACCGCATGGCCCGGGGGCGGGAGGCGATCAGCGCGCGCGTGGTGGCAAACCTGCTCGAAAACATGGGCGCCAGCCGCGTCATGTTCGTGGATATTCATAACCGCGCCATCCAGGGGTTCTTCAACATTCCGGTGGACCCCCTGAGCGCCCTGCCCCTGCTGGCGAGCTACTTCCGCGACCCTCGCTTCGCCAACGCCGCCATCGTCAGTCCCGACGTCGGCCGGGCGGGCATGGCGGGCCGCTATGCGGAACTGCTCAACCTGCCCCTGGTGGTGATGCACAAGCGGCGCACGAGCTTCAGCACCACGGAGACCACCCACGTGGTGGGGGACATCAAGGGCCGGCGCCCGATCATCATTGACGACCTGATGGCGGGCGGGAGCGTCCTGAAGCAGATTGACGCCCTGTACGACGCCGGGGCCGAGGGCGGGGCTTATTTCTCGGTCACCCACCCGGTGATCCTCCCCACCGCCCTGAAAATTCTGGATGAAGATGACCGCATCGAAAAGCTGGTGGTGACCAATACGCTGCCCCTGCCGCCCGAGAAGCGCCATCCGAAGATTGAGGTCCTGTCCATCGCCCCGCTGTTGGCGGACATCATCAATTCCATCCACCAGGGGATCAGCATCTCCGAGAAGTTGATCCACACCTGAGCATCCCCACCGGACCCGGGCAGGCAGCCCTGTTCGCTTGCCTGCCCGGATCTGCCAGACCGCATCGCTCTGCCATCCGGAGGAGTCAATGAAGCCACGCAACAATAACTACCGCTGGTTTGTTGTCGCCGTTTTTTTCTTTTTTATGCTGCTGCACCAGTCCGACAAGCTCATGATCGGGTCGCTGACCACCCAGATCATGGAGACGTACGGCATTAACGAGGTGCAGATGGGCGCGGTGGTCTCAGGCGCGCGGCTGGTCGGCGCCATCCTGTACCCGATCTGGGGCTATCTCTACGACCGCTACGCCCGCTCGAAGCTGCTCGCCCTGGCTTCCTTCATCTGGGGCTCCACCACCTGGTTGAGCGCCATCGCCCCCACCTACCCCTCGTTTATGGCCTCGCGCGCCTCCACCGGAGTGGACGACTCCAGCTACCCGGGCCTCTACAGCCTGATCTCGGACTATTTCGGCCCGGCGGTGCGGGGTAAGGTCTACGGTCTGCTGCAGCTTTCCCAGCCACTCGGATACATGGTCGGGCTCCTGGCCGCCACCCTGCTGAGCGGCGTGATCGGCTGGCGGGGGGTATTCTACGTCACCGGTTCTTTGGGGCTGGTGCTGGCGGTGGTGATCTTCTTCGGGGTGAAGGAGACGCCACGCGGCGGCAGCGAGCCGGAGATGGAGGGGCTGGAACAGGTCGGGGTTTACCGCTTCGAACCGAAGCTCGCCCTGGGGCTGTTCCGCAAGCGCAGCCTGCTGCTGCTCTTCGCCCAGGGCTTTGTGGGCGTCTTCCCCTGGAACGTGATCACCTACTGGTTCTTCCGCTACCTGGAAACGGAGCGGGGTTACGATTCCAACTCGATCCTGATGACCATGGCCCCGGCGGTGCTGATTCTGGCGGCGGGCTACTTCGTGGGCGGCGCGCTGGGCGACCTGCTCTTCAAGCACACGCCGCGCGGGCGCCTGGTGGTGGCGATGATCGGTGTGATCGCCGGCGCCGTCCTGCTGACCTTCACCATGGGCGTGCCCCTCGATAGCCGGGGGACATTCCTGGGCCTGCTGATGACGACCGCCGTCTTCATCCCCTTCGCCTCGGCGAACGTGATCTCCACCGTGTACGACATCACCCTGCCCGAGGTGCGCAGCACGGCCCTTTCGGTGCAGTACCTGATCGAGAACGGCGGCGCGGCCCTGGCCCCGCTGCTGGCAGGCATGATCGCGGCCACCTCCTCGCTGCACAACGCCATCCTGATTATCTGCGTCAGCACCTGGGCGTTGGGCGCGGTCCTGCTGGGGGTGACCGCCTACCTGGTCCCGGCCGATATCGCCAGCCTGAGAGAGCAGATGCGGCAGCGGGCTGCTCAGGAGCAGCAGCGCCAGGCCTTTGCGGGGCAGTCCGAGGCGGCCGCCCCTGCGACCGCGCACGGGCAATAGCAAAGGTTTTTCCACCGGTTTTCGGAATGCGGGCTTTGTTTTTTGGGGGAATTTTGGGGGGTGGGGCGCC
>JAEWYL010000067.1 GCA_023395675.1 Chloroflexota bacterium | reverse complement strand
GAGGGCTGCTCCAGTTCGACCACCGCGATCTGGTTGAGGCGGTTCTGGACCACGTACAGGGTCCAGCCGCTGAGCAGGAGACCGTCGCCGTTGGGGACCGAACCCCCGCCCAGGTCAATGCGCCGGGCGAACCCGGTGTCCCGGTCCACCCGGTAGAGCGCCCCTTCAGCCGAATGCACGATGATCAGCCACTGCCCGTTCGGATAGCCGTCAATCCCATTGGCGTTGAAAGCGCCGGGGATGAAATTGAACTCCCCGCCCAGCGGGATGGCCTCCACCTCGTCCGGATCGGGGAGCTGGCCGTTGCGGCCCAGGGGCACTTTGTAGAGGAAAGGTCGGGAAGAATCGGTGAAATAGGCGGCGGTGCGCGTCACCACCACGTCGTTCACGAAGGACGGTTCGCTGGTGAACTGGTAGGCGGCCACGCCCTCGCCGGTGGCCGCGTCATAGACGTAGCCGGCGCCTCCGCCGCCGCCGGCGGCGAAGATGTAGTGGCTGCGCTTGTCATACGCCAGCCCGACCGCCACCCGCCCGTCTTGCGGCGGCACCAGGATATCCCCCTTCCCGGTCTTCACATTCCCCTGGTAGATTGAGCCGTTCGCCAGCGAGCCGGCGTAGAAATTGCCGTCCCTGCCGATCACGATGCCCTCCGGCTGGTGCCCGTCCGGCAGGGGGATGACCTCCGGGAAGAGGGCGCGCGGCGCAGCCAGCGCCGACCAGAGCGGCAGGACGAGCGCCAGCAGCCCGATCAGGGCGGGCAGCGCCCGGCCCGGCCTCACCGCCGTTTGCAGAAACTTACTCATACCCAGTACCTCCTATTCGTGCTCTTCTCGCTTTACCATTAAGAGGTGTTTTGCGAGCGCCTGTGCCGCCGGGCGGCGCCAGGCCTCTCAAAACCTCACTCACCCAAAATATACGCATTGTAGAGACGCAGTGGATGTATAAGTACCGCTCTGAAATGGGATCCGGTTGTCGTGGGGCTGTCCGAAAAGACCACGTGCAGGCAAATGATTACGATATTTACCATGGCTGTTTTAGGACAGCCTCACTACAACATGGAAGAACATTGTTAAGATAGGTTCTAAAAGCGGATATAATCCGGAGAGGCCGCCCGAGGGCGCTAGTGGTAGGCGCGCTCGATCCAGAAGGCCCCGCAGCGGCAGAAATCCGCCGTCAGGGCGATGGCGCCGATCCCCGGCAGGAGCCTTTCCCGCGGGCGAAAATAGTCCTGGATAACCTCGAAGACCGGGCGGGTGAAGCGGGGCTCGTACTCCCAGAAGGCCCGTTCGAGGGCGTCCGCCAGGTTGAGGGCGTCCTCCAGCATCACCAGCCCTCCATCGCCGGAGATATAGTCGCCGTTCCAGTTATCCTGCGCCTGCAGGTTGAACCCGTTCGAGCCGCCCCCGCCGCCCCACCAGGGGGGCAGCCCGGTCCCGATCGGGGTCCAGCCGTGTGCTTCCGCCAGCTCGAGCATGCCGTACCAGGCTTCGACGCTCAGGTAGAGCCTTTTTTCAGGATTGTTCTGGTTGGTCAGTCGAAAGCTCACCGTGACCTCCTTATACCGGTCCATTATATCCGTTTTCGCGGCCTGCCTTTTCCTGCTTGGGTGCTCGGTCCGCTCTGCTGCGCCGCCGGCTGCCGCCGGGCCATCGCCGGCCGCGCAGACGGTCCAGGCGCACACCGCCCTCGCCCCGGCCGGCGCGCAAATCCCGGCGAGCCCAACGCCCGGCCCCGCCGCTTCTCCCTCTCCCACCCATACGGCTGAGGCCTCGGAAACCGCGCTACCACCCGCCGCGGAACCTCCCCCGCCCCTGTGTTCCCCGCTGGAGGGCTTCTCGCTGGAAGCGCTGCAGGCGGCGGTCAACAACCCCTATCACCCGCCGCGGCCCGGGGACGACCGCCCGCACCACGGCGTGGACTTCGCCGTCACCGGCCCGTCCGGGATCGCCCTCTCCGGGCGCCCGGTGCAGGCGGTGCTGCCCGGCCGCGTGGCGATGGCGCTGGCGGGGCGCTTCCCGTACGGCAACGCCCTGCTGGTCGAGACCTCCCTGGACCGGCTCCCGGCCCAAAGCCTCCTGCCCACCCTCGCCCCCACCGTCCAGCCCCTGGCTGCCCTGACCTGCCCCACCGCCGCCCCCGCCGCCTGGGATTTCGCCGGGCGCTCCCTCTACCTGCTCTACGCCCACCTGCAGGACCCGCCCGTAGTAGAGCCGGGGGAAGACCTGGCCTGCGGGCAGACGCTCGGGGCGGTGGGCGGCAGCGGGAACGCCCTCAACCCGCACCTGCACCTGGAGGCCCGTCTGGGGCCCTCCGGGGCGCGCTTCGAGAGCCTGGCCCATTACGACCCCGGCGCCTCCCCCGAGGAGATGGCGAATTACTGCGCCTGGCGGGTGAGCGGGGTATTCCAGATGTTCGACCCGATGAGCCTGCTGGCCGGGCTGCCTTAGCGGCCTCTGAACCCTATCCGACCTTTACGCGCCCTGACGGCCACTCTTACGTATATAACCTCAGTACGGGGTATGAACCATACCCCGGCACCCTAACCCCGTACTCACGGTATATAGATTAAAATAAACGCACGCAAAGACTGTCCACGCAGATAGGAGGTTATCCATGTCGATCGAGAACACGCGCGCCCGCATTACCGGCCAGATCTGGCAGGCTGTGGCCCAAAGCCGGGTGGATTTATCCTCAGTGCCTCAGGAAGAACAGGAAAAACTGGTCGGCAAGATCGCCGACCAGATGCTGGTCACCCTGGACTCTATCCTGGACGAAGCCGCCCCCCTGCCCTCGGAGCGGGAGAGCATTCCGACCCCCGGGGAGACGGAGGACGAGGTGGGGAACGAGAAAGTCCTCTGGCAGGGCCGCCCGTACCTGTCCCTGGTCGAGACCTATATTCTCACCAGCGAACGGTTGAAAATTGTGCGCGGGCTGATCGCCAGGGATGTGGAGAACTTCGAGCTGGTGCGTATTCAGGATATTGATTACAAGCAGGGGATGAGCGAGCGCATCTTCGGCGTCGGAGATATTTTTATCCGCGGCCACGACGCCTCGCACTCCGAGGTCGTACTGCGCAACGTCACCGACCCGGAGAAGGTATACGAGACCCTGCGCAAGGCCTGGCTGGATGCCCGCAAGCGCCACGGTCTGCAGTTCCGGGAATATATGTAGCAGCCATTTCAGCAATGGCTGTTCGAGATGCTTGCGGCGGCCTCGCCGCAAGCATCTCGAACAGCTTGGCTAACCCTTGACGGCGCCTGTCAGGCCGCGCACAAACTGGCGCTGCAGGGTGACGAACAGAATCAGGATCGGGATGACGGTCATGACCACCCCGGCTGCAATCCCGCGCGAATCAGAGGCGAACATACCCTGCAGGGCCACCAGCCCCACCTGCAGGGTTTTATGTTCCATGGTGGGCAGCATCAGGGAGGGCCACAGGAAGTCGTTCCACTGGGTGACGAAGGTGATGATGGCGACGGTGGCGAGGGAGGGCTTGACCACCGGCAGCAGGATGCTCCACCAGATGCGCAGCTCGCTGGCGCCGTCAATGCGCCCGGCGTCAATCAGGTCGTCGGGCACGGTGCGGAAGGCCTGCCGCAGCAGAAAGATGTTGAACACCGTCGCCAGGCCCGGGAAGATCAGCGCCATGAGCGAGTCGTAATACTTGAACACCCGCACCGCCAGCACGTAGCTGGGGATATAGGTGAGCTGGGGCGGGATGATAAAGGTCGCCAGCAGCAGGTAGAAGATCAGGTCCCGCCCGCGGAAATTCATCTTGGCGAAGGGGTAGGCGGCCAGGGAGGTGATCAGCAGGTTCAGGGTCACGGTGATGACCGAAACCAGGATGCTGTTCAGGAAAAAGCGCGCCATCGGGAGCTGGTCCCACACCCGTTTGTAGTTGTCCAGGGTCGGGTCGTGCGGGATGAGCTGCGGGGGGACCGAGTAAATCGCATCGTTCGGCCCTTTGAACGAGGTGAACAGGATCCAGACAAAGGGGAAAACGGTGATGACCGCGATCAGGCAGAGCACCACATACCAGAACACGTTTTCCAGCGCCCGCCGGGTGCGGCGGTGCGTTTTCACCACGGGGATTGCTTTCGCCTGGGCAAGCTCCATCATGCTTCCGCCTCCGTACCGCGCTCCAGCATGCGCAGGTTCATAATCGAGAATGCGAGGGTGATCACCAGCAGCACCATGGCGATGGCGGAGGCCATGCCCGCGTGCTGCAGCTTGAAGGCCTGCTTCCAGATGTAAAACACGATGGTCACCCCGCTGTTCAAGATGCCCCCCAACCCACCGGTGAGGATGTAAATCTCGGTGAAGACCTCCAGCGCGGCCAGGCTGGAGATCACCGTCACAAAGGTGATCTGCGGGCGCAGCCCGGGCACCGTCACGTACAGGTGTTTTTGCCAGGCGTTGCAGCCGTCGATCATGGCCGCGTCGTACAGCTCTTCGGAGATATTCTGCAGCCCGGCCAGGAAGATCATCATGTAGTAGCCCAGGCCCATCCAGATGGTGAGCAGCATGGCGATGGGCAGGGTGTAGGCCGGCTCCGCCAGCCATTGAATGGGCTCGGACAGCAGCCCGGCGGAGATGAGCATGCTGTTGAGCATGCCGTTGGTGTCCAGCAGCAGCCGCCAGGCGATGCCGACCGCCACGCTGCCGCTGATCACCGGGATATAGTACAGCGCCCGGAACAGGTTAATCCCCGGCAGTTTGCGGTTGACCACGATGGCGAGCAGGATGCACAGGAAGATCAGGATGGGGGTGACCAGCAGGTAAATGAATGAGTGCTTGAGGGCCTGCCAGAAGATGGGGTCTTTGAGGAGCTGCTGGTAGTTCCGCAGTCCGATCCATTCCGGGGGGGTGACGATGCTGTAATCGGTGAAGCTGTAGTAGACGACCGCCCCCATGGGGAAGAGGACGAAGACCGCGATCGCCAGCAGCGCGGGCGTCAGAAACAGGTATGGGGTGAGCGAATTTCCTCTGTTCATCCAAAGCCTCCGCCGGGCGCTGCCCGCGAACCTTCTTGCTGCCGGGATAGCTACAGCAGGATTTTACCCGGCCTTTCCATCCGCTGGCATAAAAAAAACAGCTACAAAATGTTGAACCAGGCTGCTGTGCGGTCTGCTTGCGAAATCTCTGGTAAGGGTCTTTGAGGGACCGGGCGGCTGCTCCGCCTGTTTCCCAAAAACCTGAGCGCCGGAAGCGTCGCACCCAACCACAAGAACTGGTATTCGTGGGGCCGGTGCTGTTTTCGTCTTGGGTAAAGTACCTGGAGAGGGTCCGGAAGCCTGCGGAGGCCGCAGGCTCCCGGAGGAGTTCAGGGTCAGGGAAGCAGGGCGTTGGCCTGCGCCACCGCGTCCGTGAGAGCCTGCTGGGGATCAACATTGTTGAACAGGGCCTGCTGGACAGCCTGCAGCAGGATATCGTTGACATCCTTGAAGTGCGGGATGGTGGGCTTCAGGTCGGTCTGCTTGGAGATGATCTCGCTGGCGATCGGCTTGACGCTGTCCTCGATGGCGACCGGGTCGGCCGAGAAGAAGGGATCTTCGTAAGAGCCCGGCGTGGAGGGATAGACCGCCACGATCTTGGCGAACTCCAGCATGCTCTGGGGGTTGGTCAGGAACTGGGCCAGGGCGATGGAGGCATTGGGATAGGGGGTGTCGTGCTTTACCGAGACGCCCATAGCGGTGGGCGGGAGAGCGCCGGACTTGCCCACCGGAGCCGGGACTACCGCCAGGTAGCCGTACAGCCCGGGGTTGTTGGAGCGCACCTCGCGGATGAGCTGCGGGCCGGTCTGGAAGAAGGCCGCCTGGCCCGAGGTGAACAGGTCGAGGGCCACCCGGTCCTGGTCGGTCATCAGGGCGTTGCGGTCCACGGTGCCGTCTTTCACCATGCCCGCGTACATCTGCAGCCATTCAACGGCCTCGGGGGAGTCGAAGGTGAAGCTGGAGCCGTCCTCGTTCATGAACTGGACGCCGCCTTCGTAGATCATCTGGGAGGGCAGGTCGTTCACGGTCAGGCGGATGTCGCACAGGGTGCCGGTCTTATCTTTGATGGTCTTGCAGACTGCGGGCAGCTCGGCCACCGTCTTGGGGAAGTCCTCCACCGTAAGGCCGGCCTCTTCCACGTAGAGCTTGGTGTTGATCAGCTCGGTGGCGACTGCGGCGTACCAGGGGAACTGGTAGTTCGCGCCGTCCACCAGAGAGACGTTCCACAGCCCGGGGAAGTACAGGTCCTTGACGTCCTGGGGCACGACGTCGTCCAGGGGCAGCAGCAGGCCCTGGGTGGCGAACTCGCTCACCCAGCCCTCGCCGTTGGAGAGGTTGATGACGTCGGGGGCGGTGCCGGCGGCGAAAGCGTTGCGCAGGTCGTCCAGCATGGTGGCCTGGTGGTCTTCGACTTTGACCGTGACGCCGGGGTAGGCGGCTTCGAAGCGTTCAATGGTGCTGGCGATGTAATCGTCGAAGGTGGGGGAAAGCCAGAAGGTCCACAGGGTAATCTCGGCGCCTTCTTCCACCCCGGAGATAATGGCCTCAGGGTTGGGGCCGGGGGTGGGGGTCACTTCCACCACTTTCTCGACCACTTTCTCAACTTCAACCGTCTGCTCCACCACTTTTTCTACCACTACAGTTTCGATTACGGTTTCCACCTGGGCCTCGGGCTGAGGGGTAGCCTGGGCGCAGGCGCCGAGTAAAATACTCACCAGCAGAAATAGAGCGAATACTTTAGTACGCATGTCTTTCTTCTCCTATGGGAAATAGAAATGAGGCTGAAACAGAGGCGCCGGGAACACGGGGGATAAATTTCTGCTGGAACACCTCCTTGTGGACAGGCGGTCGCCGGGTGAAAGAGGACGGGGAGGGGTCACTTTGTAAGATCAATGTACTTACTAAGTTTATTATAGACCTTTTTTCAATATTGTCAATAACCTTTCGGAAATTGGGTGCCCAGAAATCAGTAAAAGGGGATGGGCGGGCGACTTCGCCGCCCGCCCATCCCCCACATACATTCGCCGGGTGTTCCGGTTGGGGCGCAGTTCGGGCGAAACAGCGGCCGTTGCCCGCAGCCGCACGCAGGCCCTGCCCATCTCCCAAAAATCCTGGCACATTCAGGCGGCAGACGAGGACACGCTTCTGCATCAAATCGGGAACTGCTCCGGAAGCAGACCCAGATCCTTTTCGCGCCGGAAGAAGGGGTTCCGCTGGAAGAGCTCAAAGAAAATTTGAATAAGGAGTTTGAGGCACTGGTGAACGGGGAAAATCGAAGCCTGCAGGCCAACAGCCGCAGGCGCGGTACACAGGTCTCCGAGGGCGCCCGGACCTGCAGGATGCCGGATCAGGCAGGGGATGAACCGCGGCCGCGGGATGCGAAGCGGGAATAGAGCTTCAGGCAGAAGCCTCAGCCCCGCTGCAGCAGCCCCTCCAGCCGCTTCGCTACCGGGGCCAGGCGCCGCTCCAGGATCTCTCCCGGGTCCTGGCCGGGCTGCGCTAGCACCTCCGACCACACCGCGCTGAAGACCGCCGCCAGGCGGTCCTCCACCAGGCCCCACAGCCGGAACACCGGGAAGGCCCTCCCCACCTCCAGCCCGCGTACGGCGGTCTGCCAGAAGGGATCGTTGACGTACGGCGCCTGCGCCTGGGCCTCGCTGCGGGCCGGCAGCAGGCCGATCTGCTGCCCGTAGGCCACCTGCGGCCCGGTGCGGGTCAGGAAGCGGATCAGCTTCACCGCCGCCTCCGCCTGGCGCGAGTACTTCCAGATCACCAGGTTCGAGCCGCCCACGAAGGGCGCCCCGGGCGGCAGGGCCACCGCCATGCGCGCCCGGCCCTCTTCGATCACCCGCTGGCGCGCCTCGCAGAACAGCCACGGGCCGCTGATGGTCATGGCGGTCTCGGAGTTCTCCAGGAAGAGCACGTCCGGCTCCAGCCCGTTGAGGAAGCGCACTTCGGGGGCCAGGTAGCGCCCCAGCCGGAAGTAAGCCCGCATCCCCTCCAGGGCGGGCGGCTCCATAAAGCGGATCGAACGCCCGTCCTCCCCGACAAATTCACCGCCCGCAGCCCAGACCCAGCTGGCGATATTGAGCAGGGTGGTATGCGTGAAGCCGGTCGGGACCGTCCAGGGCACGGGCAGCCCGCTGCTCTTCAGGCGCGCGATGGTGGCCTCCATCTGCTCGCCGCTGCTGAAGGCGCCCTGCGGGTCAATCCCGGCCTGCTCGAGCAGGGCCGGGCGGTAGAAGATCAGGCGCGCTCCCGCCAGCCAGGGGATGGACCAGATGCGCGTGTCGCCGTACTGGGTGGCCGAACGCCAGGCGGCAGGGGAGAAGGAGGCGGCTTTGCCCAGGGCCGCCATTTCCGCCGCGTTGAACGGGCGCAGGGCGTTCATGCCCACCAGGTCGCCGATCCAGGTGGTGCCCACCTCGGAGACGTCCGGGCCGTCGTTGTAGAGCGCGGCGCGCACCAGCTCCGCCCAGGCGCTGTCCCATTTCAACAGCCGCAGGCGCACATGGATGCCGCTCTCCGCCTCGAACTCATCCAGGAGCGGGCGGATGCCCTCTGCGCTGGGGGCCATGATGGAAAACTCAATCTCTTGAGCCATATTCGCCAACCTTAAACTGGCTGTCCTTCTCCATTTTCGGGCCGGAGGCGGCTTATCCTGCGGCCCCGTACCTTCATTCTACTGAAAAATCAGCCCGCGCGCACGCTCACCGGCAGGCGCCCGCGCAGCGGGATCTCCCCGAAGAGCGCCTCAGCCAGGGCCTCGATCGCGGGCGGCAGGATGCTGTAAGTGCACAGGTACACCGGCGCCGCGGGATAGGCCTCCAGGTCGTAAGGCATGCGCAGGGCAACGGGGATGGTCGGAGGCCCCTGCTGCAGCAGCGCATTGACCAGCGCGGCCTGGCCCGGGTGCTCGCGGGCGTTGATGGTGCCGGCGATCACCAGGTCGCAGCCGGCAGCAAAATTATACGCCTCCTGCACCTGCTTTTCCGGCGGATTCACCTGGACCACGAACTCCTCCACCTGTGGGTGGAAGCGCCGCAGGGCTGCCGCGATGGAGAGCCGCACGTAAGAAGAGGTGTCCGCGGGGGTCAGGTCCTGCGGTTCGGGGATGATCACGCCCAGGCGCGCCCCGGCGGGCAGGCGCAGGGGCAGCAGGCCCGGCTCGTCCCGCACCAGGGTCACCGCTCTCCGGGCCACCTCCAGGGCCAGGGCCCGGTGCGCGGCGCAGCCCACCACCTCCAGCCCGGGCTGCTCTCTATGCGCCAGCCAGCGCTTCAGCTCCAGCACGCGCCGGGCTGAGGCCCGGATCTCCTCCACCGACAGCAGGCCGCGTTCCGCCGCCTGGGTCAGCCCGGCGGTCACGTTCTCCAGGTCCTGCAGGCTGTGGGTGTGGGAGAGCAGCAGCAGGTCAATGCCCGCCGCCACCGCGGCAATGGCGTCAATCGCCAGCCCGTTCCCCTGGTGAATGGCTTTCATATCCAGGGCGTCGCTGGCGATCAGGCCCTCGAAGCCCATCTCGCCGCGCAGCAGGCCGCGCAGCAGGGCCGGGGAGAGGGTGGCGGGAAGAAAGCTGCCCGAGTTGAGGGCGGGCAGGGCCAGGTGGGCGGTCATCACCAGGCGCACCCCGGCCTCCACCGCAGCCCGGAAGGGCAGCAGCTCCACCTGGCGCAGCCGGGTTTCGTCGTAGGGGACCACCGGGGTGCCAAAGTGCGAGTCCGTGTCGGTGTCGCCGTGCCCCGGGAAGTGCTTGGCGGCTGCGGCCACGCCGGCCTCCTGCAGGCCCCGGACCATCCCCGCCGCCAGCTCGGCGACCCGGGCGGGGTCCTCGCCGAAGGAGCGGGCGCCGACCACCGGGTTGAGCGGGTTCAGGTTCACGTCGCAGACCGGGGCAAAATCAACGTTCACCCCCATCGCCGCCAGCTCCAGGCCCAGCGCCCGGCCCACCTGGCAGGCCAGGTCCGGGGAGCCGGCCGCGCCCAGGGCCAGGTTGCCGGGGAAGGGCGTGGTCCCCTCGCCGATCGCCATGAGCTGCCCGCCCTCCTGGTCGGCGGCGATCAGCAGCGGCGAGCGGTCCTCCGCCCGGGCCGCCTCCTGCAGGGCGGCGGTCAGCGCCCGCACCTGCGCCGGGGAGCGCACGTTCAGGCGGCGGAACAGGGTCACCCCCGCCGGGGGGCGGCTGCGCATGAGCGCCAGCACGCCGGCGGGCGGCTCCGCGCCTTCAAAGCTGATCATGATCTTCTGAGCGATGGACTGTTCGAGCCTGAGTTCCATAATGGCTGCCCTGTGTGGGCCGGCTGCCGCCGGCAGCGGAGAATACGCCCCTCGCCGGGGGTCCAGGTCTGCTAAGGCAGCCCGGCCTCCTGCGAGAGTACTTTTGCCGTGGCGCCCAGGATGACGTGATCAGGCCCCAGGGTTGAATTTAATATGCGGGTTTCGGTCGCGGTGGTCAGCAGGGCGCGCCGCTTCACCTCGCCGCTGATCGCCTCCAGGAACATTTCCCCGAAGTCCACGTAGCTGCCCGAGATGATGATGCGGTGCACGTTGAGGATGCTGATCAGGTTGGCGATCGAGACCCCCAGATAGCGCCCGGCCTCTTTGACCAGCTCGGTCACGGTCTCGTCCCCGGCCTGGAAGCTCTGGCGCACGAAATCCCAGGTGATGCCGCCCGGCTCCAGTCCCGGGAGGGCGGAGAAAGAGATCCAGTCGTATTCCGCCAGCTCGTGCATGCGCTGGAGCAGGGCCCGGGGGCTGGCAACCGTCTCCAGGCAGCCGTAATTGCCGCAGGAGCACTGCCGCCCGCCTTCGACCACCGTCAGGTGCCCGATCTCCCCGGCGCCGTAGCCGTCGCCGTAATGGAGCTGCCCGGAGAGGATAATGCCCGCGCCGATCCCCTCCCCGATGCGCACCACGATCAGGTTCGAGGCGCCGTGCAGCTCGCCAAAAGTGTACTCAGCCAGGGCGGCTGCATGGCTGTCGTTGATCAGGTACACGGGCAGGTTGTAGCGTTCTTCGAGCTGGTTTTTCAGCGGCAGGTCGTTCCACCCGAGCTGGATGGACTTGAGCACAATGCCCCGCTCCGGGTCCGTCAGGCCCGGCACCCCGATCCCGATGCCCAGCAGCGGCGCGTCGGCGTTTCCGGTCAGGTCATCCAGCAGCTGGTGCAGCGCCTGCAGGGCTGCCTCGCCGCTGCGGTCCTGCGGGGCCAGCCCCCTGCGCCGGCAGACTTCCCCGCGCAGGTTGACCACCGCGCCCTGAAACTCCGGCCCGCTCAGGTCCAGGCAGGCGAGCTGGCGGGCGTTGGCGCGCACGTTGAGCAGGATGGGCGGCTTTCCCCCGGCAGAGGACCCGACCCCGACCTCTTCCAGCAAGCCGGCTTCCATCAGCTCGGCGACGATATCCGATACGGTGGTCCGGGTGAGGTGGGTGACCCGCGCTACTTCCGCCCGGCTGACCTCTTCCTGCCGGTAGATGGTCTTGAGCACCAGACGGGTATTATGTTCTTTCGTCTGCTGGCGAGTAGCTTTCTCCATAGGACTGTCCATGTGAAGGGGATGGCGGGCTGGGGCATACCCGGCGCCATTCCATTGGCCTGACTGGTCAGGCGAAGCGACCGGTTACAGGTGGAGCTTTGTAAGTTTATTGGACTTATTTACAGTATACCCCACCTTTTTCTCCCCGTCAAGCGCCTGTTAAGCTGTGGGGGGCAACCCAAAGGTTAGGATGGGGTGATTTGCGCGCGGCCGGCCTGAACCGGGCGCCGCAAAGCGCAAATCCCCCGCATCACACCCACGCCCGGGCCGGCACGCGCCCGGCAGCCTCTGGTTTTCCGGTTTATTTTACTACCGAACCTCTCTATCCCCCGTCCCCACCCCCAAGCAGGGCCAGCAGCCGCCGGATATGCGCCTGCTTCCCGGCCTCTCTCAGCTCACGGGCCGCCGGGGTGAAGTAGCGGTGCGCCTGCAGGAAGGTGAGCTGCGCCTCCAGCCACTGCCGCTCGCTCGCCCGGCTGCCGTTATTCTCCAGCTCCCGGCGCAGGGCCCGGTTGCGCTCCCAGAAATCCTCCCGCCCGAGCACGTCCAGGTCGGCGTCCACCAGCACCTGCTCCAGCAGCCCGTTCGGGCGCTGCGGCATGCGGGTCGCCAGGATCAACCGCAGCACCTGCTGCACCTGGGCCGGCGAAAAGCCCCAGCCGGGCAGGATCCCGGCCGCGATGCGCATGCTCGCCCGTTCGTGTTCCACGCAGGTCTCCAGGTAGCCGCAGTCGTGGTAAGCGGCGGCCACTTCCAGCAGGCGCCGCTCCTCGGGCGGCAGCGCGCTGCAGGCTGCCAGCCGGCGGGCGGCGGGCAGCACATCTTCCTCGGTATGCCACAGATTATGGAAAGTCAGTTTCGGGGATAAACCGGCCCGCATGCGGGCGAGGATCAGGGCAATGGCTCCGTCATAATCCGGCGGCTGCATTCAAACTATGTCCCTTTGCCCGCCAGGGCCTCCAGCTGCTGTCCGATCTTCCTCGCCTCTGCCAGGTCCAGCCGCGCCTCCAGGCGGGCGAAGACCGGCTCGCACAGCGCCAGGGCTTCCAGAGCCCCCTGCGGCTCCCCCCGCTCCAGGTACAGGCGGGCAACCGAGAGCTGCACCCGGGCGCTCTCGTACTCGTCCCCGGCCCCCTCCAGGATCTCATAGCTGACCTTGAAATACCCCCCGGCCTCCTCGAAGCGCTTCTCCACCCGGGCGATCTCGCCCAGGATGCGCAGGTTGTGGCCCTCCTCGCGGGGCATCTGCAGCTCGCGGGCCAGCTCCAGCGAGCGTTCCCCAAAAGTCTTCGCCCCGGCCGGGTCGCCCTGCAGGAAAAGCGCCTCGGCGAACAGGCCGTAGAGCTCCGGCAGCAGGTCGCGCACCTGCGAGCGCTCGAAGCAGGCCTCGGCCTCCCGCAGTTGGCCCAGGGCCTCGTCCAGCTCTCCGCGGCGCACCTGGGTATGGCCGATATTCATATGCAGCGCGCCGAAAACCCACTGCGAGCCGCCGGTCTGCTCCAGCAGGCGCGCCGCGCGCTGGTAATAGCCCAGGGCCTCGTCCAGGCGCCCCTGTTTCAGGGCGATGCCGCCCAGGTTGTTGTTCACCAGCACCTGGTTGTAAATATTCCCGATCTGGATGAACAGGTCCAGCGCCTGGCGGTAGTGCTCGTCGGCCTTCGAAAGGGCCGAAAGGGCGAAATAGCCGTTGGCGATCAGGTTATGCGAGGTGGCCTGCCCGTACACGTTGCCCAGCTGCTCGTAAAGGGCCAGGGACTGGGTAAACCGCTGGACGGCGGTCTTCCCATAGCCCCTCAGCTCGACAATGCCCATCAGGTTGTAGGCGCGGGCCTCGATCGCCGGGTCGGCGAGGGACTGGGCGACCGCCAGGCTGCGCTGGCAGAGCTCCCAGGCCCGCTCGAAATTCCCCTGGCGGGTGTTGATCAGCCCGGCGATGAGCGAGAGCTCCGCCTCCTCCGCCGAGACCTGCCCCGCCAGGGCCGAAAAGCCCCGCTCCAGCCAGTCCAGCGCCGGGGTGTACTGGCCGAGCTGTTCGTGCATGCGCCCGATCCAGCGGCAGCAGCAGGCCTGTGCCTCCCGGTCCCCGCCGCTTTTCGCCAGGGCCAGGGCCTCGCCCAGGTGTTCCTCCGCCAGGCTGTGCTGCCCCGTCGAGAGCAGCAGCTCCCCGAGGGCCAGGTGGGCCTGCTTCCGGTTCTGGGCTGTTCCGGCCTCGCCCAGCTCGCGCGCCGCTTCGAGCGCCTTCTGAAAGAAATCGATGCTCTGCTGGTTGGCGTGCAGCTCTTTCGCCCGCTCCCCCGCTTTCAGGTTGTATTCCAGCGCCAGGCGCCAGTCCTTACCCAGATAGGCGTGGTGGGCGATCTGGGAGACGGCCTCCGGCGCTTCCTGAGCCAGCACCTGGGCCAGCGCCCGGTGAAGGCCCTGGCGCTGGGTGTAGAGCAGGGTCTCGTAGGCGACCTCCTGCAGGCTGTGGTGGCTGAAAGCATACAGCAGCCGCTCGCGCGCCTCCTCCCGGATCACCTGCTCGGCCTCCATGCGCCCGGCTTCCACCTCGATCACCGCCAGCTCCTTCTCCTCGGGGTGCACGCGCGCCACCAGCGCCAGGTCAATGATATGGCCCACCACGCTGCTGACCTTCAAGGTGAGTTTGTGTTCTTCAGGCAGGCGGTCCAGGCGCGACAGGACCAGCTTGTGGATCGAGTCGGGCACCCCCAGCGACATGCTGGAGAGGTCCACCCGCGGTTTGAGCTGCCATTCGCCCTCCGCCTGGAGCAGGTAATCGCCCCGCTGCAGCGCCGCCAGCATGCTCTCGGCGATCCCCCAGCAGCCATTTTCGAGCCTCTCCAGCTGGTCCTCCTGGCGCATGGCCTCCACCAACTCGGCGGCGAAAAAGGGATTGCCGCGGGTGATGAGCATCACGATCTCGATCAGGATCCGGGAGGGGGGCGCGCCGAGCTGCCGCTGGAGCAGCAGGGTGGTCTCCTCCACCGGCATGGGCGGCAGCTGGAGGGCGCGGGCCTCGGGCAGGTCGGTAAGCTCGGGCAGCAGGCGCTCCTCGCCCAGCATCTCGGGCCGGTGGACCAGGAGCAGCAGCAGCGGGGCATTCCCTGCCGCCTGCCGGGCCAGAGTTTGGGGCAGGGCGAGGGAGTTTTCGTCCAGCCAGTGGGCGTTCTCCAGGATGAAGAGCAGCGGCTCATTCCGGGCGCGCCGCTGCACGATCTCCACCAGCAGCGAAAAGAGCGTTTTGCGGCGCAGGTCGCTGTCCATGGAGGCGGTGGCGGGGTTATCCGGGATGGGCAGGGCCAGCAGGTCCCCGAGCAGCGGCAGGCGCAGGGCCCAGTCCGGGTTCGCCTCCCCCAGGGCCTGCAGGTCAATCTCGCCGCCCTCCCCGGAAGCGAGCAGGTGCTGAAAGATCTGCCGCCAGGGCAGGTAGGGGGTGCCCTGAGTGACGCTCTGGCTGACGCCCAGGAGCACCCGGGCGCCGCGGGCCTTGGCGGTGCGGCTGAAGTGCGCGGCCAGGTAGCTCTTACCCATCCCGGCCTCGCCCTCCAGGCGCAGGATGCCGCCCCGGCCCTGCATCAGGGCGTTCAGGCCTTCCTGCAGCCGGTTCAAGATCTCCGCCCTGCCCACCGGCGGCAGCGGGAACAGCGAACCATAATCCGGGCCGCGCCGCCGCCGGCGCGCCCGCGCCAGCGCATACAGCTTCACGGGTTCGCTTTTCCCCTTCACCCTGACCGCAGGCAGCTTCTCCCATTCGAAATCTTCCCCGGCCCGCTCCCGGGCTTCGACGTGAGCCAGGATCTGCCCCGGTTGGGCGAGCTGCATCAGGCGCGCCGCCAGGTTGACCGCATCACCCAGCACCCCATAGGTGCGGCGCTGGGCGCCTCCGTAGGCCCCCACGCGCATTCGCCCGTGCGTGATGCCGATCTGCAGCGGCTCCAGAAATGCCAGCTCGGAGGGGAGGGCCTGCAGCTCCAGGGCGCTGAAGGCGGCCCGGTCCACGTCGTCCTCGTGAGCGATCGGCGCGCCAAAGGCGGCGTACAGGTAGCTGCCCTTATCCCCGATGGTGAGCTGGATCAGGCTCCCCTCGTAGCGGGAGAGGATCTCCTGCACCCGCCGGATGAAGGCGTCCAGCTTCTGCGGGGCGCGGGAGTCTTCTTCGTAATCAATCCCGTTGAAGCGCAGGAACAGCGCCGCCGCGGGTCGCAGTTCCGCCAGGAACTCACCCCGCCCGGTGATCAGCCCGCGGTAGACGGCGGGCAGCAGCCAGGGGCGCACCTGGTCTTCGGACAGCCTCCCCGGCGCCAAACGGGGCCAGGGCTGCTCCGGGACCTGCAAGCCCAGTGCGGAGAGCACCACGGCCCGCACCCCGCTGTCTTCGTCCAGGCGCCACGCATCCAGCCGCACCCCTCCGCCCAGGGCGCGGGCGGCGGCCTCGTCCAGCAGCACCTCCCCGCGCCGGGCCAGGTGCTCGGCCCCCGCCAGCCGCTCCAGGGTGGCCCCGGCCATGACATCAATCAGGGAATACTCCGGGTCGCCCACCACAAAGCGCCGCGCCGGCCCGGCAGCCACAGCCGCTTTCATCGCCAGGGATACGGTCCCGCAGCCGGGGACCTGCAGCAGCGAGAACTGCGCCATGGCCGCCTGCATCGCCTGGGCGGTGGCGGCCGCCCTCAGGCCCGTATCCCCATCAAACCAGCAGGAGATGGCGTCGCCGCTGAAGCCGATCACCACCCCGCCGAACCGGTGCAGTTCGGTGATCAGCGCGTGGTACACCCGGTTGAGATAGCGCGTCAGTTCCTCGGCGCCGCGCCGGGGGCCGAGCTCGCGCGCCAGCAGCTCGGTCAGCGGGGTAAAACCGGAGATATCGGCGAAGAGCG
Source organism: Chloroflexota bacterium (assembly GCA_023395675.1). Taxonomy (GTDB): domain Bacteria; phylum Chloroflexota; class Anaerolineae; order Anaerolineales; family UBA4823; genus JAEWYL01. The sequence continues at coordinate 5,518 of JAEWYL010000067.1, read as the reverse complement.
CCGCCCCATGCGTGTGCTCCGGGAGGTTCTGCCCCCGGGCCAGGGCAATCCTCCGGTCAATGGGGATAAAAACTGCGGCAGCATCCATACAGTCCGAAACCTTTCTCCTGAATTACCTGTGAATCTTGATCTTTCCGCCCCCCAGCGGTTGGAGGCGCCCGCCGGTAACGTAGACCTCCAACTCAACGCCGTTCTCCTCCCTCCACAGGCGCAGGCGCAAGCGGCTCTGCGCGCTGTCCTCCACCCAGAGCATGAACTGGTAGACCTCATCCCCCGTGCGGCCGGGAACCTGGATGCGGCCCTGCCCGCGCAGCTGGGCGCTCCTCCCATCCGGGAAGACCACCAGCCAGTCATAGCTCTCGGAGAAGAAGCGGAAGCCGCCCTGGAGGTGGAACTCGAACTTTCCGGAGGGGAGGTCCGCCCCGGGGGCATAGCGGGCGTTGAGGCCGAAATTCGCCCTCCCCGCCGCGTTCTCGCAGCCCGGATAGAGCGCGCACCAGCCGGGTTCCGATTCAATCCAGCCCCCGCCGGTGACGAACCCGCCGGCGGGATCGTAGACCGCCACAGGCTGGAAGACCGCCTCCGCCTCCGCCCCCTCCCCGTCGCTCACATGCAGCGTGATGGCAAAGATCCCGGGAGAGGCATAAGCGTGGCTGGCGCTGGCGGTCCCGGAGGCGCCCGGCAGGCTCTGGGTGGTGGTGGTCCCATCCCCCCAGTCCCACACGGCGGTCAGGGCCGCCTGCGAGTTCGTGCTGGTGTAAACCGCCTGGGCGGTGATGGCGGTCTGCACGCGCAGCGGCTGTGCGGGCGCCTGGATGGGCCCCAGCTGCAGGGCAGCCGCGCCGCTGTCGCAGGCGTCGCCCAACCCGTCGCCGTCCGCGTCGGCCTGGTCCGGGTTGGAGACGAGGCTGCAGTTATCCAGACTGTCGTCCACCCCGTCCCCGTCGAAATCCGACCAGCGCGCCGGGTCGAGGGGGAAATCGTCCCGGTCGTTCGGCACGCCGTCGTTGTCCGCGTCGTCGTCACAGGCGTCGCCCAGCCCGTCGCCGTCCAGGTCCGCCTGGTCGGGGTTAGAGGTGAGGGGGCAGTTATCCAGCGTGTTTTCCACGCCGTCGTTATCGTTATCGCTGTCCGCGTTATCCCCGAGGCCGTCGCCGTCGCTGTCGAACCACTCCGCCGGGTCGCCGGGGAAGGCGTCGAACAGCTCCGGCAGCCCGTCGCCGTCCGGGTTCAGGTCGCAGGCGTCGCCCAGCCCGTCGCCGTCCGCGTCCTCCTGGCCCGGGTTGGGGGCCAGCAGGCAGTTATCGCCGTCGTCCGGCGCGCCGTCGCCGTCTCTGTCGGAGGCCAGCGAGAGCAGGCGGTACGGCAGCCCGTGGTCCAGCGCCAGGGCCACGTTGCCGGCCTCGTCCACCGCCTGCACGAAATACTCCAGCGTAGCGCCGCCGGAGGGGACCGTCCCGGTCGCGCGGCCGGCGGCGGGGTCATAGAGCAGGTCCACCCGCTCCCAGGAGCCCGCGCTGAGCTCCCGGTAAAGCACCACCACCCGGTGGATGCCGGAGGGGTCGCTCACCTGCACCGAGAAGCGGGCCTCCGGGCCTTCCCGGGTCGCCCCAACCGCCTGGATGAGGGGGGCGATGAAGTCGGTCTGGTCCAGCGGGGCGCTGTAGACCAGCAGGTCCAGGCTGCTGTACAGGCGCAGAGTGCCGCGGGTAGGGGCCTGCAGGCCGGTGGTCTGGAACTGGGCCGGGGTGACCAGCAGCTGCTGCAGCAGCCCCTCCCCGGCGCTCACGAAGCGGTTCAGGCTGGCGGGGCTGGAGGGGTAGAGGGCCGGCGCCAGGTAAATCCCCTCCCCCGCCAGGTCCACCTCCTGGGTGATGATCTGGGTGATCACCGGGTCGAAGTCGAGCAGGTCGGTGAAAGCGCCGCCCAGCATGAGCACCCCGCGCACGGCCTCGCTCTCGGAGTTGAAATTGCGGGCCGCGAGGGGCAGCACCGGGCGGCCGCCTGTCGCCAGCAGGCCCTCCTCGCCGTTCAGGGTGTAGTAGGTCCCTGCCCGCAGCCCGCCGCTGGAGGGGTGTGCGGTGTAGTCGAAGGTGAACGACTGCGCCCAGGCCTGAGCCCCGGAAGGGCCGCCCAGGGGCAGCGGACTGCCGGAGAAGAAGCTCTCGCCGGCAGGGTCCGCCGCGGTCTGGACCGGCATATCCACCTTGAGCATGGGCAGGCCGTAGAGGGTCATCTGGGCCAGCACTTTCTCGTCGTAGCTGGTCAGGCCGCCCGCCCCCAGGGCGTTCAGGTAGCGCTGCTTGGCGCGCAGCAGGGCCGAGCCCACCGAGGGCAGCCCGGCCTCGCTGCCGGGGCTGGGGTTGTAGCCCAGCTCCTGGGTGAAGTTCAGCATCAGGCGCTCGGAATAAGCCAGCAGGTCGCCGTCGCCGTAGCCGAACCCGGTGTTGCCGATGAACGAGGCGCCCTGCCGGGCGAAGATCTGGGCGTAGTCCGCGCCGGTAAAGGTGAAAGCCGCGCTCCCGTCAGGCAGGCCCAGCCCGGCGTGGCAGCCGACCGAGTAGATCAGCTTCCCCGCCAGGTCCGGGGCGGCCTCGAACTCGGTCGCCAGCACGTTCTCGGGGTCGTTCGGGAAGAAGCGGAAATGGTCGAAATGCGAGTTGAGAGAGATCAGGTCGTAGGCCCGCAGGTCGTCGAAGGCCAGGCTCCGGAAATCGTTCGCGGTCCAGTCGTTGTCAATCAGGGTATCCGCCTGGACCCCATAGCCGGCGAGGGTGGCGTCCACCGCATCGGCCTGGTCAATCAGAAAGTCGTAACCGGTGACCAGGGCGCTCTGCGGCGCCAGGACCGGCGCGGCGAGGTAGGCGTCCAGCAGGCGGGCGATCTCCGCCGGGCTTTCCACCAGGCGCCCCAGAGCGTACTGGGGCAGGTAGAGCTCGCGCCCGTCCACCCCAAAGGGCAGGCTGGCGGCGTAGTAATCGTCGCTCAGATAATAGAGCTGGTCGGCCGCGGCCCGCATGGCGGGGTTGTCGTAATAGCGGTAGGTGCGTTCGTTCGAGACCAGGGTCTGGTCCTGCACCCGGCGGTGAGGGATGATCTCGTCGCCCCCCGCCAGCACGATGTACTTCACGCTGGGGTAGGCCAGCAGGCGGCTGTAGAGCAGGGATTTCACCGTGCGGGCCACGTAGTTGGCGGCCTGCGGGTTCTCGGGGGCGGCGTCCCACTCGCGGTAAGCTTCGCTCACCTCCGGAAAGCTGCCCAGGTCAATCAACACGCCCCCGGTCGCGCCCGCCAGGGCCGAAAGCTTCTCGCCCAGCCCGGTGGCGGCCGGGCTCGCGGCGCCGGTGTAGCGCGCGCCCAGGCGCGCCTCGTTCCACAGGATCAGGGTCTCCACCCCTGCATCCGGGGCCGGGCTGGGAAAGGTGGGGGTCGTATCGGGGCTGACCGGGATGGGGGCCGGGGGCGGAACGACGTCCGCCTGGAGGGTGTAGGCGCGGCCCACGGCTTCGGGATGCGGCAGGACGGCCAGGAACCAGGGGCCCGCCAGCTCGTGCACGCTGCGCTCGATATGCTCCTCGCTCTGCGGCAGGGGGTGCGCGGCGATCCCCGCCAGGGTCTCGATATCGCCCAGCTCCCCGATGTTGCTGAGCTGGGCGATATTGCTCAACTGGGCGATGTCGCTGAGCTGGGCGATGTTGCTGAGCTGGGCGATGTCGTAGAGCTGCGCGATGTCGCTCAACTGGGCGATGTCGCTGAGCTGGGCAATGTCGCTCAATTGGGCGATGTTGCTGAGCTGGGCAATATTGCTGAGCTGGGCGATGTCGTACAGTTGGGCGATGTTGCTGAGCTGGGCGATATTGCTCAACTGGGCAATATTGCTGAGCTGGGCGATATCGCTTAACTGCGCCAGGTCCACCAGGCGGCCGATGTCGCGCAGCTGCCCGTTTTCCTCGGAGATGCGGGGGGCGAAGAGGAACAGGTCATAATCCGCAGGGCTGGCCAGCGTGGCGCTGATCACCGAACGGGTCTGGTCCACCCGCAGGCGGTACCAGTGGATATCGCCGGGCGCGGCCGCGATCCCGGAAACCGCCTGCCCGGGAAGCAGGTCCCTGGCGCTGTCCCGGCTGCCCCCGCCCGCGCCGAGCTCAAAAGCGCCGATGTCGCACCCGCCGCCCTGCGGGCGCGGCACCCCGCGCTGGTCTTCCGCCGGGCAGGCCTGGCGGTTCGCCGCGTCCACGGCAGGGCTCCCGGGCAGCAGGGCGTGCGTGGGCGCGCCCCCGCCGTTGTTCAGCAGCTCCCCGAGCAGGGGGTCCGCCGCGATCCGGTCACTGCCGGCTTTTACGGGGCAGGTCTGGTCTCCAAAAAGGTTGTGGCCCAGGGAGGCTTTGGGCCCCAGGAGGGCGCAGTCTCCCCCGGCGCTGCCCGCCAGGAGAGTGTTCTGCAAAAACACCCGCCCGTTCCAGCGGTAAATGCCCCCGCCCGCCGCGGCGCTGTTGCGGTAGAAGGTGCTGCTGGTGATTTCCACCACGGGGTCCCCGGAGCCGGCGGTGGTGACCAGGCCACCCCCGGTCTGCGCGGCGGAGTTGCCCGAGACGGTGGAGTTGGTGACCTGCAGCCGCCCGCCGGCCGCGAACAGACCGCCGCCGTCGTCCTGGGGGGCCGAGTTGAACGACACCGTGCTGCGCAGCAGGGTGGAATCTCCGAGCGAGTAGAGCCCGCCGCCGCTGGAGGCCTGGTTGGCGGTGAGCTCGCTCTCCTCCAGCAGGAAGCGCGCCCCTGCCTCCACCAGGACCCCGCCCCCGGCGTCGGAACTGCCGTTGCGCACGCTCACCCCCTGCAGGGCCAGGCTGCCGCCGGAGCGCACCTGGAAAACCCGGTCGAGCGCGCCCCCGTCAATAGTGGACCTCCCGGCCCCGGCTCCCACAATGCGCACCGCAGTGATGACGTCCAGGTCCCCGCCGGCGGCGCTGTCCTCGCCCGGCCCGCCCAGCGAGAGCGTGTAGGTCCCGGGCGGGAGCTGGATCACGTATTCATTCTCGGTGGGGTCGTCCGTCGCGCCCCGGTTCGCCAGCCGGACAGCCGCGCGCAGGCTGCAGTCAGCCGGTACCTCCGGGCTGCAGGCGCCGCCCTCTGCATCGTCAAACCGGTCCACCAGAAAGAACCGGCTGTCCGCGCGGGCAGGCTGAAGCCCGAGGCCCAGGCTGGCAGCCAGACAGGACAGGCAGACCAGGACGGAAAGCAAGCGGCGGGTTTTGTTCATGCTGCATCTCCTCGAGCATCCCGGCACGGCTGCGGCTTCAATGGCTGGCGGTAAAGGCCGGAGGGATCTCCGCTGAGAGTAAACGGGTGCGAAAAACCGGGTCAGGAGGACCTTCGAGAAGAAGTAACCCCCGTGTATTTGCTTCTCTGGAGAGACCGGTTCAGAAAACCGGCGGTATCCAATTATTGCAATCCTTGTGCGATTGGTCCTAATTTATCCTTCTTTACGCGTTATGTCAAGATGATCGCTTCCGGCGGG
>JAEWYL010000352.1 GCA_023395675.1 Chloroflexota bacterium | reverse complement strand
CCCGCTGCCCGGCTGCGGCTCCAGGGGCCAGTCCGCCGCCTCGGCCGGGCTGGCGAGCGCCGGCGCGGTTGGGAACAGGGGCGGGTTGAGCGCGGTCAGGTGCACCAGGCTGGCCTCCAGCTCGCGCGCCAGGCGGGGCAGGCTGCGCTGCTCCCAGCTCAACCGCGCTCCCGGGGTGTCCGGCTGTGGAAGCAGGCGCGTTCCGGCGGCCGCGGGCAGCTCGACCCGCGCCGGGGCGGGCAGGGCTACCCACGGGCGCGCGCCGGGCGGACAGGCCTCCAGCAGCGCCAGCAGGTGCAGCGCGGCGGGGCTCAGGGGGGCGTAAGCCAGGGGCCAGCCGTCGTACAGGACGATCATCCTGCCGTCCCTACGAGCCCGCCAGCTTCGAGTTCAGGCGCTTGAGGAAGCGGTCCTCGTCAATAATCACCCGTTCGTGCTCTCCCTCGCCGATCAGCTCCTGCCGGTCCCAGGCCTGCACGCTAAAGCGGACGCTGCGCCCTTCCACCGAGAGCACCTCGGCCCGGGCCTGCACCTGGCCTCCCACCGGGGTGGCCGCCAGGTGGCGCACGTCCACGTGCACCCCCACGCTGCTGGTCCCGGCAGGCAGCTCCTCCGCCAGCAGCAGCCGGGCGGTGCGCTCCATAAAGGCGATCAGCCAGGGCGTAGCCAGCACGCGCAGCGAGCCGCTGCCCACGTGCGAAGCGGTATGCTCCTCGCTCACGCTATAGTGATCTGCGCGCGTCCGCCCGGCAGGGAAGCGTTGAGAGTAGTCCATATTTCCTCCATGTAAAGAGCGCTCAGGCCGCGCTCCACCAGTCGCGGCCCTCGCGCAGCCCCCGGGCCTCCAGGCGGAGGCGGATCAGGCGGCGCGCCCCGCGCGCCCCCACCGCGGCCAGCAGGGCCGGCCGTTCGAAGCGCCCCCACTGTTCCGGCAGCGCCTCCGGCGGCAGGACCGGCAGGCCGCGCCGGGTGCGCCCGATCTTGCGCGGGTCAATATCGAAAAATGCGCTCAGGGGCGCCCCCTCGCGCAGCAGGTGCTTGCTCAGGCGGCGCCCCACCATCCCCGCGCCCCAGATGAACACCGCGTCCCGCCCCTTCAGCGGGCCGCGCGGCAGGTAGTGGGCTTTGGCCCGCAGGAAATTCTCCAGCGAATAGCGGCTGTCGGTGCGGGTCAGGCGCCCGGGGCTCTCCCGCCACTGCAGCAGCAGGCGCGGCACCTTGGCGAAGCGCGCCCCGTCCAGGTAGAGGCGCAGCCAGAGGTCGTAATCCTCGGGCCAGCCGCGCTCCTGGTAGCCGCCGGCCCGCTCCACCCACTCGCGCCGGAAAACCACGCTGGGGTGGGCCAGCGGGCTCTCCACGAAAAACTCCCGCCGGATCTCCTCGTCGCTGACCAGCGAGTTCAGCCACTCCAGGTAGACCTGGAAGCCGCCGCGCACCTCGCCTTCGGGGAAGGCCTCCACCAGGCAGCCCACCACCGCCGTCTCCGGATGCCGGTCGAGGTGCTCCACCTGCAGCTCCAGCCGCTGCGGGTGAGACCGGTCGTCGGCGTCCAGGCGGGCGATATAGGGGGCGCGGCAGGCCTGCAGCCCGGCGTTCAGGGCCTGGATAATCCCCCCATGCTCCTGGCGGATGAACCGGAAGCGCCCGTCCCGGGCGGCCCAAGCCTGCAGCAGGCGGGCGGTGCCGTCCCTGGAGCCGTCGTCCACCGCCACCACCTCGAAATCCCGCAGAGTCTGCCCCGCCAGGCTTTCCAGGGCTTCATGGAGCGTATCTGCGGCATTGTAGCAGGGCAGCAGGACCGAAACGGCGGGCATGGGCTGATTTTAATGGATAAGGGCGCTCCTGCGGTAGAATTGAACTATGAATCCGATTTTCGTGGTCCTGGGGGGGCTGCTGGGAGGCCTGGCGGTGGGCCTGGGGGCTTTTGGGGCGCACGGGCTGAGAGGCCGCCTCAGCCTCGAGCGGCTGGAGACCTTCGAGACCGGGGTGCGCTACCAGGTCTATCACGCCCTGGCGCTGCTGGCGGCGGGCCTGCTGTCCGCCCATCTCCCGGGCGCGGGCTGGGCTGCGGCCGCCGGCTGGCTGTTCCTGGCGGGGGTGCTGCTCTTCTCGGGGAGCCTGTACCTGCTGGTTTTCACCGGCAACACCCGCTGGGGCGCAGTGGCGCCCATCGGCGGGACGGCGCTGATCGCCGGCTGGGCCTGCCTGGCCCTGGCGGCGCTTGGATAAGGAGGGCAGGCGCATGCAGATCGAAATTCTGGACGAAGCCGCGCGGCTGTATGGGACCCGGGCCGCGCAGTTGAGGCCGCTTTCCGGCGGCAACTTCAACCAGGTGTTCGAATTCTTCTGCGGCGAGGGGGTCTGCATCCTGCGCCTGGCGCCGCCGGATGGCGGGATGGACGCCTCCTCCCTGCAGGCCGTTCAGGAGTGGATGCAGTACCTGGCCGCGCACGGGGGGCCGGCGCCCGAGCCGGTGCTCTCCTGCCGCGGCCGGCTGGTCGAGCGCGCCGGCGCGCAGGGCGAGGTTCTGGCGACGGCGGCGCGTAAAGCCGGGGGCGTGCTGGGGGAGAGGCTGCCCTTCGAACGCTGGAACGAAACCCTGTTTCGGGCGCTGGGGCGGGCGGTCGGGAAGCTGCACGCCCTGGCAAAAGACTACCGCCCGGCGGTGGGCGCCCCGCTGCGCCCCTACTGGGAGGCGGCGAGCAACTGCTTCAACCCCGATCCTACCCCGGACCCCTCGCTGGCCCCGGTCTGGGCGCTGCGCCGCCGCGTGCTGGAGGAACTGCACTGCCTGCCCCGGGAGCGGGACAGCTTCGGCCTGATCCACGCCGACCTGCACGGCGGTAATTTCCTGGTGGATGAAGCTTCCGGCGCCATCACCGTGATCGATTTCGACGACTGCGCCTACGGCTGGTTTGGCATGGATATCGCCATGAGCCTGCTGGATATGCTGGTGCTCTATCCCGGCGCGGACCGGGAAGCCTTCGCCGCCCGCTTCCTGCGCCCCTACCTGGCGGGCTACCGCTCCGAGAACCCGCTGAGCGCTTTCTGGGTGCAGCAGACGCCCCTCTTCCTCAAGCTCCTGGAGCTCGGCCTCTACCTGATGGTGTATGAAGCTTACAAGCCGGGGGAGCGGGATTCCTGGATCGGGAAATTCATGCACGGACGCAGAGAGCGCATCGAGGCGGGGCTCCCCTTTGTGGAGCTGGATTTCACGGCTTTTTGATGGCCGGTCCCTCGCCCTCCGGCGCTCTCCACTCGCTGCGCAGGTCCTTCCTCCGGCTGCTCTATCTCGGAGCCACCCTGTACTGGCGCCTCACCCGCCCGGTGCGGCTGGGGGTGAAGCTGCTCCTGCTGCGTGAGGGGCAGGTGCTGCTCGTCAAACACAGCTACCAGCAGTCCTGGTTTTTGCCCGGCGGCGGGGTGAAGCGCGGCGAGACGCTGGAGCAGGCCGGGCGGCGCGA
>JAEWYL010000349.1 GCA_023395675.1 Chloroflexota bacterium | reverse complement strand
TCCTTGGCGTTGCCGAGGTCGTCATTGTTGTTGCCGCGATCGCCGTTCTCATTTCCATTGGTGTTGCCGGGGGCGTCGTTGCCGTTGTCACCAGCGTTGTCGTTTTGACCAGGACCGGCATTTCCGTTGTCATCATTCCCATTACCCGGGCTACCGTTGCTGTTATCGTCACTGCTCCGGGTGCTGAGTCCGCCCTCGCTGTAGGGCAGGTCCAGGCTCTCTGCGATCTGGGTGGTGTCCAGGGCCCGGGCCAGCTCCGGCTGTACGGTTTCGGGGCTCTGAGCCGCCATCTCACTCAGGGTTTGAGCATAGGTGGAGAGCGCCTGGAGGATCTCCTCGGCAATCTGGGCCGCCCGGGCGGGATCAGCCTGAGAGACTGTCTCCAGTTCGACAATTGCGCCGTGTATGTTCGCTTCGAAACCGAGCACGGCCGGGCGAATTTCACGCAAACGCCCCTCGGCGATCAGGGCGGATATCTCATCCAGCCGTTTCCCGGCATAGAACAGCTTCATCTGCGCCCGGTCCCCGGCGTCCTGCGCCAGTGCCAGGCGTGTCTGTTCGATGGCGGCCTTGACCTCGTATAGGGCATCGCCGGGGATGGCCCTCTGCGCGGCCGCCCCGGTAACGCCCAGCCCTCCAGCCAGCAGGATTACAATAGCCGCGATCAGGACGATAGCCCTGGTACTCGTGTTTTTTAGAGATGCGTTCATTCTGTCCTCTCCTTTCCGTTGTCTTGTCGCTGCTCAACTGCTCTGATTTTCGCGCAGCAGGCAGTTGGATGAAACTGCCGCCGGTCTGCATTTTCCCGGGCCTTCTGTAGAGTTCCTTTAAGACTTAAGTCCGATCAATTGAGGCCTTCAGGTCCATCCGGGAATGCGGGCCTGTATGTATAATGTTCTCAGGCAGTCCCGGGGATCCGGGCTGCGGGGAGACCGGACTGCACGGTGTTCGTATGGAGGCGGCCCATGATCGAAAGAATCAAGAGCCGGGCGCTTAACCTGACTTTGATCCAGCGTTTCATGCTGGGCAGCTTCGTCATCCTGCTCGCTGCAATGGTGGGGATCGGCGCCTGGGTCGAATCACAGGTGGAGACCGGGGTCATTCACCGCACAGGGGCTGCCACCGCGCTTTATGTGGACAGTTTTGTCGCCCCCACCTTACAGGAGCTGGGGCGCACGGGCTCGCTCTCGCCCGAGAGCACCGAAACGCTGGGAACGCTGCTGGCGGATACGCCCATGGGCCAGCAGATCGTGGCTTTCAGGGTCTGGGATCCGCGCGGCCGGCTGCTGTACAGCACCGATGAGTCCACGGTTGGCATAACCTATCCGATGCACGAGGGCCTGCTGCGCGCCAGACTGGGCGAAGTGGTCTCCTCGGTCAGCGAGCTGGAAGATGAGGAGAACGCCCCGCTGGGAGCGGTTCACGATCACCTGCTGGAGACCTACAGCCCGGTCTGGTTGAGCGGGACGAGCGAGATCATCGCCGTGGCCGAGTTCTACCAGCTAACGGATGACCTGGAGAGGGAGATCGGAATCCTGAAGCGCCGCAGCAGGCTGGTGGTCGGGCTGGCGATCCTGCTGGTCTATTTGCTGCTCTCAGGTTTCGTGCGCCGGGCAGGAGATACCATCAACGCCCAGCAGGTTGAGCTGGAGCGGAGGGTGAAGCAGCTCACCACCCTGCTTTCCCAAAACCAGGAACTGCATGAACGGGTGCGGCGGGCGGCGGCCAGCGTGGCGCAGTTGAACGAAAGCTACCTGGGGCGCATCGGGTCGGAACTGCACGACGGCCCGGCCCAGGACTTGGGGCTGTCCATCTTGAAGCTGGACGCCGTCATCGCCCGGATTGAGGCCCATCCTATGGCGGAGGCAGAACCGGCTCTGCAGGCGCAGCTCACCGAGGTCGAGCACTCGCTTCAAAGCGCGCTGAATGAGATGCGCGCCATCGCCGCCGGGCTCAGCCTGCCCCAGCTATCGGAGCTTGATCTGCGCGAAACCGTGGTCCGGGCTGTGCGCCGGCACGAGCGGCGCACCGGGGCCCCGGTGGAGCTGCAGTTGGAGAACCTGCCTGCCGGGGCCGCCCTGCCGCTGAAAATTACGCTCTACCGGCTGGTCCAGGAAGCGCTGAACAATGCCTTCCGCCATGCCGGCGGTCAGGGGCAGCAGGTGCGGGTGATGACCGAGCAGGACCAGATTGTGGTGGAGATTGCCGACCGGGGGCCGGGCTTCGATCCGGAGCGAACCGCAGGCCGGGATGGACGTTTGGGTCTGAACGGGATGCGAGAGCGAGTGGAGAGCCTGGGCGGAAACTTTTCGGTCGAAAGCCGGACCGGTGAGGGCACCCGCGTCTTCGCCCGGATACCCTGCCGGCCGGAGGAGGGGGGAGGTCAGAGATGAACGCTGTGGAGCCTGCTGCCGATAAACTGCGTGTCGTCATCGTGGATGACCACACGCTCTTTCGGGACGGTCTGGCGACGGTGCTGGAGACCCAGCCCGATATGGAAGTGGTTGGGCAGGGTGGGAATGCGGAAGAGGCGGTGCGCCTGGCTCAGGAGCTGCTGCCCGATGTGATCCTGCTGGATATTGATATGCCTGGCGGGGGGTTGGAGGCCGCGCAGAAAATTGCGCTGGAGACCCCGGTGGTAAAGATCCTGATCCTGACCGCCTCCGAGGATGACGATCATCTCCTCACGGCGCTGAAGATCGGCGCAAGGGCCTATATTTTGAAGGGAGTGGCTGCCCGGGAACTGCAGCGCATACTCCGGTCCGTGGCGGCCGGGGAGAGCTACGTCCCGCCCGCTCTCGCTGCCGGGCTGCTGCTGGAGATGCACGAGCCGGCCCAGCCCTCCAATAAAGCAGGCGACCCCTGGAGCGAGCTGACGGCGCGGGAGCGAGAGATCCTGGAAAACCTGGCGGCCGGCATGAGCAATAAAGAGATCGGGCAGAAACTGTTCCTGTCCGAGAAGACCGTCAAGCATTATATGACGAACATTCTGCAGAAGCTGCAGGTGCGGAACCGGGTAGAGGCGGCCCTGCTGGCGCAGCGCCGGGGCCAGAAGGATAACCCCAGATGTTAACCGGCCTACCCGACGCCGGGAAGGGATGTTCGCCTCCCTTCCCGGCGTCGGGTTTTCGGCCCGATTCTAGAAGCTGATCTGTAAACCGGCGCGGGCATTCTCCTCGGGGGTGGCGTTCCAGTAGCCGTACCGGGCGCTGATCGCCGCGAATCGTTCCAGATCCTCCGGTGAAACGGGTTGGGGCGTGCCTGTCACCGGTCTGCCCACCTCGAGAAAGAAGCGCGCCATTTTATCGGTAGTAACAATCAGGTTGGTCACCGGCTCGCTGGAGTGGTTGCGCCAGGCGTGCTTCGCATTGGGAGGCACGTGGATAAAATCCCCTGTCTTTACCTGCTCCCACCTCAGACCCTGCGCTGATTCCCGCAGGTATTCGATGGAACCGGAGAGGACGTAAAAGTCCTCGGTATCGGCATGGCTGTGAAGCGGTACTGCTGCGCCGGGTGGGATAATCCCTTTCATGACGCAGAAACCATCTTCAGCCTGCTCCGGTGTGGTTAAGAAGGCCATGGTCGGGCCAAATAGCTCGACGACCAGGTCGCCGGTTCGGGTTCTCTCTACCTTCATCACATTTCTCCTTTCCAGATCACCGTTCCTGTTTTCCATACAGGACTCAGGGAGTGCGGCGTTCCATCGTATTATAGGAAGCCGCCTCGGGGAGAACATCGGTGGAATCACCGATTTTCGGGCTGGACGAAGGCCGAACAGCAAGAAGTGAGAGAAACTGGCCCGTTTTCTAACTTCATGGATTTACACTCTTTCCGAAATCACCCTTACTGGCGATCCCCCACCTCGTTTTCTACCTCATTTGTCGGATGACTGCCTGTATTCCTTCTGTTATACTCTGAGTACTTCAATCCTTGGATAAATTAATACTGGAGGTCCTTGGGCGTATCCCGGATTTCAATGACGCTTCTGGGCTGGGCTCCGGTTTGGAGGATGGGTGCGGCGAGAGACCGCGGCGGCAGGCGTTGGGAGAGGAGACTCTGCCGCCCGGATGCCGGAAAGGCAGGCGCGCCCTGCTGATGGGGCTGGAACCGATCAAGATACCGGGCCTGGCATAGGATACGGTGAGAACCCTGGGGCTTTCACGCAGGCGGGTACGCCGCCGGAGGAGAGTGGAGGATGAATATGATGAAGAACGGACTGCAGGCAAAAGGGGAGCTTGCGCCTGTCTCTCAGAACGAGCGCATTCAGATCCTGGACATCCTGCGCGGTTTTGCCGTCTTCGGCATTCTGGTAGTCAATATCGGCGGTTTTGCCGCCCCATCCTTCTGGCCGGGCTACATCGCTCCGGACGACCTGCCCTGGTACGACGACCTGGCAGGGAAGCTGGTGCAGTTTCTGGCGGAAGCGAAGTTCTATTCCATTTTTTCATTTTTATTCGGTCTGGGATTTTCGGTGCAGCTAAGCCGGGCAGCAGCGAAAGGGCGGGACATTCGCTCATTCTACCCGCGCCGCCTGCTGATCCTCCTGGGGTTCGGCATCCTGCACGCAGTCCTGCTCTGGACGGGCGATATTTTGCGCCTGTACGCCCTGCTGGGCTTTGCCCTGCTGGCCTTTCACCGGCGCGCTACCCGCACCCTGCTGGTCTGGGCCGGTATTTTCTTCAGCCTGTCCTTCCTGTTTCTGGCGCTATTCAACAGCCAGGGGGGCGCCGGGACGGCCGGCATCCCCGGCCTCGACCTGGTGGGTATGGCTCGCTACGCTTATACCAGCGGCACGTACCTGGAATTTCTCCTCTTCCAGGCGATTGCATCCCTGGGCAGCTTTTTCGTCCTGCTCTTCACTCAGGGTCCGAGTGTGATGGCGCTCTTCCTGCTCGGGCTGCTGGCGGGCCGCCTGCGCCTGTTCGAACAGCTGCCCGAGCGCCGCAGCCTGGCGAAAACCACCCTGCTCTGCGGTCTGGCCCTTGGCCTGGCAGGCAGCAGTCTGATGGTCTTCTCGAACACCGGGTGGATGAAAGCCCTGGGCCTCACGCTCGGCGCGCCGGCTCTTGCGGCCGCTTATATCTCCGCTCTGGCGCTGCTTTCACTCCGGCCAGCCGGCGCCCGGCTCCTGGCGCCCCTGGGCCAGGTGGGGAGGATGGCGCTGACCAACTACGTCCTGCAGTCCCTGGTCTGCGCCTTCCTGTTCTATGGTTTTGGTCTGGGCCTGTACGAGCGGGTGGGCGCTTCCATCCTGCTGGGCGCGTCGCTTCTCATCTACCTGGCGCAGATCCCTCTCAGCCTCTGGTGGTTGAAGCGCTTCCAGTTCGGACCGCTTGAATGGCTGTGGCGCTCGCTGACCTACAGGAAGCGCCAGCCGATGCGCAGGCAGCCGGTTTTGGAGGTGGAAAAGAAGGGTCTCCCCGCCTCGGCTGCCTGAGCCGCTTTCATTCATAAAGGGTTGAACTCTCGTGGGAGAGATGTGCAGCATAACTGCACATCTCTCCTTTTTTTCCGGGCATTACGGCAGGCCCATCCGGGCAGCTTTAGGATTAGAATAGAAATAATACAGCCAGGCATCGAATGTCACTGGCATAGTAAGTACCTATCCGAAGAAAGTTATGTTGTTGTGATGGTGGGC
>JAEWYL010000321.1 GCA_023395675.1 Chloroflexota bacterium | reverse complement strand
CCGCAGGCTGGGCGCCCTCCGCAGGTAGGGCGCTCTCTGCAGGCTGGGCGCCCAGCCACAGGCGCCAGTCCTCGAACAGCCGTCCCAGGCTCTGTTTCTGCCCGGGGGTCAGCTCGGAGGCGGAATGGAAGTTCTGCCCCTTGATCTGCAGCAGCAGCCCCCCGGCCCGCTCGCGGTAGAGGCGCGCCAGCTCCACGCGCTGGCTTTCGGGGGCCGGGTCCGGATTTTTCCCGGCGCGCAGGCCGGAGACCAGGGCGCCGCAGGCAAAGCCCGCCCCGGCGCACAGCAGGGCGAAAAGAAGGGTGGTGAGCAGGGAGTCGGTCATGCGGGATGGGCCTCGATGCGAAACAGGATGGCAGGGTATGCGGGCCGCGCAGCCGGCGCCGGCCCGCCGCCCATTCAGAACACAATCAGTTTCCGGTGAGGGGCTGAGCGGCCTTCTCGCCAAAGCGCATGCAGTCCCTGGGCATGCACCGGGCGGGCGAACCGCGCCCTCAAAAACAAAGCCGTTATTAAGCCAGCTCCTGGAAACTCAGTATACGCGCTGGGGAGGGGGACTGCGCTATCAATCCTGACAGCAGTACCGATGGGCTATGCGGAAGGGGAGGGTGCCTGATCGGGAGCCTGGCAGACCGGGCAGAAATAAGTGCCGCGCTGGCCCACCACGGTGCGGCGGATGGGCGTCCCGCACACCGGGCAGGGGCTGCCCGCCCGCCCGTAGGCGCGCAGGTAATTCTGGTAATCGCCGCCGCGGTAGAGCCAGTCTATGCTGGTGCCCTGCCGCTCGATGCCCGCTCTCAGCGTCTGGCGGATGGCCTGCAGCAGGCGCGCTGACTGCGCATAGCTTAGCCCGGCGGAGTGCGCCAGCGGGTGCAGCTTCGCCAGGTGCAGGGATTCGTCGGTATAGATATTGCCCAGCCCGGCCAGGAAGGACTGGTCCAACAGCAGCGGCTTGAGCAGGCGCCGGCGCGAAACCAGGCGCCGGTGGAATTCTTCGGGGGTCAGGGCCGTCTCGTCCAGCGGCTCCGGACCCAGGCCGCCCAGCACCATCTCCACATCGGGGACCAGCCAGAGGCGCCCGAACTTGCGCATATCGTTGAAGGACATCAGCAGGTCCCCCTCCAGTTCGAAGACCACCCGGTCGTGCTGCAGGCGGTGGCCGGCCTCGGGGGGCGCGCCGGACGGTTCCACGAAAATATCCCCGCTCATGCGCAGGTGGATCAGCAGGCTGCCGTCCGAGAGGTCCAGGACCAGAAACTTGCCGCGCCGGCCGGTGTTCAGGATCGTCTGCCCGGCGGCGCGCGCTTCGAACTCCTGGTGGCCGGGGTAGGCGATGCTGCGCTCCCAGAGCACGTGGGCTGCCAGGATGCGCCTCCCGGTGATGGGCGGGTGAAACCTGCCCGTCCGCAGGCGGCGGGAGATGGTCTCCACCTCCGGCAGCTCAGGCATCCCGGCCTCTCGCTCGCGGCGCCCTCATTCGTCGAACATCTCCCCCACGCTTACCCCGGCGTTCGCCCGGCGGATCACCTCTCCCAGCAGGGGCGCCACCGAAAGCACCGTCAGCCGGTCATCCAGGGGGGCGCGCTTCTCCGGGGTCAGGCAGACCGTGTCGGTGGTGATGATCTCTTTCACGGGCAGGCCCACCAGCCGTTCGATGGCCGGGTGCGAGAGGACCGGGTGCACAAAGACCAGGTAGACGTCCCGCGCCCCGTGGTTCTTGACCATCTGCACCGCCTCGGACATCGAGCCGGCCGTGTCCACCTCGTCGTCCACCACGATCACGTCCCGGCCGCGCACGTCCCCGATCAGGGTCAGGGCGCTGGCCCGGTCGTCGCTGCCCGAGCGGCGTTTCTCGATGAAGGCGATGGGGGCGCCGATGGTGGCGGCGAAATTGCGCCCTTTTTTGGCAAAACCCAGGTCCGCGGCGAGCACCACCGGGTCGCAGAGCTGCGGCATCAGGCGGTTCACGTAATCGGTCAGGATGTGGAAGGCTGTGAGCACGTCGCCGGGAATGGAGAAGAAGCCCTGTATCTGCCCGGCGTGCAGGTCGAGGGTGATGTAGCGTTCCGCCCCGGCGATCTGGATCATGTCTGCCACCAGCCGGGCGGTGATGGGCACCCGGGGCTTGTCCTTCTTGTCGGAGCGCGCGTAGCACAGGTAGGGGATCACCGCCGTGACCCGGGCGGCGGAATCCAGCTTCATGGTCTGCAGCAGGATGAGAAGCTCCATCAGGTTGCGGTGCACCGGGGCGGAGGTGGTCTGGATGACGTACACATCCTGCCCGCGCACGCTCTTTTTGAGCCTGACAAACAGGTTTTCGTTGGGAAACTGGGTGATATCGCGCTCGCTGAGCGGTAGATGCAGATAGTCCGCGATCTGCGAGGCGAGCTCCGGGCAGGCTGTACCGGCGAAGAGCTTGATCCCTCCGTACATAGCACCTCCGAGGTGAGGCTTGCTCACGCAATGCGATCAGAAAAATAAAGCGGTCTGCGGTGGGGAAGCGGCCCCAGGCTCCGCAAACACCATTTTGGGGAAAAAGCGGCGTCCGGCCGCTCGCGCCCAACAATCACGCTACTTTTGGGGCGCATGGCCTGCGCCGGGCTGGTCAGAGCTGGTCAGGACGTCTTTTTCCCCGCCTCCCACTCCCATTTTAGCACGCTCATGACCAGCACATCCAGATAGCGCCCCTCCCGGTATTCCGCCTCCCGCAGGCGCCCCTCGTGCACGAAACCGGCCTTCTCGTAGCTCCGGACGCCGCGCCGGTTGGGTTCATACACCCGCAGGAAGAGCCGGTGCAGGTTCAGGGTGTCGAAGCCGTGCTTCAGGAGCATGCGCATCACCCGGGTGCCGTAGCCCCGGTCCCAGACCTGTTTGGCGCCGATAAAAATGCCGATCTCGCCGCCGCGGTTCTTCCAGTCAATGCCGAAGATGCCGCAGTTCCCGATCGGCCTCCAGTCCCCCTCTGCCTCCCGGATCTCGATGGTCAGGGGGTGCTCCTCCTTCGGCCCCTTGCGCATGGCCTCGAACCAGTCCTCCTCGTCGGTGATGGACAGGGGCAGGTACAGGGAGAGGTAGGCGGTCACTTCGGGGTCGTTCAGCCAGGCGGCGAAAAGGGGCAGGTCCTCGCGCTCGGGGGCGCGCAGGCGGAGATCGTCGTTCTGTATCATGCTCCCTCCCAGGGTAACAGCGGGTCTCCAATTAAAGAGCCGTCCTTGGCGGACGGCGTGCGAGCGCCGGCAGGGCTGCGGGTCAGTCCAGCAGCCGCTCCACGGCCTGGTGGGGCGAGAGCCGGCGCCCCTGCAGGGCCTCCAGCGTGCGCTCGTACTCCTGCTGCGAGAGCGAGCCCCGCCAGCGGCGCACCAGGCTCTCCTGGATAAGGGCGTCCAGCTCCGTTTTCAGGCGGCTGCGCTCGCGGCGCTGCCATTCGCCCCGGCTGACCAGGAACTCGCGGTGGCGCAGGATCGCCCGGCCCAGTTCCTCGATGCCCGCTCCTTCCACCGCCACGGTCTTCTGGATCGGCGGCGTCCAGCGCCCGTCCGTGGAGGCGTCACCGCTCTCCGGCTGCGGAGCGGCCTCGCGATGGTGGCCGGAGCCCTCGCTGCGGGCGGCGGGCGGGTGGGCCAGCTGGAGCATACTGCGCAGCGCCCGTTCGGTGTTCTCCACCCCGGGGCGGTCGGCTTTGTTGATCACCAGGATATCGGCGATCTCCAGAATGCCGGCTTTGATGGCCTGGATATCGTCGCCCAGCCCGGGCGCCTCCACCACCAGGGTCGTGTGCGCCAGGCGGGCGATATCCACCTCCGACTGCCCGGCTCCCACCGTCTCGATCAGGATGATCTCGAAGCCGGCCGCGTCCAGGGCCTGCACCAGGCCTGAGGTGGCGGTGGCGAGCCCGCCCAGGGAGCCGCGGGTCGCCATCGAGCGGATGAATACGCCCGGGTCCCCGGCCAGGTCGCGCATGCGCACCCGGTCGCCCATGATGGCGCCCCCGCTGAAAGGGCTGGAGGGGTCCACCGCCACGATGGCGATCCGGTACGGGGCCGGCTCCTGCGCCCGGCGGAAAAAGCGGGCCAGCTGGTTCACCAGGGAGGACTTCCCCGTCCCCGGCGATCCGGTCACCCCGACCAGGTGCGCTCTCCCCGTGTGGGGAAACAATTCCCCGAGGGCGGCGCGGCCCTCGGGCGTGTCATTCTCTATCTGGGTTAAAAGGCGGGCCAGCGCGAGGCGGTTGCCTTCCAGGATGGATGCAGCCAGGTTCATAAGCGCATTGGAGGGGGAGCGGGCCGCCGGGCTCAGCCGGGGCGGCGGCGCTCCCGCAGCCCTGTTATTCAGCCACCGCCTGCCCGCCCACCGCCTGGCGGATATCGCGGATGATGTCCTCGGTCAGGGTCCCCGGCCCGTATACCCCCACCACACCCATCTCTCTCAGGCGCGGGATGTCGTCATCCGGGATGATGCCTCCCAGGAAGACGCGCACGTTCTCCTGCCCGTTCGCTTTGAGCAGCTCCAGGATGCGAGGCACCAGGGCCATATGCGCGCCGGACAGCACCGAGAGGCCAATGGCGTCTACGTCTTCCTGCAGTGCGGCTTCCGCCACCATCTCCGGCGTCTGGCGCAGCCCGGTGTAGATCACCTCCATGCCGGCGTCGCGCAGGGCGCGGGCAACGACCTGGATGCCGCGATCGTGGCCATCGAGCCCCAACTTGGCGAGTACCACGCGGATCGGCTTGACGGCGTTTTGGGCGGTTTGAACGGCAGGCATGTTGGATCTCAAAACAGGTTCGTGGATGGACAACCCGACTAGCGGCCGGCGCACTAGCCCGTCGGCCGGTAGCGGCCCAGCACGTCGGCCAGGGCGGC
>JAEWYL010000318.1 GCA_023395675.1 Chloroflexota bacterium | reverse complement strand
TTACCAGGGAGGTGTGCATGACTCTGTATGCCGGCGTGGAGGCGGGGGGCACGAAGTTCGTCTGCGCGGTGGCCTCCGGGCCCCAGCAAATCCTGGCTGAAACCCGCTTCCCGACCACCGATCCGGGGGAGACCCTGCGCAGTACACTCGACTTCTTCCAGAAATACGCCCGGGAAGGCCCGCTCGGAGGGCTGGGGGTCGCCTCGTTCGGCCCGGTGGACCTGAATCCCCGCTCTGCCACCTACGGCTATATCACCACCACCCCCAAGCCCGGTTGGGCCTGGACCGATATCCTCGGGACCCTCAGCCGCAACCTGGGCGTGCCCGCCGCCATCGAGACCGACGTGAACGCCGCCGCGCTCGGCGAGCACCGCTACGGCGCCGGGCGGGGGCTGGACTCCTGCCTATACCTCACCATCGGCACCGGGATCGGCGGCGGGGGCATTTTGAACGGGGCGCCCCTGCACGGCCTGGTGCATCCGGAGATGGGTCATATGCGCCTGCCTCACGACCGGGACCAGGACCCTTTCGCCGGGAGCTGCCCCTATCACGGCGACTGCTTCGAAGGGCTGGCCTCCGGACCGGCGCTGCGGGCGCGCTGGGGACAGCCGGCGGAAACCTTAGCGGAGGACCATCCCGCCTGGGAGCTGGAAGCGCGCTATATCGCCCTGGCGCTCAACAACCTGGTGTGCGCCGTGTCCCCGCAGCGCATCATCCTGGGCGGGGGAGTGATGCAGCAGGGCCAGCTCTTCCCCCTGATCCGCAGCAAGCTGCAGGCGCTGCTCAACGGCTATGTTCAGTCTCCGCTGCTGCTGGAACGTATGGAGGAGTTTGTGGTCCCGCCGGCGCTCGGCCCCCGGGCGGGCGTCCTCGGCGCCATCGCCCTGGCAGTCGGGCAGGGGGAAGCGGCTCAATAAAATCAAAAAGCTGTGCCGGGCGGCACCCGGCACAGCTTTTTGGTTGAACTGCTCCCCGGTTCAGGCGGCCGCATCCGGCTGCGGCTCCCGGCCCCGGTCCATCAGCGCCAGTCCAATCAGCACCCAGCAGGCCCCGGTGATCGCCAGGTGCAGGAAGTAGGCGCCCAGCTGCAGCGGGTGGTAGTTGCGCAGACCAAGCCACTGCGGCGCGAAGCGGAACACAACCGCGATACTGAGCAGCAGAGGCAGCAGGTTCCAGCGAGGCAGCAGGCGGTAGCGCAGAGCATCCACACCGAAGAGGAAGTGCCCGAGCATGAGGCCCAGCAGGCAGGCCGCCATCAGGTAGTCGAACCAGGGAAACTGCTCGCTCTCCGGCGCCAGTAGACCCAACAGCAGGCTCGCCAGCACAGTTCCGATCATCCCCGCGCAGCCGGCGATGCTCAATGCCAGCCCAAGCCTGCCCGGGACGCCTGCGGACGGCTGGAAGCGCTGCCTGGCGCCGATCAGGGCGAACAGGAGCGGGATCAAGGATAAAAAGGAAGGATAGAACCAGAATAAATCCCAGAAGGTATCGGCGCTGGCCGGTTCAATCAGGTTAACCAGTTCACCGGTAGATGCCAGCATCCACATCAGACCGGCCAGGACCGTCAAAGGCCCGACCAAGGACATTGCTCTCGCTTTCGACATGCTGATTTCTCCTTGCCGCGCCCGCTCTTTGAACGCCGTTATCAACAGGTCCAGCAGGGTAGGGAGCCAGAGAGCCGCCAGACCTGTTACGCCGTGCTGGTGGTAAGCGGCGCGGCAGGCATCCCGGAACGTCTGGCGCATCTGTTGGGCACAGGCTGCACGGAACTCTTTCGGGTACAGGTGGAGCAGCGCCGTGTAGAGCCGGTCGGATAAACCGGGCCTGCCTCGCATTTCAGGCCCCGCCGGCCGCGCGCTTCCCCTGGATGACCGCCGGCGCCCGGGCGAGGCGCGCCGCCCTGGCTGCTGGCACGCGCCGCCCGAAATCCGCCCGCCCGTAGCAGCGCCGGCGCTCGCCGTCCAGCTCGGGGTCGGGACGCGCGTGACTCTGCTCGATCAGCCCGGCTTCGAGCATGCGCCGGATCGCCCCGTATAAAGAACCTGTCCTGTTCTGCCTGCGGCCCAGCGATTCCTCCTTCACGGCAAGAGGGAGCCTCTTTCCCTTATTGCCCATCGTTGAAATTATAATTGTTACAATTATAGTGTTTACGATTGTATAAGAGGTTCATAAACCTGTCAAGGGGTTTATTCGACGGCAAAGTACACGAACAGATTGGAAGGGGGCTGAAAAAAGACCATTGAACTGAATACGCTTTTTTAGGAAAGCTACGCCAGGAAGCCCGGTTATTGTTATAATGATCACAATCGGTTGGATGTTTGGGTCCGCCGGTGATTCACGGGGGGATATGCGCCGGCCGGCTTTCTCCTCTGCCCTGCTGCTCTGCGGTGGCGGCGCCAATTGTATCCGGCATGAGGATGGGGGAAGGATCATGGAGGAGCGGAAGTCTATTCTGATCATTGACCACGAAGTAGAGCTGTATCCAGCACTGTTCTCATTATTCCAGCGATTAAATTATTCGTATTCACAGGCGGAAACCGGGCTGAGCGCCCTGGCCGCCCTGAAGGGCAGGCATTATGACCTGGCTATCCTGGAGCTCGGGCTGCAGGATGTGGATGGGGCCGGGTTGATCGCCATGCTGCGCCGCCTGTACCCGGAGCTGTCCGTCCTGGTGCTCTCCTGGGACGATTCGGCGGAGAGCCACCGCCGCGCGCTGCAGAACGGCGCCAGCGGCTACCTGCTGAAGCCGCTCGACGCAAGGCAGGTGCTGTACTGCGCGCAGGAGATCCTCCGCGAGGCGGAACGGGTGCGGCGCAGGGCCCGGCTGCTCACGAAGAAGGCGGCGCGTAAGGTCAGGGTCTGAGAGGCGGGGAGGGCCGCCTGCGGTCAGCGCGGCTGCGCCTTCCCGGGCAGCCCGACCAGGACCGGGAAGGAAGCCCCCTCGCGCCTGCGCCTCAGGCGCGCCAGCCAGGGCCTCAGCCGCCAGCCCAGACCGAGGCGCGGGTGCAGCGCCCGCCAGCGCAGCCCGGCGGCGGCCTCCAGCTGCGCCAATCGCGCCGGGGTAAGGAAGCCCTCGCTGTCCAGCGCGTCGGAGGGGAAGCCGTACCGGCGGGTGAAGCGCGCCGCTCGCTCGCGCAGCATCGCCTCGCCGCTGGACGCCCGGTGGTAGAGGGGCGTATCCAGCACCACCAGCTTCCCGCCCGGGGCGAGCACCCGCAGGGCCTCGCGCAGGCTGGTTTCGTAAGCGCTGGAGTAGTGCAGGGAGGCGTTGAAAAGCGCCAGATCGAAGCAGCCGCCGGGGAAGGGGAGGCGGTCGAATTCGCCCTGGACCGCGGTGATGGGCAGCTCGTAGCAATCCACCGCCCCCAGCCCGTCCAGCCTTCCGGCGCGCAGGTCCAGGGCGGCGCAGAGGTGGCCCCTCTGCGCCAGCCGGTACGACAGCCAGCCGTTCCCGGCCCCCAGGTCCAGCACCTTCAGGCGGGGGCCGCGTTTTTTCTCCTCCGCCTCCAGCACCCGGCGCACAAAGCGGGTGAAGCTGCGCGCCCGCTGCTGCCAGCCCTCCGGATCGCGCCCGCTCAGGTCGGCGTAGGGCAGGGCGCGGTAATAGGCCGGGTCCGGCGAGCCGCGCCCCTCGGCCTCCCGGATGAACTCGTATTCGCGCAGGAAGCGGGCATAATGGGCCTCGCGCTCGGGCAGCAGGCAGCGCCAGACGCCGCCCGCCGGCGCGAAAACGCGCCTGTCCCGCGGGCAAGCCATCCCGCCGGGGGAGGGTTCCAGCGGCGTGCGGCAGGCCGGACAGGCGAGCGGGAGGAGCGGGGCGGCAGCGCGCATCACGGCTCGTAGCGCAGGGCGATCAGGAAGAAATCGCCCAGGCTGTGGAAGGGGAAGCGGCCCGCCAGGCGCTCGTCCAGGGCGCACAGCAGCCGGTACAGGCGCGGGCGGCGCGCCGGGAATTCCTTGTGGTCCGCCGGGGGGGTGAAGACGGACAGGCCCTGCAGGTTCAGGAGCCTGAAACGCGGGCCGAAGGCGTCCAGCACCTGCCCGGGGCTGTAGTAGTGGGTGCGCACGGGCAGCCCCTCCACCCGGGCGAGCACGCCGCCGCGCCGCAGGCGGCGGAAAGCCAGGCGGAAATCGGCGCGCGCCGCCTGGGCCAGCTCCCACAGGCAGAGCGGGGGCATCACCACCCACACCGCCGCCGCGCCGGGCGCCAGCAGCCGCTCCAGGCCGCGGGCGATGGGGGCCAGCTCCCCGGCGCAGTTCACCCCGCCCATATTGGAGAGCACGCCGTCGTAAGGCCCGGGCGCGGCCCGCTGCAGGTCGTAGAAGGAGAGCTGCTGCGCGCTCAGCCGGCCCTCGAAGCCGCCCCCGGCGATGCGAGCCCGGATGCGGGCCACCATCGCGCCGGAGAGGTCGGTGGCGTGCACCCGGCAGCCGCGGGCGGCGAAGTAGGCCGCGTCGGCCCCGGTCCCGGCGTTGATCTCCAGCAGGCGTCCCCCGGCGGGCAGCAGGCTCTCCACCTGGCGGCGCACCCGGGCGCGCATGCGTTCCAGGATGGGATGGTCCTGCCCGAAGGCATCGTAGAGGGCGGCCTTGCGCCCGAAAGCCTCGGCCACCTGGGCCCATTCCTGTCCCGGACGGCGTACGCCGGTCGGGGGGCTCTCCGGGGGCGGGGTGGGGGAGGGGGAGGCCATCAGGTCTCCTGCCGGGTGGGCACAGCGGCCTCGGAGGGGGGCAGGCGCGCGGGGAGGGGCTCGATCAGCGGGTTGGAGCGGCGGGCAAGCCAGCGCAGGCGCAGGCGCGCCGGCAGCAGGCGGGCGCTGTCCAGCCCAAGGCGCGCCAGGCTGCGCCAGCGCGGGGCCGGCCTGGCGGAGGCGCGCGCCGGAGGGGCTTTGCCGCGCAGGACCCCCAGCGCCCTGCGCCGGCGGTGCTCCAGGTGCGCCACCCGGTGGAGCTGGCGGTAGAAAGCGGTGCTGTAAGGGCCCTGGTAGAGCATCGCCAGGTCGCCCGAGTCCTGCCAGTTCTGCCGCTCGCCCAGGCGGGCGCGCACCATCTCGAAAAACGGCGTGCCGGGCAGGGGGTAGGAGACGGAGATGCCGATGTCGTCGGGGTCGCATTCGGCCGCCATCCGCAGGGTGCGGCGGATATCCTCCAGAGTCTCGCCCGGGTAGCCGAACTGCAGGAAAAAGCCGACCCGGATGCCCGCCCGGCGCAGGTGCGCGGTGGCGGTGTAGATGGCCTCCACCCGGAGGCCCTTATCCATGGCGTCCAGGACGGCCTGCGAGCCGGACTCGGCCCCCATCCAGACCGTCTCGCAGCCGGCTCGCTTGAGGGCCTCGATTTCCCCCGGGCGCAAGAGCAGGTCGGCGCGGTTCAGGCTCTTGAAGGGTGTGCGCGCCCCGTTCGCCTGCACCCGGTGGGCGAATTCCGCCGCCCAGCCGGGCTTCAACCCAAAAATATCGTCCACGATCCAGATATGGTCGGGCGCGTAGCGCTCCTTCAGCAGTTTGAGCTCGGCGGCGGCGTTTTCGGGGCTGCGGCTGTTGTAGCGCTGGCCCCAGATGGGCTTGGCGCACCAGTTGCAGTGGAAGGGGCAGCCGCGCGTGGTGGCCAGGTTGAGGGAGAAATAGCCGTGCCGGCGCAGCCAGAGGCCCCGGTAGCGCTCCATGTCCACCAGGTCCCAGGCGGGGAAGGGCAGGCTGTCCAGGTCGCGCAGGGCCGGGCGAGGCCGGGTGCGGTGGAGGGCGCCGCTTCCATCCGGCTCCAGGAAGGCGAGGCCGGGGATTTCGCCCGGGGGCGGGGCCTCACGGCCGCTCAGGTGGGCGGCGAGCTCGCCCAGGGTGAGCTCGCCCTCGCCCAGGAGGACGAAATCCGCCCCGGCTTGCAGGTAGAGCTCGGGGTGGTCGCTGGCGTCGGCCCCGGCCGCGATCACCTGGCAGCCGCGCGCCCGGGCCATGCCGATCATGCGCAGGGCCGCCTGGCGCATGCGCAGCAGGCACATCTTCGAAAGGTAGTTGAAGTTGTCCTCGTAGAGCACAGCCAGGCGCGGCCGGTGGGCGTCCAGAGCCCGGGCCCATTCCTCCTCCGAGCCGGCCAGCATGGCGTCGAACAGGGCCACCTCGTACCCCAGGCTGCGCAGCCAGGCGGCGGCGTACAGGGTCCCCAGGGGGGGGTAGGGCTGCATGGCCTCCCACAGTTTGGGGTCGAACCTCAGGTAGTAGGACTGTCCAAAAAGGATATCGGTCATCTTCGTTCTAGCTGGGGAACTGCCCACCGGTCTCGGGCGGCAGGCCCAGGCGCTCCAGCCGGGCAGCGTAGGCGGCGAGGGCCCGCCCGGCGTGCCCTTCCAGATGCCCCTTGCACTGCCCGGCGCAGAATAAGGCCTCCGTCCCCTCCCCGGCGCCGGCTTCCAGGCGCCGGATTTTGCGCCTCATCTCCCAGGCGTCCAACTTAGACCCCAGCCTGCCGCCCAGGGCGGCCTCCAGCGCCTCTTTCGCCCGGCCGGTGGAGGCGGGCGCGCGGCGCGGGGTCAGGGGGGGCGGGCCGGAGGCGTTGGGCAGGAAGCGCAGGGACCAGGCGTTCTCCAGGCGCATGCGGGCGTAGACCGGCAGGCCGGAGAGGGGGACCATCTGCGCCAGCTCGTGGGCCTGGTAGAGGTCCTGCGGGCCGGTGCGGAGCGAATCTTCGTCCAGGAAATAATTCGGGCACAGGCGCTCCCCCCGGACGGCGGCCCAGCGCACGAGCAGGACGGCCAGGCCCCGGCAGAGCCACAGGCGGCGCGGGGCGGTCACCACCAGGTAGTCTAGATCGCCGCCCGTGCCCAGGTTCCAGGCCGCCAGGGAACCGGTGAGGGCCACCATGCGCACGAAGGGGAGGCGGGCCAGCGCCCGCCCGTACTGCAGGGCGCGCGGCCAGCAGCGAGCGGAGCGTCCGGCCCGCTCCCGGCGCAGGGGGGCCAGCCCTTCCCGCCCGCGCAGGCAGACCAGGCCGTCCACCAGGCGCAGCCTCCCGCCGGGGCCGAGCTCGCCCGCCAGGGCGGAGGCCGTCTCGCCGGGAGAGGCCGGGACGCCTACCAGGTAGCGGTGCAGCTCGAACAGGGTGAGGGGGAAATCGAAGACGTCGGCGTAGGCGGCGGCGCGCAGGATGGCCTCCCGCAGGCGGTGGGGGGCGGTCTGCAGAACCGGGACCGGGGCGAGGCGCAGGGCGCTCACAGGCCCTCCTCCTGCAGCGCGCCGGGGCGAGCCCTGCGGCGGGCGACCGACAGGCTTTGGGCCAGGGTGACGCCGGAGGTAAAGAGCAGCCCGCACAGGAACAGCCCGGTGTAGAAGGCGATCATCCAGTTCTGCAGGTGCAGGGCCAGGGCCAGGGTACCGGCGTTGCCCAGGGCGAAGCCCAGCTCCACGAAGACGATCGGGTCCAGCTTGATCTGGTAGGAGCGGTTCGTCCAGCTCTGGCTGCGCCGGCGGATGCCGTATTTGGGGGTGCGCTCGAAAGCCGCCCGGTGGCCCGCCAGGATGCCCGCCGCGGCGCGCAGGGTGTTCACCATCATCCCGGCGCCCAGGGCGGAGACGAAGAGGATGGATGGAAGCCGGCGCCAGGGGCGGTTTCCGAGCTGCCCCTCGGCGACCAGGAAGAAGAGGGTGGGGGCGAAGGCGGTCAGGTTGAAGAGGGCGCCGATCCCGAACAGCGAGATGAGGGCCGGGTACTCGCGGCTGATGAGCAGCACCAGGGGGTAGAGGAAGACCAGGGCCGCCAGCAGCAGGTGGACGCAGTAACCGGTCAGGTGCAGGGTGCCTTCCAGCTTATCCCGCAGGGGGAGCGGGGCGCTCCAGAGCCGGGGGATGAACTTCTGGGCGCATTCCAGGCTGCCGCGCGCCCAGCGCCCCTGCTGGCGGCGGTAGGCGTTGAAGCTCACCGGCAGTTCCGCCGGCACCTCCACCACGCGCAGGTAAACCGCCCGCCAGCCCTTGAAGAACGCCCGGTACGAGAGGTCCAGGTCTTCGGTCAGGGTATCCGCCTTCCAGCCGCCGGCGTCCAGCAGGGCGGCGCGGCGCCAGATGCCGGCGGTGCCGTTGAAGTTGAACCAGTGCCCGGCGCTGAAGCGGGCGTGCTGCTCGACCATAAAATGGGCGTCGATCGCCAGGGACTGGAGAAAGGTGAGGAAAGAGTAGTTGCGGTTGACGTGCCCCCAGCGGGTCTGGACGAAAGCCACCTCCGGGCGGGCGAAATGGGGCAGGGTGCGGCGCAGGAAATCGGGCGGGGGGATGAAATCGGCGTCGAAAATGGCGATGAACTCCCCGCGCGCCTGCTGGGTGCCGGCTCCCAGCGCCCCGGCTTTGTAGCCCGTGCGCTCCCGGCGGTGCAGGTGCTGGATATCCACCCCATTTCGCTGCAGGCGGGCGACCTGGGCGGCGGCCAGGGCGGCGGTCTCGTCCGTCGAGTCGTCCAGCACCTGGATCTGGAGCAGTTCGGGCGGGTAATCCAGGGAGGCCGCGGCGGAGATCAGGCGTTCGGCGACGTACATCTCGTTGTAGATGGGGAGCTGGATGGTGACGGGAGGGAGGCTATCGAGGGCGGGCGGCGGCGCCTGCCGGCTCCCCCGGCGTAAGGAGATGTAGGTCAGGTAGAAGAAGTTGAGCCCGTAGATAAACAGGGTCAGGACGACCAGCAGGTAAACGATGGCGATGGGGATGAAGAGTAGATCAATCATAATTGGGATCGAGAGAGCAGCGTCAGTGGATACGGGCGGGCTGCAGGTCCAGGCGGTAGGCGCAGGCCCAGAGACCCCAGGCCAGCCAGGCCCAGATCCGCCCGGGGACCAGCAGCCAGGTGTAGTAATCGAACAGGCCCACCAGGCTGACGGCGAGCAGCAGGGCGGAGGCGGCCAGCAGGAAGGGCGAAAAGCGCAGGGACCTGCGCCGCAGCAGGAGGGCCAGCCAGGGTCCTGCCAGCAGCAGGGTGTAGAAGACCGCCCCGAAAATCCCCGTCTCGGCGGCCACGTCCAGCAGCACGAAGTGGGCGGGCTGGTAGTTCAGCCCCAGGCCGGGGTAGTGCGCGTGCAGGGCGGAGGGGAAGGCGCCCAGCCCGACCCCGGTCAGGGGCCGGGAGGCGAAGAGCTCATTGGCCCAGCCGTTGAGCAGGGCGCGCTCGCCGAGTGCCTGCGCCTGCCCCGGGGCGCCGGCCTCGCCCGCCGGCAGCCCCAGGCGGGGCGCCAGGAAGGGGGCCGAGTGCAGCAGGAAGGGGACCAGCAGGGCCAGGGCGCCCAGGTTCAGGGCCAGCCACTGCCGGGCCGCCCGCCGCCTGCTGCCGGAGAGTCCCAGCCCGAGGAAGAGCATCCCCGCCAGGAAGGCGGCCCAGGCCGAACGGGAGTAAGTCAGCAGCAGGGCCAGAGCGCCCAGCCCGAACAGCCCGCCCAGCAGCGGCTTCCAGCGGGACCCGGAAGTCGGGATGTAGACCGCCGCCAGCAGGAGCAGCGAGAAAGCCAGGCAGCCGCCCAGGATGTTCGGGTGGTCGGACAGGCCGTAGGCGCGCAGAGAGCGCAGCGTGCCGGACCAGACGATGCTCACCCCGCTCCAGGCCGGGTCCAGGCTGTACTCGCCCCAGCGCTCCAGCCCCAGCGAGCGCTGCGACAGCACCTGGGCCACGCCCACCGCGCCCTGCGAGAACACCAGCAGCCCGGCGCCGGCGAGCGCCTCGCCCAGAGAGCGGATCTCATTCACGCAGAACAGGTAGAAGCCCAGCAGCGCCAGCAGGCGCAGGGCGTGGTAAGCCGAAAGGGCGGGGTCCACCGAGAAGGGGATGCTCGCCGCCCCCGCCAGGGTCAGGCCGGCGATGGGCAGGGCGAGGAAGAGCGGCCCGGGGGAGAGGCGGCGCGGCCTCAGGGCCAGGCTCAACGCCCACAGGAGCAGGACGGCCAGCAGCAGGCGGTCCGGGACGAAGAGCAGGAAGTCGGTATAGTCGCCGTAGACCGGCGGGAGCTCGCGCTCCAGCAGCAGCCTGCGGTAGCGCCAGGGGCTGGCAGCCAGGGTGAGGGCGAAAGCCGCCCGCGCCGCC
Source organism: Chloroflexota bacterium (assembly GCA_023395675.1). GTDB lineage: Bacteria > Chloroflexota > Anaerolineae > Anaerolineales > UBA4823 > JAEWYL01. Next base: position 34,834 of record JAEWYL010000318.1, on the reverse strand, counting down.
AGGAGGGCCAGCGCGGCCAGCCCTGCCCGGCCGCGCGCCAGTCCCAGGCCCGAGAAGCGCCCGGGAACGAGCGCTTTACCCCCGGCGCTCAGGCGTGTGGATTCTCTCCCCCTTTCGTCAGCTACGGTCCTCAAAATCGATTTCCCCTTTTTGGTGACTTCGCGGTCTTCTCGCTAAATTCAGAGGAACCGGTTTCCGAGTGATTATGGGGCTTGGCCCCACAGTCGTTCGGAAAACAAAACTCACCCCTTAGAAGAATTCATTTTGTCGTGCAGAGCGCCGAAAGGGCCCTGCACAACAAAACAGCTTCGCGAACTGGTTCCTGAGATAATCCTCCAACAACGGGTGCAGCCCCTGCGGCGGAGGTTTCCGTTCACCAACTGAGCGAGAATCACTTATTTGATCATACGGACGAATTGGAAACACGGTTTTCAACCGCGGAAGATGGACCGGGGCGGCAGCCTGTGGATCCAGGCCCCAGCATTTCCCGTACACATGAGTATGAAAGGGGAATGGAGCCTTGCGGTGAACGGGCGCGCCCTCGGGCGGCGCGTCACCGGTGTGGAACGCTACGCCTCCGAGATCACCCGGCGTCTGGGGGGAGGGGTGCGCGTGCTACGCCCGCCTGCGCGGCTGCGGGGGCCGCTCGGGCACCTGTGGGAGCAGGCGGTCCTGCCCCTGCGGGCGGGGCGGGGGAGCGCGCTCTGGTCGCCGGCGAACAGCGGCCCGCTGGCCCACCCGCGCCAGGTGGTGAGCGTACACGACCCCGGCCCGCTGGAGCACCCGGAGTGGTACCACCCCGTTTTCGCCGCCCTGTACCGCGCCCTGCTGCCGCCTCTGCTGGCCCGCGCCGGGCGGGTGGCCGTGCCTTCCCGCGCCGTGCGGCAGGCCCTGCTCGGGCGCTACCCCTGGCTGGCGGGCAGGCTGGAAGTTGTGCCCGGCGGGGTGGACCGGCAGGTCTTTTACCCCCGGGGGCGGGAGGAGGTCGAGCGCGCCCGGCTGGCCCTGGGGCTGCCCGAACGCTACCTCCTCTCGGTGGGCAGCCTGCAGCCGCGCAAGAACCACGCCCGCCTGCTGGCGGCCTGGGAGCTGGCCGCGCCCGCCCTGCCCGGTTTCACCCTGGCCCTGGCGGGGGCGCCGGGCGTGCAGTTCCGCCGGGAGGCGCCGGGGCCGCTGCCGCCGCGAGCGGTTCGCCTGGGGTACGTGCCCGAGCGGCTGCTCCCGGCCCTGTACAGCGGGGCGGCGGCCTTTGTGCTGCCCTCGCTGGATGAGGGCTTCGGCCTGCCCCTGCTGGAGGCGCTGGCCTGCGGCGCGCCGGCGGCGGCCTCCGCCTGCGGCGCGCTGCCCGAGCTGGCCGGGGGCGCGGCCCTGCTGTTCGACCCGCTCTCGCCGGAGGCGATCTCCGGCGCCCTGCTGCAGGCGGCGGGCCGGGAAGACCTGCGCCGGGCGGGCCAGGAGCGCGCCGCCTGCTTCCCCTGGGAGCGCTCCGCTGCCCGGGTGCGGGAACTGCTGGAAGGGCTGGCGTGATGGGGGAACCAGGCGTGCAGCCCAGTCTCAAGACGGCGCTGGTGCAAGACGCCCTGCCGTTTTTCGGCGGGGCCGAGCGGGTGCTGGTCCAGGCCCGGCGGGTTTTCCCCCGGGCGCAGCTCTACACCCTGATCCACCGGCCCTCGGCCTTCGCCGGCACGCCGCTGGAAGGCGTCCCGGCGCGCGCCTCCTTCCTGAACCGCCTGCCGGGCGCGCAGCGCTACCACCGCCTGTTCTTCCCGCTCTATCCCCGGGCGGTGGAGAGCCTGGACCTGCGCGAGTTCGACCTGGTGCTCTCGTTCAGCTACGCCGCGGCCCACGGCGCCCGCACCCGTCCCGGGCAGCTCCACCTGGCCCTGTTCTACACCCCCCTGCGCCTGGCTTACCATGAGAGCCACCCGCTGGCGCAGGGGAGCGGGGTCAGAGCGCGCCTGCTGCAGCGGGCGCTGGGCGGGTTCCGCCGCTGGGATGCGGCCGCCGCCGCCCGCCCGGACGCGCTGCTGGCGGTCTCCGCCTGGGTGGCGCGCCTGGCGCGCGGGCTGTACGGCCGGCCGGTGGGGGTGCTCTACCCCCCGGTAGAGACCGGGCGCTTCCGCCCCGCCCCGGCGCGGGAGGCTTTCTACCTGGCAGTCTCGCGCCTGGAGCCGCACAAGCGCCTGGACCTGGTGGTGGAGGCGTTCAACCGCCTGAACCGCCCGCTGCTGGTGGTGGGCGAGGGCAGCCAGCGGGCCCGGCTGGAGCGGGCGGCGCGGCCCAATGTCCGCTTTCTGGGGCGATTGGCGGACCCGGAGGCGGCCCGGCTGTTCGAGCGGGCAAGGGCGCTGGTGCACGCCGGGGAGGAGGATTTCGGCATCAGCCTGGTGGAGGCCCAGGCTGCCGGCTGCCCGGTGATCGCCTACGCCGGGGGCGGGGCGGGCGAGACCGTGCTGCCGGGCCGCACCGGGCTGCTGTTCCCCGAGCAGAGCGCCGGGAGCCTGGCGGAGGCCGTGGCGGAGTTCGAGCGCTGCGAGGCGGGCTTCAGGCCCGGCGCGCTGCGCGCCTGGGCCGAACGCTTCTCCGCCGGACGCTTCCGGCGCGAGCTGGCGCAGGCGGTGCGGGCGGTGTGCGAGGGCCGGCTGCCGGGAGGCGAGGATGAACCTCAGCGCCGGGCTTGAGCGGCTGCTGCCTTCGGGTTGGGCCGGGGGCCGGGAGGAGGCGCTGCGCCGGGCCCTGGACCTCTTCCTCGCGCTGCTGGCCCTGGCGCTGGCGCTGCCGCTCCTGCTGCTGGTCGCGGCCGCGGTGCGGCTGGACTCGCCCGGCCCGGTGCTCTTCCGCCAGGAGCGGTTGGGGCGCGGGGGGCGGCCCTTCCGCCTGTTGAAGTTCCGCACCATGCGCCCGGGGGCCGAGATGGAGCTGCCCCTCCTGCTGCAGGATGACCCCGCCCGCCGCCTGTCGTGGGAGCAGTTTGGCAAGCTGTGGCAGGACCCGCGCCTGACCCGCAGCGGGCGCTTTCTGCGCCGCTTCAGCCTGGACGAACTGCCTCAACTGGTGAACGTGCTGCGGGGGGAGATGAGTCTGGTGGGCCCGCGCCCGATCCTGCCCTCCCAGCGCGAGGCCTACGGTCCGGCCTTCGAGGCTTACCGGCGCGTGAGGCCCGGGCTGACCGGACTGTGGCAGGTGCAGGGCCGCAACCTGACCTCCTTTGCAGAGCGGGCGCGGCTGGACGCCCTCTACCTGGAGCGGCGCAGCCTGCGGGGCGACCTGATCATTCTGCTGCGCACGCTCCCCTGCGTCCTGCGCGGCGAGGGCGCTTATTGAAGCGTCAGCTCGCCCCGCAGGCTGGTGGTCATGCGCGCTTTCACTTCTTCGGGGGGATACCCGCTGCTGAACAGGTAATACAGCTTCGCCAGGGCCGCCTCGCTGGTCATATCGTAGCCGCTGATCACCCCGGCGTTCTTCAAGGCCGAACCGGTGGCGTACCCGTCCAGGTCCACGCTGCCCTGCAGGCACTGGGTGCAGTCCACCACGATCACCCCCCGCCCGGTGGCCTCCCGGAGCACTTCCAGGAACTCGGGGTCGCGGTCCGGGGCGTTGCCCACCCCGTAGGCCTCCAGCACCAGGCCCTGCAGCGGCGGCTGCAGCAGGTTGTGCAGCACCCGGGCGGAGATGCCGGGGAACAGCCGCAGCGCGCCCACGTAAGAGCGGTTGATAGGGCGCACTTTGAGGGGCGCCTCCGGCCTCGGGGCAGGCAGGATATTCTCCCAGGCGACGTCAATGTTCACCCCCACCTCGCCCAGGGGCGGGTAATTGGGCGAGGCGAAGGCCTCCAGCCCGTCGGCGCTCACCTTGACCGCGCGGCAGCCGCGCAGCAGGCGGTTGTGGAAATACAGGCACACCTCCGGGATGGGGTAGCGGGAGGCGATCAACAGGCTGGAGATCAGGTTCTCGCGCGCGTCGCTGCGCAGCTCGCACAGGGGGATCTGGGACCCGGTCAGGATCACCGGTTTGCGCAGCCCGTGGAGCATAAAAGCCAGGGCAGAGGCGGTGTAGGCCATGGTGTCGGTGCCGTGCAGGACGACGAAACCGTCGTACTCGTCGTAGTGGGCGGCGATATCCTGGGCGATGGTCCACCAGTCGTCGGGCAGGATATTGGAAGAGTCCAGCAGGGGCTCGAATTCGTGGATGGTGTAGGCCGGCATCTCCGGGCGCGCGAACTCGGGCATGGCCTCCATCAGCGCCGCCAGCGAGCCGGGCGCGGGGAGATAGCCCCGGCCCGTCCTCTCCATGCCGATCGTCCCTCCGGTATAGGCGATGTAAACCGAACGTTTCATAGGCTGGGTGTGCTGAACCTGAACGGTTATGCGGGCGCCTGGCTAATTCTATCATGCGCCCGGGTAGCGAATAATGGCGGCCGGCGTAAAAAAACCGCCGCGCATCGTGAGCCCGGCCCAATTTAGCGGTTTGTGCGGCCTCCGCACGAACCGCTTATTGGTATGGCAGCTTCTGGCTGTGGTACACTCGGCTTCAGGACCCTACCGGAGAACCGAGCATGACCATCCAGATCCGCGAAGCGCGGGAGCACAACCTGCAGGGCGTGAGCCTCGAGATCGGGGACGGGCTGACCGTCGTCACCGGAGTGTCCGGGTCGGGCAAAACCTCCCTGGTTTTCGATACCCTCTATCACGAATCCCGCCGCCGCTTCCTGGAGGTCTTTTCGCTCGGCCAGGTCGGGGCCCGGCTGAACCCGGCGCAGGTGAGGGAGATCACCGGGTTGGGGCCGGCGGTGGGGGTGGGCCAGAACCTGCTCAACCAGAACCCCAACTCGACCCTGTGCACCGCCTCGGGCCTGCACCCTTTCCTGAGGCTGCTGTACGCGCGCTTCGGGCGCCGCCGCTGCCCGCACTGCGGGAGCGAGCTGTCCGTGCTGAGCGAGGACGAGATTGTAGAAAGCCTGCTGGCCCTGGCCGCCCGGGGGCCGGTGACCGCGGCCGCGCCGCTGCTGAGCGGCGTCCCGGGCAGCCACGGGACGCTCCTGGAGCACCTGCGGGCGTTGAAGGGGGTGGAGAGCCTGCGGGTGGACGGCGCGCCCTGGGAGGGGGCGCCCCTCGACCCCGCCCGCCCGCACGACCTGGACCTCGTCCTGGCGCGGCTGGAGGCAGACGCCCCACCGGCGGAGGCCAGGGACGCCGTGCGTCAGGCGGCCGGGCTGGGCGCGCTCTCGCTGCTGGCGCTGTGGGAGGGGGGCGAGGAGAGCTTCGCCCGGGCCCCGGCCTGCCCGCGCTGCGGGAGCTGGTTCGACGAGCTGCAGCCGGCGCATTTCAACCGTCCCTGCCCGGCGTGCGAGGGGGCGGGCTGCGAGGCCTGCGCGGGCACGGGCCTGCCGCCCCAGGCGGCCGCGGTTACCTGGGAGGGGCTGCGCCTGCCCGAGCTGCTGGCCCTGAGCGTGGACCGGGCCGCGGCGCTGCTGGCGGCGGCGCGCCTGCCCTCCTCGGCGGGCCGGCTGCGGGCGGAGATCGTTCGCAGGCTGGAGGCCCTGCAGCAGGTGGGCCTGGGCTACCTCACTCTGGACCGGCCCTCGCCCACCCTGTCGCGCGGCGAGGCCCAGCGTGTGCGCCTGGCCCTGGCCCTGGTCAGCCGGCTGGAGGATATGCTGCACGTGCTGGACGAGCCCACGGTCGGGCTGCACCCGGCCGACGTGCAGCGCCTGCTGCCCGCCCTGCGCGCGCTGGCGGGGCCGGTGGTCTTCGTCGAGCACGACCGGCTGGCGGCGGCCGAGGCCGACCAGGCGGTGGACCTGGGGCCGGGCGCCGGCGCGCAGGGCGGGCGGGTGATCTTTCAGGGCGCCCCGGCGCAGCTCTGGGAGAGCGATACGCCCACCGGACGCTACTTCAGCCTGCGCCGGCGCCCGGAGCTCCCCCCGGCGCGCCCCGCGCCGGAGCGGTTCATCACCCTGCGCGGGGTGAGCCTGCGCAACCTGAAAGAGATTGAGGTTGCCATCCCCCTGGGGCGGCTGACCGCCCTGGCAGGGGTATCGGGCTCGGGCAAGAGCACGCTGGTGGAGGAGGTGCTGGTCGCCTCGCTGAAGGAGGGCGCGCCGGTGGGCTGCCGGGAGGTCGAAGGGCCGCGGCTGGAGCCGGTCCTGGTGGACCAGAGCCCGATCGGGCGCAACCCGCGCTCCAACCCGGCGACCTACACGAAGCTGTCCGACAGCGTGCGCGACCTGTTCGCCGCGGCCACGGGCCTGTCGGCCTCCCATTTTTCGTTCAACCGCCCGGAGGGCGCCTGCCCGACCTGCGCCGGGCTGGGCGCGATCGAGACGCCCATGCGCTACCTGCCCTCCGCCTGGCTGCCCTGCCCCGACTGCGAGGGGCTGCGTTTTTCGGAGGAGGTGCTGGCGGCGCGGGTGGATTTTGGCGGCCGCGCCCTCTCGATCGCCGATTTTTACAGCCTGCCGGCGGCGGAGGCCATGCCCCTGATCGCCGGGCAGACCCACCTGAGCCCCCGCGAGCGGGAGGCCGCCCTGCGCATCCTGCAGGCGCTGATCGACACCGGTCTGGGCTACCTGCCGCTCGGGCAGCCCTCGCCCACCCTTTCGGGGGGCGAGGCCCAGCGGGTGAAGCTGGCGCGCTACCTGGGGGGGAAGACCCTGTCCCGCCAGCTGCTGGCGCTGGACGAGCCCTCCACCGGGCTGCACCCGCAGGACCTGGCGGGCCTGCTGTCCATCTTCGACCGCCTGGCGCGGGCCGGCGCCACGGTGGTGGTGGTCGAGCACAACGCGGACGTCCTGAGGGCGGCCGACTGGCTGATCGAGCTGGGGCCCGGAGCGGGGCCGGAGGGCGGGCGCTGCCTGTACGCCGGACCGCCCGCCGGGCTGCTGGAGCAGGAGGGGAAAGACCTCAGCCCCACCGCCCGGGCGCTGCGCGCCGAGGCCGCGCTGCGGCCCAGGGAGGGGCTGGCGGAAAACCGCTTCCGCAGCTCCGCGGCCATCTCGATCCGCGGCGCCCGCAGCCACAACCTGCAGGCGGTGGACGTGGATATCCCCAAGGGGGCCCTGACGGTGGTGACCGGGGTGTCGGGCTCGGGAAAATCCAGCCTGGTAAAGGATGTGCTGGAGAGCGAGGCGCGCCGCCGCTTCCTGGAGACCCTGTCCATGTACGAGCGGCAGGGGGTGCACGAGGGGCCGGAGGCCGGGGTGGATGCCATCACCGGCCTGGGCGCGGCCCTCCCGGTCGGCCCCGAGCGCCTGGTCTATTCGCGCCGGGCGACGGCGGGCACCGCCACCGGGCTCGCCCACCACCTGGCCGTGCTGCTCTATGCCCTGGGGGAGCGTGCCTGCCTGGAATGCGGGAGCCCGATGCAGCGCGGGGAGCAGTGGACCTGCCCGGCCTGCGGCGCCAGCGCCCCAATCGCCCGGCCGCGCTATTTCTCCCCGGCCAATTACGCCTCCGCCTGCCTGAAGTGCAACGGGGTCGGCACGCTGCTCTCGCCGGCCCCCTCCAGGCTGATCCTCCACCCGGAAAAACCGCTCTGCGCGGGCGCCATGTACTCCCCCGGCTTTTTCCCCAAAGGCTACCTGTGCCAGCCCCTCAACCACGGCTATTATATGGTGCGCGCCCTGGCCGAGCGCTATGGTTTTGACCCCGAAACCACCCCCTGGGAGGCCATGTCTCCCGAGGCGCAGCAGGCCTTTCTGTATGGGGACCCGGAGCCGCTGCAGGTGATCCTGGTCGGGCGCTCGGGCACCGAGCGGTCCGGGCCGCTGGTGTTCCCCGGTTTTTACGGTTTGATCCGCGATTGGGATGTGGGCGGCACGTATTCCGATATCGTGCCCTGTCCGGAGTGCGAGGGCAGGCGCCTGCGCCCCGAATACCTGGCGGTGCGCCTGGGCGGCTTCGACCTGCACCAGCTCAGCCAGATGCCCCTGTGGGAGCTGGAGAGCGTGTTAAACGGCCTGCAGGCGCCGGAGGACCGGCGCCCCCTGCTGTTCGGCAGCCTGGAGGCGGCCCTGCGGCGCCTGAAATTCCTCATCCAGGTCGGGTTGGGCTACCTGCACCTGGACCGGGTGGCGGGGACGCTTTCGGCCGGGGAGGCTCAGCGGGTGCGGCTGGCAGGACTGCTGGGCAGCAGCCTGACCGGGCTGACGCTGCTGCTGGACGAGCCCACGCGCGGGCTGCACCCGGGCGAGGTCGGCGCGCTGCTGGAGGCCCTGGGCGAGCTGCGCCGGGAGGGCAACACGGTGATTGTGGTGGAGCACGACCCCCTGGCGCTGTGCGCCGCCGATCACCTGATTGACCTGGGCCCCGGTGCGGGGAGGGCCGGCGGGCGGGTGGTGGCGCAGGGCAGGCCCGAGGCGCTGGCGGCCCAGGGGGGCGTGACCGCGGCCTGGCTGAACGGGGAGCGGCGCTTCCCGAAAAAAGCCGCCGCCCGCCGGCCCTCGGGCCGGATGAGCATTTACGGGGCCAGGGAGAACAACCTGCAGATCGAGCGCCTGGACCTGCCCCTGGGCGTGCTGGCGGGGGTGTGCGGCGTCTCAGGGTCGGGGAAGAGCAGCCTGATTATGGACACGCTGGGGCGGGCCCTGGCGCCCAAAAAGCAGACCACTTCGGTGGCTCACGAACCGGCGGCGCCCGGGAAGCACGAGCGCATCGAGGGCGCGCCGGCGCGGGTGGTGCTGGTGGATCAGACGAAGGCGGGCATCACCAGCCCCGCCGCCTACCTGGGCCTGGAGCCTCCCCTGCGCAGGCTCTTCGCCGATTCGGAGGACGCCCACGCCCTGGGGATCGGCCTGGAGCAGCTCGAGGCGCGCTGCTCCGCCTGCGGCGGGCGCGGCATGACTAGCCTGGACATGGGCTTCCTGCCCGCCGTGCACCTCCCCTGCGAGACCTGCCGCGGCACGGGCTGCGTGGCGGAAGCCTGGCAGGTGCGGCTGCAGGGCCTGGCCCTGCCGGAGGTCTACGCGCTGACCCTGGAGGAGGTCCTGGGCCTGTTTGGCGAGGAGGAGGCCCTCGCCCGCCCGCTGCAAGCCGCCCTGGAGGCCGGGCTGGGCTACCTGGCGCTGCGCCAGCCGGGGCAGGCCCTCTCGGGCGGGGAGGCCCAGCGGCTGAAGCTCGCCCGCGAGCTGGCGAAGCGGCCCGCGCCCGGGACCCTGTACCTGCTGGACGAGCCCACCGTCGGGCTGCACCTGGAGGACGTGCGGCGCCTGGCGGGGGTGCTGGAGCGGCTGGCTGCGCCCCCGGAGGCGGGCGGGGGAGGCGGTTCTGTGATCCTGGTGGAGCACCACACCCACCTGCTGGCCGCCTGCGATTGGCTGGTGGAGCTGGGCCCGGGCGGCGGGCCGCAGGGCGGGCGGGTGATCGCGGCGGGGACACCCGCCGCGCTGGCCGCGGGGGAGACCCCCATCGCCCCCTACCTGCGCCAGGCGCTGGCGGAGAGAGGCGAGGCGGTATGACCTGGGCCCCGCTCCTGCTGGCCGACCCCTCCCCCTGCCTGCGCTGGCTGGCCCTGCGCGAGCTCTTCGGGCTGCCGGAAGAGCACCCCGAAGCGCGCGAGCTGGAGGGCATGCGCCGGGAAGACCCCCTGGCGGCGGAACTGCTGGCCGCGCAGCAGGCGGACGGCTCCTGGAAGGCGGACCTGGGCGAGGGCGCGGTGCTCAAAACCACCGCCCTGGCCCTGGCGCGCCTGGGATACCTCGGGTTCGGCCCTGATGAGCCGGCGGTGCAGCGCGGGGCGGAGTACCTGTTCTCACGGCAGGCCGCGGACGGCTCCTGGCCCCTGGTCCGGGAGCGGGCCCACGGGGAGCAGGACCGGAGCTACGACCTGGTCCCGCTCCAGACGGCGCTGCCCCTGCGCGGCCTGGCAGCCTGCGGGTACGCGCAGGACCCGCGCGCCGGGCGCGCCTACGCCTGGCTGCTGGAACAGCGCCTGCCCGACGGCGCCTGGCCCACCGGGAAAGCGAGCGGGGTGTACGGCTTCGTGGCGGGCTACCGCCGCCTGGCTCACTCGCGCTGGGGCTGCCGCTCCAATACCACCGGCGCGCTGCTCTGCCTGGCCCTGCATCCCGAGCTGCGCGCCGGACCCGAAGCCCGCCGCGCCCTGGACCTGCTGCTGGGGCGCGAGACGCGCGAGCGGCAGGCGCTGGGCTTCGAGGTCGCCCGGCTGCTCGGCGCCGAGCCGGCGCGGGGGCTGTTCACCTTCTTCGCCCGTTTCGACCTGGCCCTGCTGCTGAGCCTCTGCGCCCAGATCGGGGCCGGTGCGGAGGACGGGCGCGTTTCCGGGCTGATCGAGTTCGTGCGCCAGGCCGAGGGCCCCTTTGGGCTGTGGGAATACCTGCCCCGCCCGCAGGTTTCGCGCTGGCTGACTTTCGACCTGCTGCGCTCGCTCAACCGGCTGGAGTCCGAGGCGGGCTGGGTGGGGGCGGAGCCGCGCACGCCGTTTCAGCCCTATCCCCGGCCGCCGCGCAGGTTTTAGTTAAGAAAACGCTCGCAAAGACGCAAAGCCGCAAAGCAGAGGCGCGTGCGGAAGCAGCCGCGCATTCTTTGGGTAGGGGGTCGCTGCGAGCATGGCAAAATAAAAGCGGCTTTTCAAAAGCCGCTTTTATTTTGCTTTGCTTCTTTTTCGCCTACAGTCCCGCTTCGAACTTTTCGTAATCGCGGAAGACCTGCTCGTTGTTGGTCTTGGGCACGCCGGCGACGTTGGGCGAGACGAACACCCGCTCCGGCAGCTTGCCGCGCCGGGAAAGCTCGCCGGTGGTCTCGGCTACCAGGGCCATGGAGATGGCGACCACCGCCAGGGTGGAGCTGGCAGCGACCCGGCCCGGCAGGCCGTCCACCTGGATCAGGGCGTCCTCGGGCGGGGCGCAGTTGTCAATGACGATGTCGGAGGCGTCGTGTAGCGACTTCCCGGAGGAGTGGCTGGGCTGGTTGATCTTGCGGTTGGCGACCGAGGTGACGCCGATCACGGTGAGACCGAGTTTTTTCGCCTCCAGGGCGATCTCGACCGGGGCGGCGTTCATGCCGCCGTGCGAGTACACGATCAGCGAGTCGCGGGGGTCCAGGTGGTGGGAGAGGAGCACGTTCTTGATGTAGCCCTCCGTCCGCTCCAACCAGAGCAGCTCGCGCGCCCCGCCCGGCCCGGTGATGTTGAACCACATCAGGCGCGGGTCCATGATGGGGTGGAAGCCGGGGTAAGAGCCGTAGCGGGGGAAGATATCGAGCACGGGGATTACGGAATGGCCCGAGCCAAACAGGTGCACCGCCCGCCCGGCGGCGATGGAGTCGGCCATGGCGGAGGCGGCGCGCTGGATGGCGTCCATCTGCGTGCTGCGGATCTTTTCGAGCAGTTTTTGGGTTTCGACTAAGTACTGGTCTGCAAACATACGTTTTACTTCTCCTTGAATATGTATCCTTAGACATAAGCAGTTCAGGGAAGAAGGTGAGAGTTTTAGTCGGGCGCAGCCCGCACAAAACCCTCACTCCCCCTTCCAACTGCGTATTTCTCTGTTTTTTTCGAGCGGAGAGCGGCGAAAAGGCCGCCCGTCAGCCCTTGACCGCGCCGGAAGTGAGCCCGGCGACGATGTATTTCTGCAGCAGGAGCGCCAGGATCAGCGGCGGCAGGCTGCCGATCACCCCGCCTGTCATCATCAACCCGTAGTCAATGCCCGATTGGGTGCTGAACTCGGTGACGATCACCGTGATGGTTTTGGTGCGGGAGGCGGTGAAGATCAGCGCCATGAAGAACTCGTTCCAGGTGTACAGGAAGGCGAAGGCGGTGACCGCCACCAACCCGGGCCCCGAGAGGGGCAGGACCACCCGCAGCAGCGCCCCCAGGCGGGAGCAGCCGTCAATCAGCGCCGCCTCCTCCAGCTCCTCCGGCAGCGTCTGGAAGTAACCGTGCATGATCCAGATCACGGTAGGGAGCATAAAGCCGGAATAGAGCGTGATCATCCCGTGCCAGGAGTCCATCCAGTCCAGGGCCTGCATCACCAGGTAAAGCGGGATGATGATGACGATGATCGGCATCATCTGTGCGGCGAGCATCCCGAACAGGAAGCGGTTTTTGCCCGGCACAGGCAGGCGCACCAGGGCGTAGGCGGCCGAGACCCCGGCGAAGATGCAGACCAGGGTGGTGGCGGAGGAGATGATCAGGCTGCTGCGCAGGGCGCTGAGGAATTTCGCCGCCGCGATGGGGATGTTCTCGCCCGCCTGCGGGCCGAAGATCAGGGCCCGGTAGCGGTGCAGGGTCAGGTTGTCGGGGATCCAGTGCGGGGGCTTGGAGGCCAGCTCGCTGGGCGGGGAAACGCTGGAGATCACCATCCACACGAAGGGGGCCAGAAAGGCGAACACCAGCAGGGCTACCAGCACATAGAAGGCGCCTGTGCCCAGAAATTCTCGCACCCTCTTCCAGGGGTTCGCCGCGGCGCGGGCGGCGTCTGCGGGCACGCTTGCAGCTCTCATGAGTACTTTACCTCGCGGTAGAGAAAACGCTGGTAGACGATCACCAGCACCAGCACCAGCAGGGTCATGATAAAGGCCACCGCCGCGCCTCTCCCGAGCTGGAGAGAGACAAATGATTTCAGATAGGTGTAATAGCCGACCACCGAAGTGCCGTTGGAGGGGCCTCCGGCGGTGAGGGTGTAGATCAGGTCGAAGCTTTTCAGGGCCCAGATGGTGCGCAGCGCGATGGCTACGAAGAGCACCGGCTGGATGAGGGGCAGGGTAATATGCCGGAAGGACTGGATGGGGTTGGCGCCGTCCACCCGGCCCGCATCGTACAGGTCTTTGGGGATGGTCTGCAGCGCCGCCAGGATGAGCAGCATGATGAAGGGCGTCTCTTTCCAGATGTCCGCCAGCACCACCATGCCCATCGCCAGCTGCGGGTCGCCGAGCCAGATGATGTATTCGTCAATGATTCCCAGGGAGTAAAGCAGCCCGTTCAGCGCCCCGTAGCTGGGGTTCAGGATCCACTTCCACATGATGCCGTTGACCACCGAGGGCACCGCCCAGGGGAGCAGCGCCAGCAGGCGTACGAAGGTGCGGCCGCGAAAGTCCCGGTTCAGCACCAGGGCGATGCCCACCGCCAGCAGGATCTCCAGGGTGACCGCGCAGACGGTGAAGATCAGCGTCAGGCGCAGGCTGTCGTGGAAGAGGGGGTCGGTTAGGATAAAACGGTAGTTATCCAGCCCGATGAACGGGCGCCCCTCCTGGGGACGCATCAGGTTCCAGCGGTGCAGGCTGATCCAGAAGGAGCGTCCCAGGGGATAGAGAGTCACCAGAGAGATGATGAGCAGGGCGGGGAGCATCAGGACGGCAGCCAGGGTGCGTTCTTCGCGCTGGCGCCGGCTGAGTTTTTTCGTCAGGGCCATCGGCAGACCGGATTCTTTCGCATAGGTTTCTTACCCTCAGGGTGGTCCCGGCGGGCGGCAGATTCTCCGCCCGCCGGGATTACCCTGGTTTCACCGCCCGGGCCCCGAGGGTCGAAACAGAGCCCGGGCGGCGAAAATGTCTACTCGCTCTTGAGGCGGTTGGTCTCCTCCACCAGCCACTGCACCGCTTCTTCGGGGGTCTTGCGGCCGCCCATCACATCCTGTACGGCGGTAGCTGCGGAGCGGCGCCATTCCTCGAACCAGGTGAACTGGGGCGGGAAGGTGCCCAGGCTGATCTGCTCGGCGAGGGTCGCGAAGCCGGGCCAGGCCTCTGCGATCTCGGCATCCTCGAAGAGGGCCATGCGGGTGGGCATATTCGCCCCCTCGATGGCGTGGTGCTTCTGAGCCTCTTCGCCGGTCAGGTACTGCAGGAACTGCCTGGCTTCCTCTTTATGTTCCGAGGTTTTGAGCAGCCCCAGGCCGCCGGCGTAGATGTAGCCGGCTGAGGGCAGGCCCTCGGCGCTGGGGATGAGGATATAGCCGGTCTTCCCGGTGACCTGGGAAAGCTCGGGGTTGCTGTTGGCCTGAGTGGCGGACCAGGTGGAGTCGAGCAGGAAGGCGGTCTTGCCGGTGCCGAACTCGACCAGGGTCTCGTAGTCGTCCAGGGCGATGCCGGCGGGATCGAAGTAGCCGTTGTCCACCGCGTCCTTGATCATCTGCAGGGTCTGGACGGCGGCGTCGCTGTCCTGGAAGATCGGGCTGCCCTCGGCGTCGAAGAACTCAGAGCCGCTGGAGAGCACCATGCTGCCCCAGTTGTAGTAGAAGTTGCCCGGATACTTGGCGCTGGGCGAGAAGCAGAACTCGGCGGCGCCGCTGTCTTTGATCGCCTGGCAGGCGTTCATGAAATCGTCCCAGGTCTTGATCCCGGCGGGGTCAACGCCGGCGGCTTCCAGGACCTCGGTGTTGTAAGCCATGTGCGCTCCGCCCGAGTACCAGGGCATGGCGATCAGGCTGCCGTCGTAGGTGTAAAGGTCCAGCACGGACTCCAGCCACTGGCTGCGCTCGCCCTCGGGGACGAGGTCGTCAATCGGCTCGAACCAGCCGCCCGAGGCGAACTCCACCGCGTTGGCGGAGGGGATGAAGATGATGTCGTAACCGCCGCCGCCGCTGGCGAGGGTGGTCACGGTCTTGTCATGGATCTCGGCCCAGCCGACAAAATCTACCTGGACGGTGATGCCGGTCTCCTGCTGGAACTGTTCGACAAATTTGGCCACGTTGCCGCCCTCGTCGGGACGGATAATGGCCCGGATGGTGACATCCGAGGCGGCGGGCTCTTCGCCGGCGGGCTCTTCAGCCGCAGGCTCCTCGCCGGCCGGTTCGGACTCGCCGGGCGCTTCCGCCGGGGGCTGGGTGGATTCCGCGGTGGGAGTGGCGGGTGAGGCGCAGGCCGAGACCAGCACCACCAGCGCCACCAGGGCGATTAACAGCCGCGAAATGGTCGTTTTCATTTCCTTTTTCCTCCTGGTTCTTTAATCGAGTGGGGCGATGCGCAGTCGAGGTCTGTTCCTGGCTGCGCCTGCCCGCTAAACTGAGGGGACATCAACCGGCTTACGGTTCAGCACTCTGTTGGATGGGGTCCTGTCAGGCGCGCCACCTCCTTTGTTCGATTCGGGATGGTATTGATGACCACCCGCCGGCGGAGACCCTGAGAGCCTGTCCTGAAGAACTATTTTTAAGACAGGTTCTAAAGGCTTTCGAGACCTTTCGGGTCATTTTTAAAATCGGGCTGGCGCTGGCGGTCCAGGAGCGCGCAGGCGGCGCCGAACAGCCCGGCCTCTGACCCGAGCTGAGCGGCCTGGAGCCGCGCCGAGCGGGCCGAGACCGGCTGCGCCCAGCGCCGCACGACCTCCTGCACGCGGGGCAGCAGCTCGGGCTGGCAGCCAATGCTGCCGCCCAGGATGACGATCTCGGGGTTCACCAGGCTGATCAGGTTGGCTGCGCCCAGCCCGATCAGGCCGGCGGTCTCGTCCACGACGCGCAGGGAGAGCGGGTCGCCCTCGCGGGCCGCGGCGAATATCTGGCGGGCGGTGACCTCGGTTTCTTGATGCAGGGAAGATTCGGGATATTCGGGAAGCAGCCCCAGGGCGCGCCGGGCGATACCCGGCCCGGCTGCCAGCGCCTCCCAGTGGCCCAGGGAATGGCCGCGGTCGTCCACCAGGCCGGCGTCGGAGGTCATGGCGAACCAGCCGGCGGCTCCGGCCAGGCGGTCGCGCCCGCGGTACAGGCGCCCGTCGAGGACCAGCCCCCCGCCGATCCCGGTCCCGATGATGAGCATGGCGATCGAATGCCAGCCGCGCCCGGCGCCCTGCCACCATTCGCCGAGCACCGCGGTGTGCCCATCGTACTCCACGGCGCAGGGCAGGCCGGTGGCCTCTTCCAGCGCGGGGCGCAGGGCCACCTCGCGCCAGCCCTCCAGGTTGGGGGCCCAGATCACGTGGTCGCTCTCGGGAGCCAGCACGGCGGGGATGCCCACCCCGATGCCTGCCAGTTGGGAGAAGTCCAGCGAGGAGCGCTCTACCAGGGCGCGCAGCATGCGCAGAATCTGGCGGATGCCGGGCTCGGGCCCCTCCTGGCAGGTGGGCTCCACCGATCGTTCGAGGATCTCTCCGCGCGGGGTCAGGAGGGCTGCGGCTACTTTGGTGCCGCCCAGATCAACCGCCAGAACCGGCCTGCGTTCGGAGAAATCCATGCGCGCCTCCGTCCGATCACCCGGCCTGTGGGGAAGCATCCGGCTGGACGAGCACCTTGCCCTCGCGGCGGGGTCCCCGGCTCAGCAGCAGCTCCGGAAGCGGTTCCAGGCCCAGCACCTCGGAGACCAGGGGGCCCGGGTCGAGGCGGCCCGAGCGCAGCAGGTCTTCGGCCTGCTCGAAGGAGGCGGGGGTCATGCCGGAGGCCGCCAGCAGGTTGAGCTCTTTTGAAAGCAGGGCGGAGGGCGGCAGGCAGGCGCGCGCGGCGGGGTCCGGCACGCCGAAGAGGACGATGCGCCCGCCGGGGGCGGACCAGCGCACGGCGCGCTCCAGGGTCTCCGGCGCGCCGCTGGTGTCCACCACCGCCAGCGGGCCTTCGGGCGCCCAATCCGTCAGGGCCGCGTCCAGCTCCGGCGCCGGCCCCGAGCGGGGGATCACCCAGCCCGCCCCGGCGCCGCAGTCCAGGGCGGCCTGCAGCCGGTGGGGGTTGGGGTCCACCACCGCCAGGCGGGAGAAACCGGCGGAAGCGGCGGCCAGCAGCATCAGGCGGCCCAGCACCCCGGCCCCGGCGATGAGCAGCGGCGCGTCCCGGTCGCTGCCGGCCAGCTCCAGGGCCCGCAGCACGCAGGCCAGCGGCTCCAGCCAGACGGCGGACGCCGGGCTGATGCCGTTCAGGGGGCGGAGCTGGTCCGCGCGCACCAGGGCTGCCCCGGCAAAAGCTCCGTCGTGGGTGTTCCCCAGGCATTCAAAACGCTGGCAGAGCTCGGGCAGGCCGCGGCGGCAGACCGGGCATTCCCCGCAGAACCGGGCGGGGAGCACGCCGAAGGTCTCGCCCAGCAGCCCGGGACTGACCCCCTCTCCCACCGCCTCGACCACCCCGACCAGCTCGTGGCCCAGAACCCGCGGGCCGCGGACCGGGAAATGCCCGGCGACAATATGCTGGTCGGTCCGGCAGACCCCCGCCAGCAGGACCCGCAGCCGGGCTTCGCCGGGGCCGGGAATGGGCAGGGGGAGGTCCTTCAGCTCTACCCTGCCAGGACTGTGAAAAACGACCGCTTTCATATCAGAATAAGTCACTCTGGATGCGCTGCCGCCCGATATAGAGCGCCAGGCCTTTCCCCCGGTAAACTGTGCGCACACTCTCCACAATTTCGAACGAATCGGTGAAGGTCAGCCCGCGCACCACCAGCACCGGGTCGCCCTTCTCCACCTGCAGGTGGTGAGCTTCCTCGGCGGCGGCGGGCATGGCTTCCATCTCTGCTTCGGTCCAGGCCGGGTTGATATAGTATTTCTCTCGTAAAACGGTGTACAGCGACTGGCGGCGCAGGTCTTCCTGCTCCAGACCGGCGACCAGCCGGTAAGGCAGGTAAGCGGACTGGAGCGCCACGGGCTTATCGTCCGCCAGGCGCAGGCGCACCAGGTGCAGCGCCTGTTCGTTCTCCCCCAGCTTCAGAATTTTCCGAATCTTCTCATTGGCGGCCACCAGCCCCTGGGTGAGGACGATGGAGCTGGGCTGCAGGCCCCGGGAGCGCATATCGGCGGAGAAGCTCGAAAAGCCCATCACCCCGCGCATCTTCGGCTCGGCCACAAAAGTGCCGCGCCCGCGCTCGCGGTAGATCAGCCCGCTTTCCACCAGGGCGTCCAGCGCCTGGCGGGCGGTAATGCGGCTGACGTGCAGGCTCTCGGCCAGCTCGCGTTCGGCGGGCACTTTATCCCCGGGGCGCAGCTTGCCGGACTGGATCTGTTCCGCCAGGCGGGCGTAGAGCTGGCTGTAGAGGGGGACGGTGCTGTTCTTGTTGAGGGAACGGATGGTGAGGGGCATGGTGAAAAACTTGGATATATTGTTATATTGATATAACCAATTTTCTTCTCCCATTATAGAGGAAGAAAAAAAGGATGTCAAGCAGGAAAATGGGATGGGCGGCTGCCGTAAAACAGCCCCGAGAAACGGTTTCAGCACGATTTGGGGGGACGAGCGAAGCGCGTCCCCCCAAATCGTATTGCTTGAGCCTGCTGAGGCTCCCATGCACCAGCAGCCCGGCGGGCGCCTCTGATAAAATAGGGTCCGGTTAATGAGAAGTGGAGAGAAGAGAGAGGCAGAATGGATGAACAGAACCGGACGATCACGATTGGAAAATATCGCGGGCTGCAGCACTGCTCCACCCCGCGCGGGGCGCTCTCGCTGCTGGCGCTCGACCACCGCAATAACCTGCGCAACGCCCTCTCGCCCGAGGACCCGTCCAGGGTGAGCGACGAGGACCTGGCGCAGTTCAAGATCGAGGTGACCGGGAACACGGCCGGGGCTGCCCCGGCGGTGCTGCTCGATCCGGAGGTCGGCGCGGCGCAGGTAATCGCCGCCGGGGCGCTGCCGCGCGAGACCGCCCTGGTGGTGGCGGTGGAGGCGACCGGGTACACCGGCCAGCCCACCGGGCGGGAGAGCCAGATCCTGCCGGGCTGGAGCGTGGCCAAGGCGCGCCGCCTGGGCGCCAGCGCCGTAAAGCTGCTGGTCTACTACCACCCCGACGGGGAGATGGCGGGGGAGATTGAGGCTTTTGTGAAGCAGGTGGCGGACGACTGCCAGGAGCAGGACATCCCGCTCTTCCTCGAACCGCTTTCTTATTCCATCCACCCGGACCGGGCGAAGCTCGCGCCGGAGGAGAGGCGGCGCGTGGTGATCGAGACCGCCCGCCGGCTGACAGTGCCGGGGGTGGACGTGCTGAAGGCCGAGTTCCCGCTGGACGCGAAGGCAGTTCCGGATGAGGGCGCCTGGGCCGAAGCCTGCGCCGAGCTGACGGAAGCCAGCGCGGCTCCCTGGGTGCTGCTCTCCGCGTCGGTCAGCTTCGAGACCTACCTGAGGCAGGTGGTGGTCGCCTGCGAGCAGGGCGCCAGCGGCGTGGCGGCAGGGCGGGCCGTATGGCAGGAGGCGGTGCAGCTGGTGGGCGCAGGGAGGGAGCGCTTTTTGCGCACCACCGCCTACGAGCGCATGGCGCGCCTCTCATCTGTGTGCGACGCCCTGGCGCGCCCCTGGCAGGCCTGCTTCCAGCCTCCGGTGGTGGAGAGCGGCTGGTACCACCAGTATTGAGGCGGCGGACAGCCTTCGCCTCAAAAAAAAAAGGGGATTTGTGCAAGCGGTGAGGGGCGAGTGAAACTCGCCCCCCACCGCATGTATTTATCGAACGCGTTGATTGATTTTTGATCGAATATGATTGAAAAATCAGTTGCAGACAGTAATTTGATCCGAACTGAAACTTTATATTGACAAACGAAAGATTTCCTGTACAATAAAATCAGAGAAGAGCAGAAGATGATCGAAACTGATCGTTTTTCTTGTTCTGGGTGATTGAACGATCAAATCTTGGGGAAGAACGCGAATGTTGCAAGCCGAACGGCACAGCCAAATATTAGCCCTGCTGGCAAAAGGGATGAACGTCCGGGTGACCGAGCTGAGCGAAAGACTGGGGGCGAGCGAGGCGACGGTGCGGCGCGATCTCGACCGGCTTGAAAGAGAGGGCCTGGTGCGGCGCACGCACGGAGGGGCGCAGCTGGCAGAGAGACGCTCCCCGGCCCTGGTGGAGCACCCGCGGCCCGTGCTGAACTACGAGGCCAAGGTGCGCATCGGGCGCGCCGCGGCCGCCCTGATCCAGGAAGACGAAACCGTTTTCATCGGTTCCGGCACCACCGCGCTGGAAGCGGCCCGCAACCTGTGCGGGCGGCGGAATATCACCGTGGTGACCAACGCCCTCACCATTATTAACCTGCTGGTGTGCGAAGAGGGCATCTCCCTGGTCTCCACCGGCGGCCTGCTGCGCAGCTCCGAGCTGTCTTTCCTGGGCCATATCGCCGAGCACGTCATGCAGGAGGTGCGGCCCCAGAAGGTGTTCATGGGGACCCGGGCGCTCAGCCTGGAGGGCGGGCTGACCAGCGATTACCTGCCGGAGGTCAGCACCGACCGCGCCATCCTGGATTCGGGGCTGGAGATCATCGTGCTGGCGGACCATACCAAGATCGGCAAGGTGGCAGCCGGCTATGTCGCCCCGCTGGCGGCCATTAACCGGCTCATCACCGATGACCAGGCCGACCCGGAGTTCGTGCGTAAGGTACAGGAACTGGGGATCGAAGTAATCGTGTGCTGAATACGGGGTTCATCCCCGTATTTTTTTATTAATAAGCAGGCCACAAAAGGAGCAGCAGGTACAACGATGGCAGATACCCCCTCATCTTCCGCCGGGGACGGCGCGCTGAAACTTTCTGAGATGCTGACCCCGGAGACCGTACAGGCGAAGCTGTCCGTGGGCGACTGGGAAGAGGCCACCCAGGCGGTCGGCGCCCTGCTGGTGCAGGCCGGCCGGATCGAACCCTCTTATATAGAAGCCATGAAACGAGTTTTGAAAGATATGGGTGCTTATGCGGTCATCGCGCCGGGCATCGTCCTGCTGCACGCCCGGCCCGAGGACGGCGTGCTGGAGCCCTGCCTGGGTCTGGTGACGCTCGCCACCCCGGTGGAGTTCGGGCACTCCCAAAATGACCCGGTGGACCTGGTGTTCGCCCTGGGCGCCCGGGACAAAAAAGCCCATATCAGCGCCCTGCAGCAGCTTGCCAGGCTGTTGGGCGACGAAAGCGCCCTGGCAGAGCTGCGTTCCGCCCAGGACTCGGTGACGCTGGTGAAAGCGATCGACAGCCGCTCCCAGGGGTAAGCCGGCTCCGGATGTATTCATTACGAGCGCAGGATATAGGCCAAAAGGAGAGACTATGCGTATTGCCACACTTTGCGGGATGGGTTTTGGGACGAGCATGATGCTCAAGCTGTATATTGACGACATTCTCAAGGCCGAGGGGATCAAAGCCGAGACGCTTCCCTGGGACCTGGGGACGTTCAAAGGCCAGCAGGCGGATATCGTGGTAGCCCCGACGGACATGGAAATGCACTTGCGGGGTTCCAACGCCAAAATTGTGCTGATCCGCAACCTGGTGGATAAAAATGAGATCCGGGAGAAAGTGCTTAAAGCGGTGGAGGAATTTCAGAACAAATAACGCCAAGTTCACAACCCTGTCCCCGATTGTACCGCCCTTCATCTCACCCGTTTTTTTAGATAGGAGAAAAGACCATGGAAGTCCTTAATTTTGTGATCGAACTGATGCAGCTGCCGGCCTTCGTGCTCGGCCTGATCGCCCTGGTCGGCCTGCTCGTGCAGCGCCGCCCGGCAGGCGAGGTCCTGGCCGGCACGATCAAGACCGTCCTGGGCCTGCTGATCATCAGCGTCGGTATCGGCGCTCTGATCAACTCCCTGGTGCCGATCCAGACCATGTTCGAGACAGGCATCCCGGCCTCCGGTTTCGAGACCTTCGTAACCTTCGATGAGGCGGTCGTGAGCGCCGTGCAGGATACCAACGTGGGCGAGGTCGGCGCAGCCATTGCCTGGACCATGCTCTTCGGGTATATGTTCCACATCATCCTGTCCCGTATCACCCGTTTCCGCTACATTTACCTGACCGGGCATATGATCTGGGTGCACGCCGGCGCGTTCGCCATCCTCTTCTACACCCTGGGGCTGCCTTTCTGGGCGGTGGTGCTGCTGGGCTCGCTGGTGGACGGCGCCTATATGACCCTGATGCCTGCCCTGGCCCAACCGGTCATGCGGCAGATCACCGGCACCGACGATATCGCCTTCGGCCACGGGCAGACCCTGCTGAACATGCTGGGCGCCTGGGCCGGAAAACTGTTCGGCAATAAGGATGATTCGGCTGAAAAGATGCAGTTCTCGGATAAGTTCAACTTCTTCCGGGATGTCGCCATCTCGATTTCCCTGGTGATGCTCGTGGTGGCCCTGGTGGCCGCCATCCTGGCGGTGCTGCAGGTGGGCATCGCCGGCTTCCAGGAGAATATCAGCGGCGGCCAGAACTGGCTGATCTTCACCCTGCTGCAGGCGCTCGGGTTCACCGCGGGCGTGCTGGTCCTGCTCCAGGGGGTGCGCATGCTCATCGGCGAGATCGTCCCGGCCTTCAAGGGCATCGCCGAGCGGATCATCCCCGGGGCCAAGCCTGCCCTGGACTGCCCGGTCATCTACCCCTTCGCCCCCAACTCCCTCATCATCGGCCTGATCTCGGGCACTATCGGGCAGGTCGTGGGCATGATCGTGCTGGCCCTGATGGGCTGGCCCGTGCCCCTGCCCAGCATGATCGCGGCCTTCTTCGCCAGCGGCGCGGGCGCCATCTTCGGCAACGCCACCGGCGGGCGGCGCGGGGCCTTCCTGGGCGGCTTCCTGTGGGGCTTCGTGGGCTGGCTGCTGATCAGCTTCGCCTACCACTACCAGGTCTTCGGCGATCTGAGCGCCCTGGGCGCCACCGCTCTGGGCTTCACCGTGCCCGACGCCATCGTCCCGGCCATCGTTATCTGGGGCCTGGTGAACCTGTTCAACCTGAACAGCACCGTGGGCGTGTTCCTGGTGGTGGCCGTCCTGGCGGTCATCCTGGCTGCCCTGATCTGGCTCTTCGGCCAGCGTTCGGCCCAGCAGGCCGTCCCGGCTGCTACCGAGCGCACCGGCGAACGGTAATTCAACCATCCTGGCTGTCTCCCTGGGCTGCTGGCCCGGGGAGACAGCCAGGCTTAGCGTGAGGAGCGTTTCATGCGCACGCTGATTCGCGGGGGAAGAATTCTCACACCCCATCAGACCCTCGAACATTCCGTCCTGGTGCTGGAGAACGGGCGCATCGCCGCCATTGAGCCGGAGGACCAGGTCTCCGAATTTCCGGGGGAGGCAGAGGTGATCGAGGCCCGCGGGCTGTGGGTGGCCCCGGGCATGCTTGACCTGCACGTTCACGGAGCGGTGGGCAGCGACACGATGGACGCCTCCATCGAGGGGCTGCGCAAGATGAGCGCTTACTTCCTGCGCCAGGGGGTGACCGCGTACCTGCCTACCACCATCACCCAGACCGCGGAGGCCATCCGCAGGGCGATTGACAGCGTGATCGAATGCTCGCGCGCCTCGGAAGGGGCCCAACCTCTCGGCCTGCACCTCGAGGGGCCTTACCTGGGCCATAAAAACCGCGGGGCGCAGGCGCCCGACTGGCTGAGAAACCCCGACCCGGCGGAGTACCGCTCCTGGTTCGAAACCGGCTTCGTGCGCCTGGTGACCCTGGCGCCCGAGCTGCCCGGCGCGCTGGAGCTGATCCGCGAGGGGGTGCGGGCCGGCGTGCGCACCTCCGCCGGGCACACGGAGGCCGGTTACTCTCAGATGCGCCGCGCGGCCGGCGCTGGGCTGACCCAGGCGACCCACACCTTCAACGGAATGACCGGCCTGCACCACCGCGAGCCGGGGACGGTGGGAGCGATCCTGACGGACGACCGCATTTACGCCGAGGTGATCGCTGACGGCGTGCACCTGCACCCGGCGGTTTTGGGCCTGGTGTTCCGGGTCAAGGGTCCGGAGCGCACCCTGCTGGTCACCGACGCTATGCGGGCGACCGGGATGGAGGACGGCGAGTACGAGCTGGGCGGGCAGATGATGACCGTGAGAGGGGGAGTCGCCCGCACCCCCACCGGCGGGCTGGCGGGAAGCACCCTTACCATGGCCCAGGCTTTGAAGAACGCGGTCCGCTTTGGGGGCGCACAGGCGGGCCTGACTCTGAACCAGGCGCTGGCGATGGCTACCGCGACCCCCGCCGAGGCCCTCGGCCTTGCGGGCCGGAAGGGCAGCCTGCGGCCCGGAGCGGACGCCGATATCATCCTGCTGGACGGCGACCTCAACCTGCAGCAGGCGCTGGTGGGCGGCAGAACGGCCTGGCTGGCGGCCGCGATGGGGACGGCCGCGCCGCTGTAACCGCACGGACCCCGGGCTACAGGTTCGCATGTTGAAAGGGGCGAGCAGCCCTCCGGATGCTCCGGCAGGCTGTCCTATCCCCCCGCCTGCAGCGCATCCGGCCTGTCCGTGGGATACTGATGACTCGAAGACACGTTAATCTGCATGGAAAGGAACCTTTCGATATGAGCGAGAGCGCGCAAAACAGCGGAAAAACCGATCTGTTTCGTGAATATCTGCAGCAGGTGATGGGCCTGATCCAGCGCATCGCGGACGAAGAGGGACCTGCCGTCCAGGAGGCGGCCTCCCTGATGGCCGGTGCGATCCAGAACGGGCGCAACCTGTTCGCCTTTGGCTGCACGCATTCATCCCTCCCCATCCAGGACCTGGTCTACCGGGCCGGCGGTCTGATGCTCATCAACCCGATCTTCGGCCCCGGCATCGCCGCCATGGACACCCGCCCCGCCACCCTCTCCTCGGACCTGGAGAAAATCCCCGGATATGCCAGGGCGCTGATCGACAATTCCCCTATGAAGGAGGGGGATGTGCTGATCGTGGTCTCGGTCTCCGGGCGCAATGCGGTCCCCATCGAGATGGCCCAACTCGCCCGGGAGCGGGGGGTGAAGGTGATCGGGGTGACCTCACGCGCCTATGCCGGCAGCGTGACCTCGCGCCATGCCTCCGGAAAGAAGATGCACGAGTTCGCGGACGTGGTGCTGGACAACAAGGTGGATAAAGGCGACGCCGTGCTGGAGGCCGAGGGCATGCCGCAGAAGTTCTGCCCCGCTTCGGGTGTAACCAGCATCGCCCTGCTCCAGTCTCTGGTGGCGGCCACCGTGCAGGAGCTGCTGGCGCGCGGCATCACCCCGCCGGTCTTCCTGGCGGCGAACGTGGACGAGGGCAAGGCCTATAACGAGCGCCTGCTGCGCCAGTACCGGGAGCATATCTTCTACCTCTAAAGGCGGGGGCTGCGGCGCGCGACCGCACAACGCCAGCGGACCATTTTTCGGACGGATACGAATATTCTACGGGGACGCGCATGAGAAAAATTACCCTGCCGGTGAAAGCGGAAGTCGGACTGCACGCCCGGCCTGCAGCGCTGTTCGTAAAAGAGGCCAGCCAGTTCGAGGCCGAGATCTCGGTGCGGAACGTCACCACCGACAGCGAGTGGGCGGATGCGAAAAGCATCCTGAGCGTGCTTGCCCTGGGGGTGGAGAAGGACCACGAGATCGAGTTGGAAGTGGACGGGCCGGATGAAGCGGAAGCCGTGGAGGGGATCGCCGCGCTGGTGAGCTCCAATTTCGGCGAGGACCGGCAGCAAGATGGGTAAGCCGGGAGAGACCCGGGTGCAGGCCGCGCAGGTACTGCATGGGATCCCGGCTGCGCCGGGTTTCGCCCTCGGCCCGGCGGCGGTCTGGGCGGAGGAAGCGCTGGACCTGCCGCGCTTCGGCGGCGCAGACCCGGCCTCCGAACAGGAGCGCCTGGAGCAGGCGCGCGCCCGGGCGCGGGAGGAAATCGCAGCCCTGAAGGAGAAAATGGAGCGGGAGACCGGGGGCGGCGAGGCTGAGGTCTTCGAAGCCCACCAGATGTTCATCGAAGACCGGGCCCTGCTGAAGCGCGCCCAGCGCGCCATCGAGGCCGGGCAGAACGCGGAGGCGGCCTGGATGGACGCGGTGGAATTTTACGCGGCCCAGCTCGAGGCCCTGCCCGACCCCACCCTGAGCGCCCGCAGCGCGGATGTGCGCGATGTAGGCCGCAGGGTGCTGCGCCTGCTGCTCGGGCGGGAGGCTTCCGGGCTGCGCCTGGAGCGCCCCTCGGTGGTCGTGGCGCGCGATCTCACCCCCTCGCAGACCGCCGGGCTGGACCGGGAGCAGGTGCTGGCTTTCTGCACCGCGGACGGCGGGCCGACCTCGCATACCGCCATCCTGGCGAAGGCGCTCGGGCTGCCCGCCGTGGTGGCCCTCGGCCCGGGGCTGCTTTCCGTGGGGGAGGGGGAGGCCCTGCTGGTGGACGGCGGCAGCGGCGAGGTGGTTGCCAACCCGGACCCCGAGCGGCTGGAGGCGTTCAAACGCCTGGCGGAGCGCAGCGCCCGGCGGCGGGAGGCGGCGCTTTCCGCCGCGCAGGAGCCGGCGGTGACCCGGGACGGGCTGCGGGTGGAGGTGGTGGCCAATATCGGCGGCCCCGAGGACGTCCCCGGCGCGCTGGAGCAAGGGGCGGAGGGGGTGGGGCTGTTCCGCACCGAGTTCCTGTTCCTGGAGCGCGCCACACTGCCCACGGAGGAGGAGCAGGTGCAGGTCTACAGCCAGGTGTTCGCGCCCCTGGAGGGCCGCCCGGTGGTGGTGCGCACCCTGGACATCGGCGGCGATAAGGCGGTCAGCTACCTGGGCTTCAGCGAGGAGCCCAACCCCTTCCTCGGCTGGCGCGCCATCCGCATGAACGAGGGCCGTCCGGACGTGTTCCGCAGCCAGGCGCGGGCCCTGCTGCGCGCCGGGGCCAACACAGACCTGCGCATCATGGCCCCCATGGTCTCCAACCTGGAGGAGGTGCACCTGGCGCGCACCCTGCTGGAGGAAGCGCGCCAGAGCCTGCTGCAGGAGGGCCTGCCCTGCGCCCGGCAGGTGCAGTTTGGGGTGATGGTGGAGGTGCCTTCGGTGGCGATCCTGGCTGAGGTTATCGCCCGCCACGTAGATTTCTTCAGCATCGGCACCAACGACCTCACGCAGTACACCCTGGCAGTGGACCGCACCAACGCCCGGGTGGCGCATCTCGCCAGCCCCTACCATCCCGCCGTCCTGCGGTTGATCGAGGGGACGATCCGGGCCGCCCACGAGCAGGGCCGCTGGGTGGGGGTGTGCGGCGAGCTGGCGGGCGAGGCGCTGGCCGCCCCCCTGCTGCTCGGGCTGGGCCTGGACGAGTTCAGCATGGCCCCGGCCCTCATCCCGCAGATCAAGACCATCCTGCGGAAGTGCTCGCTGGCGGACTGCCGCGCGCTGGCAGCCCGGGCCCTGGAGCTGTCCACCACAGCCGAAGTGCAGGCCCTGCTCGGCGAAGGGGCGCAGGAGATGGGGCTGCTCTGAGCGCTCCACTCCAATAAACTGGAATATCACGCAGAGACCCTGTTACCTGCCCGATAAATATTTGTTGTGTAAGGCGCTTTCAGCTCCTAACACAACAAAATCAAATCTCGGAGCGGTTTTATAGGTCCCTGCTCAAACAGAAGATTACAGGTGAACCGATGCAAATCGAAAGAGGCAGGCATACCTACAGCGAAATCATGAGCCAGGGGGCGGTGTGGGCCGCCACCCTCGAGGCGTTTGACGAGCAGGCGGGCGGGGTAGAGTCCCTGCTGCGCCGCCCCTTCTCCCAGACCCTGTTCACGGGCTGCGGCTCCACCTACTACCTCTCCCGCGCGGCGGCCTCCGCCTGGCAGAGCCTGACCCGCCGCCCGGCGCGCGGGGTCCCGGCCTCCGAGATCTGGCTGCAGAGCAGCTCTGTGCTGGCCGGGGAGGATACGCTGCTGGTCACGGTCTCCCGCTCGGGCGAGACCACCGAAACCCTGCGCGCCCTGGAGGTTTTCGAGGCCGAAGGGGGGCGAGAGAGCCTCTCGATCACCGTTTACGGGGAGCGAGAGCTGGCGCGCCGCACGCGGCACGCCCTGGTCACGCGCGGGGCGGAGGAAGAGAGCGTGGCCCAGACCCGCTCCTTCTCCAGTATGTACCTGCTGGCGCAGGCCGCGGCCGGGGCGGCGGCGGGCGACAGCCGGCATTTGGAGAGCCTGCGCCAGGCGCCGGCCCATTTTCAGCCGCTGGTCGCCCGGCATGAGGAGCTGGCCCGCACGCTGGCCCGCGATAAGAGCCTGGTGCGCTTCATTTTCCTCGGGTCCGGGGCCCAATACGGGCTGGCTTGCGAGGCCATGCTCAAAATGAAGGAGATGTCCCTCTCGCCCTCCGAAGCTTTCCACTTCCTGGAGTTCCGCCACGGTCCCATGTCGGTGGTTGCCCCGGGGACGCTGATCGTCGGGCTGCTGGGCGAGCGCGCCTACGAGCAGGAGGTCAAGGTACTGAACGAGATGCAGGCCCTGGGGGCGCGGGTGCTGGCGGTGGGTGAGAACCCCGCCAACCTGGCGGCCGAGCACGTGGTCAGCCTGAGCAGCGGCCTGCCCGAGCTGCCCCGTTCGATCCTGCTCCTGCCCGTGCTGCAGCTGCTGGCCTTCTACCGGGCCTACGAAAAAGGGCTGGACCCCGACCGGCCCACCAACCTGAATGCGGTGGTGCGCCTGTGAAAAGCCTCGACCGGATCATCCACGACCTGATCGAGCTGCGCCGGCAGGGCGGGCCGCAGCTCACCCTGCTGGCGGTGTGCCCGAACTCGGACGCGGTGCTGGAGGCCGCGGTGAGGGCCGCGGCTGCCAACCATATGCCCATGCTCTTCGCAGCCACCCTCAACCAGGTGGACCGCGACGGGGGCTATACCGGCTGGACCCCGGACCAGTTCGTGGCCGCCATGCACGCCTACGCCCAAAAATACGCCTGGGACGGCCCGCTCTACCCCTGCCTGGACCACGGCGGGCCCTGGCTGAAGGACCGCCACACGCTGCAGGGCCTCTCGCTGGAGGAGACCATGCAGGAGGTCCGGCTCAGCCTCAGCGCCTGCCTGCAGGCCGGATACCGGCTGCTCCATATTGACCCGACCGTGGACCGCGGGCTGCCCCCCGGCTCCCCCGTGCCGGTGGAGACCGTGGTGGCGCGCACGGTTGACCTCGTCGCCCATGCCGAGGCGGAGCGCGAGCGCCTGGGCCTCCCGCCGGTCGCTTACGAGGTGGGCACCGAGGAGGTGCACGGCGGGCTGGTGGAGTTCGACCGCTTCGAGCATTTCCTGGAGCTGCTGAGAGCCGCGCTGGCGGAGCGCGGCCTGGAGCGCGCCTGGCCCGCCTTCGTGGTGGCGCAGGTGGGGAC
Organism: Chloroflexota bacterium; assembly: GCA_023395675.1. Taxonomy (GTDB): domain Bacteria; phylum Chloroflexota; class Anaerolineae; order Anaerolineales; family UBA4823; genus JAEWYL01. The sequence continues at coordinate 5,970 of JAEWYL010000318.1, read as the reverse complement.
CGACCTGCACACCACCCATTTCGACCCCCAGGCCGCGGAGCGCCTGTACCGGCAGCTGGCGCCCATGGGGTCCCTGGTGAAGGGCCATTACTCCGACTGGGTGGAAAACCCGGAGGCCTACCCGCAGAACGGGATGGGCGGGGCCAATGTGGGGCCCGAGTTCACCGCCGCCGAATACGAGGCCCTGGTAGACCTCTCCCGCAAAGAGGCGAGCCTGTGCGCCTACCGCAGCGGGCTGCAGCCCTCCCGCTTCCCGGAGGTGCTGGAGGCGGCGGTGGTGGAGTCCGGGCGCTGGACCAAGTGGCTGCAGCCGGAGGAACAGGGCCGGGATTTCGCCGCCCTGACCCCGCAGCGCAGAGCCTGGCTCACCCAGACCGGGGCGCGCTACGTCTGGACGCAGCCCCCGGTGCTGGAGGCCCGCCGCAGGCTGTACGCCAACCTCGGCCAGGTGATGGCGGACCCGCACGTTTACGTCCTGGACCGCATCGAAGCGGCGATTGACCGCTACGTGGTGGCTTTCAACCTGTTCGACTCGCTCACCCTGCTGCAATGAGCTGGCTCTGAACAGCCTTTAGACAAGTGACGATTACCCCTTGCGGGCGCTGAGGATAACCCTGGTATCCTGATTGAAAAGCCAATCCAATTGTCCGGGCGAGGTGAAAACGACCGGATAATTATGATAAAATTTACCCACAATGTGGGTTCAAGGGGCGTTAAAGACTTTCATTCTGATCTGGGCGGCCTGGCTCGCCCTGGCTCAACCGGGCCTGCCGGCTTGCTGGATGGCGCCGCGCCCCTGTGAAGCGCACGTGCACTTTGGAGACGGCCACGCCGGCCAGCCCCACTCTCACGATTATCTGCTTGACCTGAGCCGGGCGCAGGCGGGACAGGGCCTGCCGGTGCAGGTCGTCCCGGCGGCCCTGCTCCTGGCGCTCTTGTTCAGCACCGGCCTCTTCCGCAGCCTGGCCGGCCTGCCGCTCTTCCGGCAGCAGCGGGTGTGGCTGCCGGAAATTCCCCCTCCTCGCACCAGCCTCTGTTCCTGATCGCACGACCTGCCCTGCGCAAGCCGGCAGGTCCCGGACCCCGGGCGCGTTCACGCCCCGGGTTCTCGAACCATCCAGGCGCGGCGCAGGCGCGGCCGGCCTGGACCTTGAGCCACCGGCGCCTGCCGGGGCGCGATCAACCGGGCATGCAGCCGCCAGACCGCGGCGGCTGCCGCGCCAGCAGGCGACCATTCAGGAGGGATAGAGGATGAAATTCAAGTTTTTCTCAGGACTGCTTCTGGCCGGCGCCCTGCTTTTCGCAGGGGTGATCCCGGCTTATGCTCACGGGCACGTGCATGCGGGGGATTACGAACTGACGATCGGTTTTTCCAATGAGCCTGCCCTGCAGGGAGAGCCCAACGGGCTGGACCTGTTCGTCACCGACACCCGCACCGGCGAGCGGGTGAACGGGCTGGAAACCACCTTGCGGGCGGAGATCAGCTTCGGGGGGACCAAGAAGGAACTCGCGCTGGAGCCCATGTTTGGGGAGGAGGGCGCCTACACCGTGCACCTGATCCCGACCGAGGCGGGCGATTACACCTGGCGCATTTTCGGCACGATTGAAGGCTTCCCGGTGGATGTCTCGCTCACCAGCGGCCCGGACACTTTCAGCTCCGTGCAGCCCAAAGCCAATATTTCCTTCCCGGCCGCGGAGCCCTCCAGCCTGGACCTGGCCGGCAGCGCCTCCGCGGCCTCGCAGTCTGCCCGCACGGCGCTGATCGTCGGCGCGGCCGGGGCGCTGCTCGGGCTGGCCGGCCTGGTGGTCGGTTTTCTTGGCTTTCAGGCTGCCCGCCGGCGGGCGGTCTGAGAAAGGGCGCGGCGCGCGGCGAGTGCGAGCAGGCTGTATGAAAGCCCGAAGCAAATTCCTTTTCCTGCAGGCCGCGCTGGTCCTGCTGGCGGCGGGCCAGGGCTGGCTGGCCGGTCCAACCCGGCCGGCCCAGGCCCATGCCAGCCTGACCGGCTCGGACCCGGAGAGCGGGGCCGCCCTGGAGCAGGCCCCTCAAACGGTCACGCTGGAGTTCAGCGAGGGCCTGGACGGGGCGCTCTCCCGGGCGCGGCTGGTGGACGCCAGTAACCAGGTGGTGGCGGAAGGTCCCGGCTATATTGACCCGGACAACCCCCTGGCGCTCAGGCTCGACCTGCCGGCCCTGCCGGAGGGGGCCTACAGCGTGCTCTGGCAGGCTCGTTCCACGGTGGACGGGCATATCACCCAGGGCAGCGTCCCCTTTTCGATCGGGCAGGACCTTTCCCAGGTCTCCCTGCTGCCTCCGCCCGCCACGGCCTACGTCACCGCCGCGCGGCCGCCCCTGATCGAGAGCCTCCTGCGCTGGGCGGGCTACCTGGCCCTGGCGCTGATGGGGGGCAGCTTGATCTTCGCCCTGGCGATCTGGCGCCCGGCTTACCGGGCCCAGGAGACCGTGGAGGAGGGGACCGACCGGCAGGCTGCCCGCCGCCTGCGCCTCCTGGCCGGGGGCGGCGCCCTGGGGGCGCTTTTCGTCTCCATCCTGTTCGTGCTCTACCAGGCCTGGGAGGCCAGCCAGGGGCCGCTCGGGGGCTCGTTCCTCACGGCCCTGTTGGGGCTGCTCGACCTTCACAACGGCCCGCTGCTCTGGGCGCGCTTCCTGGTGCTGGGGCTGGTCGCCCTGCTGGCTCGCACGCTGACCGGTCCGGGGGCGGGTCCCGCCCGCCCCTGGTGGGAGGCGGCCGTCCTGGCGCTCGGGGCCCTGCTCACCTACAGCCTGCAGGCCCATGGGGCCGCCCGGGGGATCGCCTGGGCGGTGATCCTCGACTGGCTGCACATGGCGGGGATGGCGGCCTGGATCGGGGGCCTGCTGCCGCTGCTGCTCAGTTTGCGCAGCCGCTCCCTGCCGGCCCGGGATCTCGTCCCCCGCTTTTCGGCCCTGGCCCTGGTCTCTGTCGGGGCGCTGGCCCTCACCGGTCTGGGCGGCGCCCTTCTGCACGTCGGCAGCCTGGAAGCCCTGCTCTCCACCTTCTACGGGCGCTCCCTGGCGCTCAAACTCGGGCTGTTCGCCCTGCTGTTCCTGCTGGGCGCGCTCAACCTGCTCGTCCTCTCTCCCCGGCTGAGGGCGCAGGAGAGCCGGGCGGCCCCGGGTCTGGAGACCTCCGTGCGCGTGGAGCTGGCCCTGGGCGCCCTGCTGCTGCTCTTCTCAGGCCTGCTCACGGGCGCTTTCCCGGCCCGGGAGGCCATGGAGGCCGAGCGGCGGCTGGGCTATATCGGCAGCTATGCCGGGGACAGCGCCACCCTGAAGCTGTGGGTGGCCCCGGGCAGGGCCGGGCACAACGAGGTGGCGGTGGACGTGGACGGCCTGCCCGCCGGGCGGGCGGAGGCCCAGGTGCTGCTGCAGTTCACCATGCTGGACCACAACATGGGGACCATCCAGGTGGAGGCGGCCCCTGGCGAGGCCAGCCGCTACAGCGCGCGCGGCAGCTACCTCTCGATGGCGGGCGACTGGCAGATCGAGGTGATCCTGCGCCAGGCCGGGCGCGAGGATATCCGCCATGCCTTCCAACTCCCGGTGCGGGAGGGGGAGGTGGTGGACGCCCCGCAGAACCCCATCCCCGCCGGCCCGGACTCGCTCCAGACCGGGGAGGCGCTCTACCTGCAGAACTGCCTCCCCTGCCACGGCGAGCAGGGCAGGGGCGATGGGCCTGCCGGACTGGCGCTCAACCCCCGCCCCGCGGACCTGACCGAGCACACCGTCCCCGGCCTGCACCCCGACTGGCAGCTTTTTGAATGGATCACAAACGGCACCCCGGGTTCGGCCATGCCCGCTTTTCGCGACCTGCTCAGCGAAGAGCAGCGCTGGCACCTGGTGAACTATATCCGCACCTTTGGCGCTACTCAGAAGGGACCATGACGAAATCTCTGCTGCTTATCCTGGTATTGCTTCTGGCCGCCTGCTCGCCCTCCGCCTCGCCGGGCGCAGAGGGCGGGGCATCCGCCTGGCCGCCCGAATCGCTGCCGCCCGGCCTGGGCCGGGGGCTGGAGGGGCGGCTCCTCCTGGCCAGCCAGGCCCCGGAGGGAGGCCGCCTGGTCGAGATCGAGCTTTCCAGCGGCGCGGTGCGCACCCTTTTCCAGGCTCCGCCGGGAAGCTGGCTGGGCGCGGCCCGGGTCTCGCCCGACGGCAGCCAGATCCTGCTGGCCTATGCCCCGCCCCTGGAGGAGGGGGCCCTGCAGTTCGGCTACACCGACCTGTACCGCATGCCCTACGCCGGCTCCCAGGAGCCCCAACCTTTCCTGCTGCGCCAGTCCGACGGGGAATCCCTCTTTCAGCCGGTCTGGGCCCCCGACGGGCAGTCCGTTTATTACGCTCACCTCTACCGCACCGGCGAGGGGGGCGTGAACCCCGGCTACCAGAACGATATCGAGCGGGCGGACCTCTCCGGCGAGACCCGCACCCTGCTGCAGCACGCCATCTGGCCGGCGCTCTCCCCGGACGGCTCGAAGCTGGCGTACCTCACCGCCGAGCCCGGCTCGCAGGACAACTTCCTGTACATCGCCGGGCAGGACGGCAGCAGCCCGGCCCCGGTGATCAACTCCGCGAACCCCGCCCCGGTGGACGACCACTTCTTCAGCGCGGACGGGGAAAGACTGATCTTCAGCATGGTCAACCCCGCCGCTTCCGCCGGGTCTGCCTGGTGGGAGCGCCTGCTGGGGATCGGGGTGGCCCTGGCGCACAACGTGCCCTCGGACTGGTATTCTGCCCCCGCCTCCGGCGGCGAGCCGGAGCGCCTCACCCGCCTGGACGAGATCGGGCTGGCGGGCGACCTCTCCCCGGACGGAGCGCATGCAGCCTTCCTGAGCGGCTCCGGCCTCGCCATTCTGGAGACCGGCAGCGGGGAGGTGTTCCCGGTCCTGGAAGGCGCGCGGGTGGGGACGGTGGACTGGATCCCCTGACCTGAGCCGGTCAAAACGAAAAATGCGGGTATTTTGAGCGGGTGAAGCCCGCCCACAGTGCCCGCCTGACCCATCCAACGGTGTAAGTCCGAATCAATCCGAGTCATCAGGAGGCGCACACTGCTATGCCCACATTAACCCGCTGGTTTCTCAGGCTGTCACTGGTTTACCTGGTGCTGGCCGTGCTGCTGGGGCTGGTCATCGCCGCCCGGGCCCCGCTCAACCTGGATTTTCCGGCCAGCGCCTTCAGCCCGGTCTACTTCCACCTCTTCATGGTCGGCTGGGTGGCCCAACTGATCTTCGGGGTGGTGTTCTGGATGTTTCCGAAATATTCCAGGGAAAAACCGCGCGGCAGCGAGGCGCTGGGCTGGGCCGTCTTCTGGCTGCTGAACGCCGGGCTGGCCCTGCGCCTGGTGGCGGAGCCGGCCCAGGGCATCAACCCGGCCTCGACCTGGGGCTGGCTGCTGGCGGCTTCGGCGGTCCTGCAGTGGCTGGCGGGCCTGCTCTTCGTGGTCAATACCTGGGCCCGGGTGAAGGAGCGCTGAAATGCCGCGCCTGACCGTCTGGTTCGTCCGCGCCGCCCTGGTCTACCTGCTCCTGGGGTTCACCTTTGGGGCGCTGCTCCTGCTCCACAAGGGCCTGCCCCTGCATCCCGCCCTCTGGAGCCTGCTGCCGGCTCACATCGAGTTCGTGCTCTTCGGCTGGACGGTGCAGCTCGTGCTGGGGATGGCGTTCTGGATCCTGCCCCGCTTCGCCCGCCCGCCGGTGCGGGGAAACGAAAAACCGGCCTGGGCCGCCTTCCTGCTCATCAACGCCGGGGTGCTGCTGCTGGGCCTCTCCGCTTTCGGGCCGGGCGGCGCCTGGACCGTGCTGCTCGGCCGCGCAGCCGAGGCGGCGGGGGTGATCGCCTTCGCCGTGCACGCCTGGCCGCGGGTGAAGGGGTTTAAAGATTAAGGGTTGGCTGCCCAGTGCGGGGCCGCCCAGGGGCGCCCCCCCCCGGCGTGGATA
>JAEWYL010000316.1 GCA_023395675.1 Chloroflexota bacterium | reverse complement strand
CTGCAGATGGGGGATTCCTGGGTGGCGGGCAGGTCCTTCCCAAAGGCCAGACGCCTGCCCGAGGGGTCGTACACCTCGGCCGTGAGCACCGGCGGGGCTGCATGCACCAGCAGCTCGGTGGTTGGGTCAATGCGGCCGCGCCCGAGAAGCAGCCCGGTGGCGGCTGCCTGGGGATACCAGATCACCCAGTCATGCGGTCCATTCTTGCCATCCACTAACGCGTCTCCTTTAATAGAAATAACGACCTTAAGAATGCGGACTGGGGGATGGGCTGCACAGCAGCCCATCCCCCAATGCCTCACATCCCGAGCCGGGCTTTCGACTTTGAAAAAGCCATGCCTCAATAGGTCTCCGCCCCGATCCCTGCCGGGCGGGGTTCCAGGATGAGCGGGACCTCCAGCTGCTCTCCTGCCCGGGATATCCATAAGATCACCCGGTCGCCCGGGTTCTTGAACAGGATTAGCGCCAGGAGGCCGGTAAAGTGCTCTACACGCTCGCCGTCGGCAGCCAGGATGATGTCACCCCCCTCAGGGTTCTGCCTTCCGATCAGACCGGCCTTTGCTGCGGGGCTGCCCGGGACCACCCAGGTGACATAAGCCCCCTGCTGATGCGGCAGCCTGTTTGCTTCGGCGATCTCCAGGTTGACCGGCTCCCCTGAAAGCCCCAGCCAGGGCCACTCGTAAGCCCCTTTTTCGATCAGGACCGGGACAACATGGCGGACGACGCTGGCCGGGAGGGCATAACCCACGGCCGGGCCTGTCTGCCCGTCAATTTCGGAGAGCTGGGCGTTGATCGCGATGACCTCCCCCTGGAGATTCAACAGAGGCCCGCCGGTATTCCCGGAATGGATGGCGTTCTGGATCTGGATGCCCAGGGGAAGACTGAAAGCGGCCTGCGGGGAGGTGAATTGCTGCCCCAGGGCGGAGACGATCCCGGCGGTCATGCTGCTGCTGGCCCCGGAGGGGTTGCCGAGTGCCACCACCCATTCTCCCACCTGCAGGGCGTCCGAATCGCCCAGGGTGAGGGGATGCGCGCCCTCAACCAGCGCCTCCGCCAGGAGGACCGCCAGGCCGCTGCCTGCATCACTGCCGATGACCCTGGCCCGGGCCTCAAAACCGTTGTGAAAAATGACCGTTAGCTCTTCGGCCTCTGCCGCCAGGTGGGCGGCGGTGAGGATGTGTCCGGCTTCATCCAGGATAAAACCGGCACCATTCGCCTGGGAAGACGCCTGACCGGGGCGGCGAATACTGACCACCCCGGCGCTGTTTTGCTGGTACAGGTCCACCAGGGAGGGGAGCGCGGCGTCCGCTGTGATGGCAGGGTCGGGATTCGGGTTTTCCGAGCCGGTATCCGGAACTCCCTGCGCTCCGGCCCCTGCCGGGCCGGTGACTGCGCCGGCAGGGTTCCGGCCAAAGACCTGCAAACGAGCGGAGGGGATCAGAAAGGCTGCCGGGATTGCAACCACCAGGAGAACGACCAGGGCGGCGCAGCCGATTACGGCTGTGATAGCGAACCTGTTCCTGTCCATATTGTACGCTTACCTCCATGAGGATCAGTCCCGAACTACCAGCCGGTGATGTGATGCGTGCAGGACTAGGTTAAATTTTTGAACGATTAAGAAAGAATAGATACAGTGAAGAAGCAGTCTCTGCAGAGTCCCCGTTGGTAGCAGGAATACGCTATACTGTATCAAAATTCTCATCTAGTAGTATATCTTAATTATTTGATAATGGAGCGCGAAGGGGGTGAAAGGGTGAACGTGGAAAATCGTGAAGCAGCGACCGCGGCCGGTTGAAACAGGCTGCGGCCCTGCTGCACCGAACTTTGCACCGGGGGTGGTTATAGACTATAATGACGACAAGATTGGTCAAGAACTGTATCCCGGCTGTACGCGGCCCGGCCAGCCGCGCAGGCAGCGGCGATTGGCCTGGGGGTGAACGGCTTGAGATCCAGAATATGATAGAGACGGGGAATAATACCAACCAATGTCGGTTCTGAAGGAATTTAGCGGGATCAACGCCGGCTTCGTGCTGGAGCTTTACGAGCGTTACCAGCGGGATCCGGAGAGTGTAGACCTGGCTACGCGTAAGTATTTCGAGACCTGGCAGCCGCCGGCGGACGGCGGAGCGCCTGCAGCCGCGCCTCCGGCGGCCGAGCTGGGGGTGATCCGGGCGGATGCTGCGGCAGCGGCAAAGGTGGTCGCAGCCGCCAACCTGGCCCAATCCATCCGTTATTACGGCCATTTGGATGCGCAGTTGGACCCACTCGGAACGCCGCCTCCTGGGGATCCATCGCTGCAGCCGGAGTTCCACGAAATCTCGGAAGCAGAGCTGAAGGAGCTGCCGGCGAGCATTGTCGGGGGGCCGGCAGGAGAAACGTCGAAGAACGCCTTCGAGGCCATCCAGGCCCTGCGGCAGGTGTACTGCCGCACGAGCGGGTTTGACTACGACCATATCCGCAACCCGGAGTCCAGGACCTGGCTGCGGGACGCCGCCGAGAGCGGGAGGTTTCGCCCGCAGTTCAGCCCGGAGGAGGCCCGCTCGCTGCTGGAACGGCTGACCCAGGTCGAGGTGTTCGAGCTGTTTTTGCACCGGATTTTCCCCGGGAAAACCCGGTTTTCGATCGAAGGGCTGGATATGCTGGTCCCCATGCTGGACGAGATCGTGCGCCGGGCGGTGGAGGCAGAGATCTGCATGATCTTTCTCGGCATGGCTCACCGGGGACGCCTGAACGTGCTCGCCCACGTGATGGGCAAGAGCTACGAGCAGATCCTGGCGGAGTTCAGGGACCCCACGGCGCTCTTCCCGACCCGGAACGAACTGGGCTGGACCGGGGACGTGAAATACCACAAGGGCGCGCAGGAAGCGGTGGGCGGTCTGGAGGAGATCAAGCTCCTGCTGCGGATGCCTCCCAACCCCAGCCACCTGGAGCATATTGACCCGGTGCTGGTGGGGATGGCGCGCGCCGCCGACAGCCGGGTGGACCGGCCCGGACCGCCGGTCTTTTATCCGGACGCCTCCCTGCCGGTCCTGATCCACGGGGACGCTTCTTTCCCGGGCCAGGGGATTGTGGCGGAGACCCTGAACTTCTCGCGCCTCCAGGGCTACGACACCGGGGGCAGCATCCACATCATCACGAACAACCAGCTCGGCTACACCGCCACCTGGCAGGAGACGCGCAGCACCCTGTACGCCAGCGACCTGGCGAAGGGCTTCAAGATCCCGGTGATCCACGTCAACGCCGACGACCCGATTGCCTGCCTGGAGGCCGCCCGCACCGCCTTTGTCTACCGGGACCATTTTCACGATGATTTCCTGATTGATCTGGTGGGCTACAGGCGCTACGGGCACAACGAGGGCGATGAGCCGAGCTTCACCCAACCGAAGATGTACGCTGTGATCAACGACCACCCCAGCGTGCGCGCCCTGTGGGCCCGGAGGCTGCAGGAGGACGGCAGCCTGGAGCCGGACCAGGCGGACAGCCTCTTCAACAGCAGGATGCATGCATTACAGGAAGCGAACGACCGGCTCAAGGCCGAGGAGGCCCTGGTGGAGGAGATTCCGGAGCCGCCGCCGCCCGGAGCCGCCCGGCGCGTGGAGACGAAGGTGCCCCTGGAGCGGCTCGAAGCCGTCAACCGCTCGCTGCTGGAACTGCCCCAGGATTTCAGCCTCAACCGCAAGGTGGAGCGGGCCATGCGGCAGCGGCGAAAGGCATTCGAGCAGCCGGAGCAGGCCTCGATTGACTGGTCGGCTGCGGAAACCCTGGCGCTGGGGACGATCCTGGAGGACGGCGTGCCCATCCGCTTCACCGGAGAGGACGTGGTCCGGGGTACCTTCAGCCAGCGCCACGCCGCGTTCTACGATACGGAGAGCGGCGAGCCCTACCTGCCCCTGCAGGCGATCCCGCAGGCAAAAGCATCGTTCGAGATCCTGAACAGCCCCCTGAGCGAGAATGGCGCCATCGGGTTCGAGTTCGGCTACAGCATCCAGGCCCCGGAGCGGCTGGTCATCTGGGAAGCCCAGTACGGGGATTTCATCAATGTCGCCCAGCCGGTGCTGGATGAATTCCTGATCTCGGCGCGGGCCAAATGGGGGCAGACGCCATCGCTGGTGCTGCTGCTGCCGCACGCAAACGAAGGACAGGGTCCGGACCACTCCAGCGGCAGGCCCGAGCGTTTCCTGCAGCTGGCGGAGTCGCTCAACCTGCGCCTGGCATATCCGACCACGGCGGCGCAGTATTTTCACCTGCTGCGCAGGCAGGCGGCGCTGCTGCGAACCGACCCGCTGCCCTTGATCGTGCTCACACCGAAAGGGCTGCTGCGTAACCCGCTGACCGCCTCTCGCCCGCTGGACCTGGCGCAGGGGAGCTGGGAACCGGTGATAGACGATGCAGAGGCGGGGAAAGAGCCGGAGCGGATCACTACGGCGCTCCTGTGCAGTGGAAAAGTGTATTTCGACCTGCTGGGCAGCGAGGAGAAAGAGAAAGCACAAGACCTGGCCCTGATCCGGGTCGAACAGCTCCATCCTTTCCCGGAGGAGGTCCTGGCTGAGGTTCTGGCGCGCTACCCGCGCCTCCAGCGGCTGCGCTGGGTCCAGGAGGAGCCCTGCAATATGGGGGCCTGGGAATCGATCCGCCACTGCCTGGAAGAGATTTCTCGCGACCGCTATTCCCTCGACAACGTTACCCGCCCGCCCAGCTCCAGCCCGGCTGAGGGATCGGCAAACTGGTATAAGCAGAACCAGGCAGAACTGATCCGGCAGGCTTACCGGTTCGAGCAGCCGGAGGTGAGCCGGAGCAATCCGTTTTCCATGCGTAGAGATTAGGGGAGTGAGATGACGACCAGGGTGGTAGTTCCAACCTTAGGAGAATCCGTGCTCGAAGCCACGGTCAGCCGCTGGCTGAAGCAGGAGGGAGAACACGTGGAAGCCGGCGAGGTGCTGGTCGAGCTGGAGACTGACAAAGTCAACGTGGAGGTCGGCGCGGAGCGTGCCGGCGTGCTGAGCCGGATCGAACGAAAAGAGGGCGAGGATGTCAAAGTGGGGGACACCCTCGCCGCGATCGAGGAGGAGGCCGGGGGCGCTCCGGCTACTGAGAAGACGGCTGAGCCGGAGAGCAAACCGGCCGCGGCGGAAGCCCAACCTCCGGAGATCATCCAGACGCGCGGGAGCGCCGACAGCCAGTCCGAGCCGGTCCAGACCCCGTCTGGCGGGGATGGCGCGCAGGAAAGGGAGCCCGGGCGGGCAGGCGAACCCGCAGCTACCCCGGTCGCCCGGCGCATGGCGGCGGAGATGGGCATTGACCTCTCTCGGGTCGCCGCCGCAGACCCCGGAGGCCGGGTGACCAAAGAGGCGGTGGAGCAGTATCTGCGCCGCCAGGAGGAGGGCCGGCAGGCTGGGGCAGGAGCGGCGGCGGCCGGTAAACCCGACCCGGGGCAGGCCCGCGAGCGTGAAACCCAGGTTACGCCGGCCCGGCAGGAAGCGGAACCGGCTGCCAGGCGCGAAAGCCCAGCACCTGCAGCCGCAGATGGGCGGGCGGAAGAACGGGTGCGTATGTCCCGCCGCAGGCGGACGATCGCCCAGCGCCTGGTCGAGGCGCACCAGACCGCGGCCATCCTGACCACGTTCAACGAAGTGGACATGACGGCAGTGATGGACCTGCGCAAACGCCGGAACGAGAGCTTCCAGGAACGATACGGGGTAAAGCTGGGATTTACCTCATTCTTTGTGAAAGCCTCGATCGGCGCTCTGAAGGCCTTTCCCCGCATCAATGCCGAGATTCAAGGCGATGAAATCGTGCTCAAGCATTATTACGATATCGGCATTGCGGTGGGCGCGGAGGAGGGCCTGGTGGTGCCGGTGATCCGGGACGCCGACCGGCTTTCGTTTGCCGAGATCGAGAAGAGGACGGGCGAATTCGCCCAAAAAGCCCGGGAGGGCAGCCTATCCATCGAAGACCTGCGCGGAGGCACTTTCACCATCACCAATGGAGGGGTCTTCGGGTCGCTGATGAGCACGCCGATCCTGAATCCTCCTCAGGTTGGCATCCTGGGCCTGCACAAGATCGAACCGCGACCGGTGGCGGTGGACGACGAGATCGTCATCCGCCCGATGATGTATGTAGCCTTAAGCTACGACCACAGGATTGTGGACGGGCGTGAGGCGGTGCAGTTCCTGGTGCGGGTCAAATCTCTGATTGAGGATCCGGAGACCCTGCTTCTGGAAGGCTGAGCGGCCTGAGAGACGTATTCATATAACAGGCCGTGTGGGACGAGCTTCTCTCTCCCCACACGGCCTGTTTGCTTTTTCGAAACGCATCACCATTCCATCAGTTTCCAGATCTCGGGGTTCGCCGTCCCGCCCTCCTCGCCAATCTCGCTGAAGATCACCACCGCCCGGCGCAGGTGTTCCATCGCCAGTTCAGCCTGACTCAGGGCGTGGTACAGGTCTGCCAGGTTGTTGTGCAGGGCGGCCTCCCGGTGGCGGTCGCCCGTCAGGAGACAGGCCTCCAGCGCGCCCCGGGCGGCCTCGACCGCCTCCGTATAATCGTCGCGGGCTGCATGCACCAGGGCCAGGTTATTCAGCGCCGCCACGCGCGCCTCCGGATGACCGGCGCTGCCGGCGAACTGCAGGCTCTCCACCAGGTGCCGGCGCGCCGCCTCCAAATCGCCGCCGTTGCGAGAGAGGATGCCCAGCATATTGTGCGCCTGCGAGAGAGCCCCGTCATCGGCGGCTTCTTCTGCCAGGGCCAGCGCACGGCGGGCAAATTCCAGGGCGCGGTCATTCTCCCCGCGGTGGAGCATGGTGCGGCTCCAGTCGGAATAGATCTCGGCCCGGACGCGCGCGCCTTCGACGCCCTCCGAGGCCT
>JAEWYL010000287.1 GCA_023395675.1 Chloroflexota bacterium | reverse complement strand
GGGTGGGCGTGCGGGTGGCGGTGGCCGTTGGAGTGGCGGGGGCGGGTGTATTGGTCTGGGTGGGGGTGCGGGTGGCGGTGCTGGTCGCAGCCGGCGGGGTGTTGGTCGGGGTCGGGGTGCGGGTGGGGGTCGGCGGCGGGCTGCCTCCCTGGAAGACCAGCAGGCGGTTGCCCTGCGGGCTGATCTGCACCCCGGGGATGGTGAGCAGGCCGCCCGGGCCGGCCACTACCGTCCCGCTGGCGACCAGCCCGTTATCGCTCACCCGGCGGTTCTCCCAGGTGTAGGCGGCCCCCTGCACCGGCTCGAAGACCTGCGTGCGGCGCAGGGTCACGTCGCTGGTCTGGTTGGCGCCGCTGCCGCAGACCTTGACCGCCGCCAGCGGGTCCACCGCGCACAGGCTGATGCGCCAGGAGGTCTCCGTCTCCTGCGGGGGCCCGTCCCAGGCGTTCCAGGAGGAGGACCAGAGGATACTGTGATTAAACCTCCCGTTCCCGGCCGGGGGGAGGGCGGGGTTCTGGCTGCCGCTGCTCAGGCCGGGGAGGGTCTCGTCCCTCACCGCCTGGAAGCCTGCAAACGGGACGCCGGAGGCGTTCGCCGCCAGGTTCGGGGGCAGCCCGGCGGAGGAGGAATCGTCATGCCGGTTCGACTGGACGATACCGCCCCAGGCCTGGCGCCCGCTGTTGAAGGCGCCGTAAGCCGGCTGGCCCTGTGAAACCCAGGGGATGGTGCTGTCGTTGGTGGCATGCGCCACCCCAAAGGGCGCCATGGGGTCCGCCAGGCGGGAGGCGATGTTCTGCTGGTGGTTCTGCCAGTCCCAAACCCCACTCCCGTTGTAGGGCGCCAGGTGGGCGGCCCAGCCGGCGGGGGCGTCAATGTGCACGGGCAGGTTGTTGAACTGCGCCCCCCATTTGATGGTGACGTCGTTGATCCAGGTGGCGGAGGTGGTGCGGTAGTTGGTCATGGCTTTGCTGGCGTCCGCTGCGGCGAAGACGTTCCCATAGCGCAGCGCCAGGGCCAGGGCGCCGCTCCCGCCCATCGAATGGCCCTGCACGTACACCCGCTCGGGGTCCACCGCGGGGCCGCTCGGGTCGCGCAGCATGTCGTACACCATGCGCAGCAGGCGCTGTTCGGTGTAGTTCACCACCGTATCCCCGGCGCCCGGGGAGCCACCCTGGCGGTAATTGTGGTTCCGGGCGAAACCAAACCACCAGGTATTGCCGGAATCGATCGGGTAAATCTGGTAGGCGCACCAGGGCCTGGCGGTGGTGGTGGGGAAGAATTTATTGTTCCCCCGGAAACCGTGCAGGTTGAGATAGAGCGGCAGCTCTCCCGGTGGCGAGCCGCATTCCGCGGCCCCGGGCTGGTAGACGGCGTAGTCATAGGCGTACTGCGCAGCCCGCAGCACGTGCATGTGGTTGGAGGAGAGCCCGTAATAGGAGTTGTGGGTGTTCGGGGCGTGGAAGGTGGGGTTCCATTCCCGCAGGTTCATATACTGGATGTAAACGTGCCACCCGGAGCCCATGCTGTGGTTGATCTCCACCGGCAGCGGGTCGTTCACCGCCTCCGCCAGCGGCCCGGCGGTATTCCCGGCGCCGAAGCTCTGGGTGTTCTCAAGCCCGAAGGAGTTGACCGAGGTGACCGCATAGTAGCCGAAACCGCTGCTGCCGCCGCCAAAATCCGCCTCGTCCAGCGTCCAGACCAGCAGGCCCTGGTCCGAGGCCAGCTCCGGGCCGAAATCGTTTATCACGAAGCGCTCCACATAGCGGTTCATCCAGGTCTGGGCGGTATCGTTATAAAAGCGGTTGGCGAGGAAACGGGAGGAGCCCTCGCCCACTTCGAAGAGCAGTTCCGCTTGTCCCAGGTTCGCGGCGGTGACCGGCTGGTCGTGGCGGTAGATGCGGTACGCCTCCCCAAGGATGTTGGGGACCTCGCTCCAGGTGAGAAAGGTCTGCCCGCTGCGGTGGGTGACGTTCAGGTTGGACGGCTGGGGCGGCATGGAGCCCTGGGCCGGAGGGGCGGCCTGCACCCCACCTGCCTGCGGGCCAAACAGCGCGGCGACAATTACGATCACGGCGCCCAGAAGGCGCAGGGCGGTGAGGTTTTTTCCCGTTTTCATTTTGCCCTCATTCACTTGCGATAATCGGAACCGGTCCTGATAACGATACTTTTAGGTTCTGCTCGAGAAATATGATCTTGTTGGGATGGGGGGCTGAACCCCATCCCTAGAGGATAAAAATAAAATAGTTGGATAGGTTCTTCGGGCTTAATCTCCTACCAGTCCGGCTCAGGCTTCGTAAGGCTCGTTCGCCTTCCGCAGGCTGGACTCGAACTCGTCTCTCAGCCCCGAGGCCAGGGAGCTGTGGCGGGTAAACAGGTCTTGCACTTCCTGGGGGTCCTCTTCCAGGTTGTAGAGCTCGTACTGCCGCTCGCGCCCGGGATAGCCCCGGTAGTGAATGAGCTTGTGCGGGCCTTTCACCATGGCCAGGGTGCCTTTCTCCAGGGGCCGGTAGCGCGGGTTCTGGCGGCTGTCCAGGCTGAAGATGGTGCGCTCCGCGGGCGCCTCGCCGGGGTCCTCCGGGAGGGGGCGGCCCTCGATCCAGCCGGGAAGGGGGCTGCCGGCTGCCCGCAGCAGGGTGGGCAGGAGGTCGGTGCAGCTGGTGGGGGCCTGGAAATCCAGGCGGCTGCGCTGCCCCGGACGGTGGACCAGCAGGGGAATGCGCACCAGCGGGCTGTAGAGCACGGGGGTATTGTGGCCTTTGATGCCCCGCTCGAACATCTCCCCGTGGTCCGAGGTGAAGATCACCAGGGTATCCTCCAGCCGTCCCGAACGCTCCAGATAGTCGCACAGGCGCCCGAACTCGGCGTCGGCGTAGGCCAGGTACTCGTCGTAGCGCTGCCGGCGGCGGTTGAGGCTGGCGTCCGTCTGCCCATCGGAGAGGAAGTGCTCCGGCTTGCCCTCGGGCGTCCAGCCGTCGTCGAAGAGGCCGATGAACTCCCGCCGGGGGTTGTATGGAAAATGGGGCGGGTAGAGGTGGAAGTAGCCCAGGAAGGGGCGCGGGGCCCCGTTCAGCAGGGCCATGATGCCGTCAATGGCGTGTTCGAGCAGGAAGAAGGATTTGGAGTGCTCCTCGGTCGGCAGCCCATCGGGGAAAAGGGCCTCGAGGTCGGGGTTCATCCCGGAGCCGTACTGCTCGAGGGCGGCTTCATTCAGCAGCGAGAGAAACAGCGAGCCCGGCTTTTCGCTCTCGGTGGGGATGATGCGGGTCTGGAAATTGTAGCTGCGGTAGGCGATCTGCTCATCCCCGCGAAACAGCTTGTAGAGCGGGGGCGTGCCGAGCAGGAAGAACTGCTCCGGCTCGACGAAGAGGTCAATTTCCGCCTGGAACTGCTGCAGAAAGAAGTTCGCCAGCCAGTTGTGGGTGTAGGCCAGGCGGTGGTAGCCCAGCTCGCGGAAGGCGCTGAACAGGTTGCGGGTCAGGTAAGCCCGGTCCACCGGGGCGGCGATGTTGTATGCCCGGTGCGACCAGGGATAGACGCCGGTGAGCAGGGAGGCGGTGCCGGTGGTGGTGAAGTTGCCCCCGGCGACGTGGGCATGGTAGACGGATGAGCGCTCCGCGAAGCGCTCCAGGTTCGGGGTGGTCGGGCGCGGGTAGCCGTAGACAGACAGGTGCGCGGCGGCCAGGGTATCGTAGACGACGATGAGCACGTTGGGCAGGGCGGCGGCGGCGTCCGACGGCTGCGCGGCGGCGCCCGACGGCTGCGCGGCGGCGCTTCCCAGGGACGGCGCGGCGGCACCCAGGCGGGCGGCGAGGGGCAGCGCCAGGGGCAGGGGCGCCAGGAGCTTGAGGAACTCCCGGCGGCTGAGCGGTGAAGCCATCAGAAAACTCCCATCAGGTTGCGCACGACCACCAGCGCCACACCCACGGCCACCAGGGGCAGGTACAGGTACATCAGCAGGACGACCCGGTTGAGGAAGGCCTCGATGGCCCGCCCCAGGCCGTCAAAGCGCCGGAAGGCCGCCCAGGCGGCCCCCACGGCGGCCAGGTAGGCGAGCAGTCCCAGGATCAGGGTTTTGGAGGGCCAGAGAGGCACCTGCCCCCAGAAATGCAGGAAAACGGCCGCCGCGGCCGCCAGGACCAGCATCACGCTCCCCAGGGGAAGGAAGCTGCGCCTGAGCAGGGCCGCGGGCAGCAGCGCGCTGAGCAGCAGGAGCAGCGCGAAGACGGCCGCGCTCTCCAGCAGGGCGAAAACCTGGTTGTAGGCGAAGAGGCCCAGAATATCCCACCCGTTCAGGTACATCATCCAGCCGGGCAGGTAGTTGAAAAAGGTCAGCATGGACCAGCCGTAGACCAGGGTGAAGCACAGGGCAAAGACCAGCAGCATCTCCCGCCGCGCCGGCAGGCGGTCCCGCAGAAAGGCCAGGCTCATGCGCGCTTATCCCGGCTGCGCAGGGAGCGCCGGATGCGCCCGATGAACATCCGGATGCGGCCCGAGAAGAGCAGCACCGCCCCGGAGATCAGCCCAAAAAACACGGCCAGCAGTTGGAAAAGCATCCCCCCGGTATTTGGATCTACATACATGACAGACTCCTCTCTGTTTACCCCTACTCAACAGCCTCAGCCTCTTCCCCCGCAGAAGCGCGGGAGAGGTTGGAAAGCACGGCTGCCATTCCCAATATGAGCCAGAAATTCTTGTTCATGTGCGTGTTCAGGGCCCAACCGTACAGGACCTGCAAGAGCAGCATAAACCCGATGGCCTGGACCAGAAAATAGCGGTCGTATTCCCCGGCCTGCTTCAAAGCGCGCCCGGCCCGCAGCAGGTCGCGGAAGGCGATCCCCAGCAGGGCGACCCAGAGCAGGATGCCCGCCAGCCCCAGCTCCGAGGCGATGCCGATGAAGCTGCTGTGCGGGCTGCGCGGGTCGGTGAAGATCTGCGGCGAGCCGGGAAGGTCTACCTGGTAGGTGAGGAAGAGGGTGCCGTAGTTGTTGTATCCGGCTCCGAACAGCGGGTCGCGGCGGAACATCTCCAGGCCCACGCGCCAGGAATAGGCGCGCACGTCGTTGACCTCCCGGTTGCCCTCCAGGCTGCCGAGCCACTGACTGACCACCGGCGAGATGGACTGCAGCCGGGTGCTGACCGCCTCGCCGGGCAGGAAGAAGGGCAGCGCCACCGCCAGCAGGGTCAGGACCACGATCCAGGCGCGGCCCGAACGGGCCCGGATGGTCTGCCCGTAGTGCGCCGCCACCGTCAGGGCCAGGAAGATATAACTGGTGCGGGAGAAGGTCACCGTCACTGCCACCGTCCCCAGGACGATATAGAGCAGACTGAAGAATTTCAGCCAGGAGCCCCGGCGGGAGCGCAGCAGGTAAAAAGCCAGCGGCAGGATGGTGACCAGGAAGGAGGCGGTGTAATTAATCCCCCCGGCGATCCCGTCCCCGGCGCGCTTGGCCCCCTCGATAAAGTACTGGTTCAGGGTGAAGAAGCAGGCGATCAGCCCGCTGATGAGCAGGAGCCGGGCCAGCAGGTCAGCCTGCTTCCAGGAGCGGGTCAGGTCGTACGCCATCACCAGCAGGAAAAAGAGCTGCACCTGCGAGAAAAGCCCCACCAGCACCAGGGAGGCGTCGTCGGCCCACAGGTTGGAGGCGAAGATGAGCACCAGGAAGGCCGCCCCGGCCAGGATCACGGGCTGGCGCAGGATGGGCCGCCAGGATTCGAGCAGGAACAGCTTGCGCCCCAACCAGACCGCGAACACCACCATGCCCAGCAGGCGCGTCCCGGTCGCCCCGCCGATCCCGGGGATCAGCTCCTCGATGGGCAGGGTCAGGGTGATGCTGTAAAGGCCCAGGCCCGGGTTGGTGAAAAGCAGCAGGCCCACGACCGGGAGGGCGACCACCCCGAGCAGGACCGTCCCGCCGTTCTCGCCCAGCCGCGCCGCCGCCGCCCCCAGTCCGGCGGCCAGGAGCAGCCCCAGGGCGATGATCAGCGTGTATACCAGCCTGCGGTTCCAGAGCCTTCCCTGAATTTGGATCATTTCGCTTAAGTGGTTCTCTAGAAAATAACGGGAGGCTGTGCTGCGGGTGAAACGGGCGAAGCCGCCGGTTTCACCCACAACACAAATTCACAACCTGAGTGTGTGAGGCGTCTTCGGCGCCTCCCATAACAACTAAACTTTTCGGATTGAAGCTTGCGGTCCTGATGCAGTGAGCGGTGCACGCTGCGGCGGGGCCGCAGCACATACCGGCAGCGCATTTATCTGCCAGGCCGCTCTTTGAGCTCCAGGTACATCAGGAAGCCCGCCTCCCGGTTCACGCGGTCGTGAAGCCAGGCGGCCTTGAGCTCGTAATGCTGGCGCACAAAAGCGTCAATCTCGTCGGGATAATCGGGGAAGGGCTGCGCCTCCGGGTACAGGTCGCCCGTATCCACCATGATATAGGTCGGCTTTTTCAGGATCACCGAGACGAAATCCACTTTTTCGTGGCCCGACACGCCCGCGCCGATGGTTTTTTTCGTCGGGCGGTGGGCGATCTGGGGGTCTACGATCCCGTGGAAGCTGTAGACCTTCATATCGGTGACGTAGGGGATAATGCCGATGCCCAGCACCGCCAGGCTTTCGTCGTCGCTGCGGCGCAGGCGGCGGAAGAATTCGCCCGCCAGGCGGTTGCGGGCCACGTGCCAGCGCTCGTGCTGCACCCCCCGGTAGGTGCCGTGCATGAACCAGGGCGTCTCGTACAGGCCCTGCTCCAGGGGGGTGGAGTGCAGGAAGGTCAACGCGGCGGCGGCGAGCAGGATCCAGGGGATTGCGCCGCGCTTGTGGACCGAGGCGGATACCTGCTGGTAGAGCTTCCAGGCCAGCAGGCCGGCGAGCGGGTAGATCAGCGGCAGGAGGGGGACGTAGAAGCGGAACATGGCCATGTAATCCCCGCCCACGTAGACGATATAGGCGCTGTAGACCAGGATGACCGCCAGGCAGACGCTCGCCCCGATATTCTCTGCGACCCTATCCCGCAGGGCGCGCAGACTGCGGGGCGGGCGCAGGCTGTTCGCCGCCCCGCGCTCCCACAGGAGGCCCAGGGGCAGGGGGGCGAGCGGCAGGATGAAGAGCACGAAGAAAAGCAGGCTGTATTTCGCCCCTCGCAGGTACTGGGCCAGACCCCCGCCCGTTTTGGCGTAGTAGGTATTCGGCAGGAGGTAGCCGAAATAGGCGTAGCGCCACAGGAAATACACCGCGAAGGGGACCAGGTACACCAGCAGAGCCGCCAGGTAGCGGCC
This sequence comes from Chloroflexota bacterium, assembly GCA_023395675.1. Lineage (GTDB taxonomy): Bacteria > Chloroflexota > Anaerolineae > Anaerolineales > UBA4823 > JAEWYL01. The sequence continues at coordinate 2,211 of JAEWYL010000287.1, read as the reverse complement.
CAGCGCCGGCCGCCCGGGACGGTACAGGGCCAGGAAGAAGCCGGCCCCGGCCAGCACGGCGTACACCAGCAGGCCTTCGGGCCGGGTGAGGGTCGCCGCCAGGAGCGCACCCTGGGCGGCCAGCAGGTGGGGCAGGCTGCTGCGCTGCACCCACAGGCAGAAGAAATAGCACCCCAACAGGACCAGCAGGGCGAACAGGTTCGTCTCCATGCTGCTGGCGGCCCAGGCGGCGAAGGGCCCGGACAGGGCCAGCAGGCCCGGGGCCGCCAGGGCCGGAGCCGGGGGCAGGCGCAGGACGTCCCGGGCGAAGCGGTAGACCAGGACGAGCGCGGCCAGGCTCGCCAGCACCCCCAGGATCTGGGTCAGCAGGGCCGCATCCAGCCCGAGGCGGATCACCAGGGCGGAGACGAGCAGCCACAGGAAATTGGTGTAGCCTTCCACCGGGCTTTCGCCGGCATTCCAGACCAGCCCCGCCCCGCGGACCAGGTTGCGCGCAAAGCGAAAGGTGATGAAGGCGTCCTCAGCCGTCACGTTCAGGTAGAGCGCGTGGACGGCGAAACCCATCAGGAACAGGGCCAGCGCGGCCTTCTCCCACACGGCAGCCAGTCCGGCATACAGGGGCCGGATGCCGACCTCCTGGTTGTAAACCTCCCCTTTTCTACCAGTAACCATACCCTAAACCCTCGTCTGATACCGGTCGAGCAGTTCAACCCCCTCGAGCGCGCCGGAAGGCAGCCGCTCTCCGGCCTCGGTCTGCGGCGCGCGCAGACCCTTCTGCCCCAGCAGGCGGGCGTACTCGTTTTTCACGGTCTGGAACACGCAGCGCTCGTCAAAGCGCTCGCGCGCCATCTGCCGCCCGGTCTCCCCCAGGCGCCGGGCCAGCTCGCCGTCTTCCAGCACGGCCAGGATCGCCTGCGCCAGGGCGGGGACGTCGCCAAAGGGCGCCACCAGCCCGTTGCGCCCGTGCTCCACCGCCTCCCGGCAGCCGCGCACGTCGGTGACCACGGAGGGCACCCCCATGAGCGAGGCCTCCATCGGCGTGCGCGGAAAACCTTCGCGGTGGGAGGGGAGCACGAGCACATCCATCAGCGCGTACAGCTCGGGCATATCGTCCCGCCGCCCGGTGAAGATGCAGACCTGCTCCAACCCGTACTGGCGGGCGATCTCGGGGGTCAGGGCGTCGGGTTTGTCATTGTCCAGCGGCCCCACGATCAGCAGCCGCAGGTCCGGGCAGCGCTGAACGAGGCTGCGCCCGGCCTCCAGCAGCTCCAGGATGCCCTTCTCGGCCACCAGCCGGCCCACAAAACCGGCCACCCGCGCCCCGGGCGGGATCCCAAGCTCCTCCCGCTTGCGGTTCAGGGTGCCGGCGTCCACCGCGGCCTGCTCGAAAGCCCGGATATCGAACCCGTTGCCCAGGTACTTGATCTTCTCCGCCCGGCAGATGCGCTCGCGCACGGCGGTCTCGATATCCTCCCGGTTCTGCGAGAGGATGAGGTCCGAGCACAGGGCGGCGACCTGCTCCATGCTGATGTAGAAGCGCCGCCAGAACGGGCGCATGCGCTCGTGGAAATAAAAGCCGTGCACGGTGTTCACCACCACCGGCACGCCCGCCATGCGGGCCGCGAGCTGGCCCAGCAGCCCGGCTTTGGGCGTGTGCGTATGGACGATGGTGAAGCGCTCCCGGCGCAGGATGCGGTAGAGCTGCCACAGGGCCTTCAGGTCCGCGGCGGGGGTGAAGTTGCGCGTCAGGGGGACCGGGAAATAGGGGACGCCGGCCGCGCGCACCGCTTCGATCTCGGGACCGGGCGCAGAAATGCCGCTGACGTGGTAGCCCGCCTCCCGGATGTTCAGCATCTGGTTGAGCAGCATATAGCGCAGCGAGATGTCCACGGTGCAGATGTGGGCCACTTTGAGCGGGTGTGCCGGGCTCATCAGAACAGCCTCCTCCGTTTGTGCAGGGCGTCCACCACCGTCAGCTCTCCGTCCGCATTGAAGGTATGGGTGCTGATCAGCCCGGGGCGCCAGCGAGGCAGGATTTTCGAGACCTCCTGTTCCTCGTAGCAGTCCTGGTCCAGGCGCAGGATGCGGTTGAGGGAGACCGCCGCGCCGTAGGTGGCGGAGCAGTCCTGCGCCGGGCGGTACAGGGCGCCGTTCCAGCGGAAGAGCTTCCCCGCCGGGCGGGCGGAGCGCACGTCCGACTTGACCGGGTTG
>JAEWYL010000283.1 GCA_023395675.1 Chloroflexota bacterium | reverse complement strand
ACGCCGGGCTGTGTATGGCGCAGGGTGACGCAGAGGTGCACCGCAGGGGGGTGATACAGGCCGTTCAGGTTCCAGCCTCGTTGGGCCAGATAGTCCATGACCTCATAAATATCATAACCTTCGGCGGAAAAGGCGATCACCCAGAGCGGGTCGCCCAGGACGGCCAGCCCGGGGACAGCCTCAATCGCCCGCCGCAGCCGGGCCGCGGCCTCCAGGATGCTGCGGGTGGCCTCCCGGTAGCCCTGCCGCCCGGTGGCGAGCAGCGCAGCCCAGGCCTGGGCGATCAGGGCCCCCGGGCGGCTGCCGGCGAAGGTGGGTGAAAAATACAGCCCGCCGGGCCAATCGGCGGCGGCATAATACTGGAAGCAGCGCAGCTCCCGGCTGCGGTACAGGATGACCGAGCTGCCCTTGGCGGCGTAGCCGAACTTGTGCGTGTCGGCCGAGATGGAAGTGACCCCCGGCAGGCGGAAATCGAACCCGGGCACGGGGTAGCCCAGCTCGCGCGCCCAGGGCAGGATAAAGCCTCCCAGGCAGGCGTCGGTGTGGAAAGGGACGCCCCGGGAACGGGCTAGCTCCGACAGCTCCTCGATCGGGTCAATCGTGCCGTGCGGGAAGGAAGGCGCCGAGCCGACCAGCGCCACGGTGTTCCGGTTGATCGCTCGGCGGGCGGCGGTCACGTCTGCCCGGAAGCTTGCGTCCACCGGAATCTGGACCAGCTTGAGATTGAAATACTGGGCCGCCTTTTCAAAAGCGGCGTGCGCGGTGACCGGGACCACGATCTCGGGCCTGCGCACGCCGCGCTTCTCCCGGGCCCAGTCGCGGTAGGTCTTCATCGCCAGCAGGATGCTCTCCGTCCCCCCGGAGGTGACCGTTCCGCAGACCTCCCCGGCGGGCGCCGCCCCCGCGCCCAGCATCTCGCCCGTCATGGCGACCACCTCGGCTTCGTACTTTACCGCGCTGGGCCACAGGTCGGCGTGCAGCGGGTTGCTCTGGGAGTGCAGGGCATAGACCCGGTTCAGGAAATCAATATGCCCGTCCTCGCCGTGATAGACCGCGCCTGAGACGAACCCTTCCTGCCAGCGGGGGCGCTCCTGTTCCTGCAGGGCCTGCATCTGCGCCAGGACGGCCTCCTGGGGCAGCCCGTCCTCCGGCAGCAGGCGGTGTGTCTGGTATTCATCCCGGTAGGGGTGGAGGCCTTCATCCATCCCGTCCAGCAGGCGCTCGTACTCCTGCTCCAACCGGGCCTGCACCGCCGGGATGCGCTTCAGCCGCCGGTCCATCCAGGCCAGCAGCCCAGGGGGGGCCCAGCTCAATTTGTTGAGGAGAAAATCAATGGGGTCCATCGGGGTATTCTTCAGTGGTTCTCCATTTACCGAAGCCGGTGAAATCAGCCGGCTTCATCCCGGTTTAGCCGGGCGAAAGCCGCCCGGCTGCGGCGGTACAGGCCGGTGTACTCCCGGTACAGCTCGTCATAAATCGCCCGGTGCGCCGGGTTCGGGGCGTAGGTGCGGGCGATGGGGACGCAGCCCGGGACCTGCGAGAAGCTCATCCAGCCCAAGGCCACCAGGGCCAGGAATGCCGCCCCGCGCAGGTTCACCAGCCGCGGTTCGCTCACCTGGCGAATGGGGCGGTTGAGGACATCGGCCTGGATCTGGCACCACAGGTCGGAAGCCGCGCCGCCCCCGGCAATGGTCACGGCCTCCAGACGCCTGCCGAGAAAGCCCTCCACCGAGGCCAGCAGCCAGCGTGAATTATAAGCCACCCCCTCGAAGACCGCGCGCACAAGGTGCTCGCGCCCGGTTTGAAGAGACTGGTTGAAAAAACCGCCGCGCGCCCGGTGGTTGTCCGCCGGGGTGCGCTCGCCGTAAAGCCAGGGCGTGAAAATCAATTTCCCGCTTCCCGCCGGAGCCCTGCCGGCCAGGCGGTTGAGGCGCTCGTACACATCCGAGGGCGGCCCGTCCGTGAGCTCATCCTGCGGGTACAGAATTTTCTCGATCAGGTAATCCAGACAGCCCCCGGCCAATTCCTGCTCGTTGGTGACCAGGTAGCGGTCGGGGATGGCGGAAGGCAGGGAGGCCATATTGTGCAGCAGGTCGGTCTTTTTATAGGGTACGTGGCAGGTCAGCCAGGAGGAAGTGCCGATGTACAAATGCGCGGCAAAGTCCTCCACCGCGCCGGAGCCCACGGTGGCCGTCTGCACATCGGGCGAGCCCGCCACCACCGGTATCCCCGGGGGCAGCCCCAGCTCGCCCGCCGCCGGCTCCACCAGCGGCCCCAGGATGGAAGCCGCCGGGCGCAGTTCCGGCAGCTTTTCCCGCTCGATGGTGGAATACTTCACCAGCCGGTCGTCGTAGCGCACCCGGTAGATATCGCGGTTATCGGTCAGCCAGTGCAGGACGATCGAATCAAAAGAGGCGGCAAAAATGCCGGTCAGGCGCAGGTTCAGATAATCCTTGGGCTCCAGGAATTTATAAGCCTGTTGGTAGAGCTCCGGGCGTTCGTGCTTCAGGTACAGGATATGGGCGATCGGGTCTTTGCCTGCCCGGCCCGGGACGCCCCCGGTCCGGCGCAGCCAGGCCAGCAGGCGGCTCACCCCGTACCCTTCGATCCGCACCCGCTCCCGCATGATCTGGCGGATATACGGCGCGCCGCGCGAGTCCATCCAGATGATCGCGTTGGCAAGGGGCCTGCCGTCTCTGTCCACCGCTACCGTCCCGGACCATTGTGTGGTGCAGCTCAGGGCGGCGATCTGCCGGGTCTCAGCAGGAAAGCGGCTCACCAGCCGGCGCACCGCTTTACAGATCGCCTCCCACCACTCCTCCGTGCGCTGCTCGGCGCCGCCGCCGGGAAGCAGATAAAAACGGGTGGGCTCCCACTCGGAGCCCAGCACCTCACCCCCGGCGCTCACCAGGCCCACTTTGGGCCCTGAGGTGCCCAGGTCAATTGCCAGGATATAGCGGCCCTGAGAGCTGTCCCTGTCCACGTTTCTTTCCCCCATCCTGCGCCTGCCATGCTTCTGCAGGTTAACGCCAACCTCTACCAGGAATGTAACAAAAGCGGCGGGTTTCGTCAAGGAGGGTTCGAGGGCTGTCTCCAATAAGGATATTGGGGGCTGGGCGGGCGCCCAGACTGGGCCGCCCGCCCAGCCAGCTTTCAACTTTGAGAAAGCCTCAGGCGGGTTCGAATCAGACTTCACGAAAAGGGACAAAATCGGGTAAAATTTTAGCGATATGACCCGCCAAATTTCACGACGCAGCTTTCTAAAACTGGGAAGCCTGGCCCTGGGGAGCCTGGCTTTTACCCCCCCTTTCCCACGACCCTCGGAGCAGGACTTCGGAGAGATTGCCCGGGTCGGGGTGAAGGAAATTGACCTGTACGCCGCGCCGCGGGACGACAGCGAGATCATCGGCAAGCGCTACCGGGACCAGATTGTGCATATCTATGACGAGGTGACCGGGCCTGAGGGACCGGCCTGGAATCCGACCTGGTACCGGGTATGGGGCGGCTACCTGCACAGCGCCTACCTGCAGCGCGTAAAAGTGCGCCACAACCCGCTGAAAGAAGACCTGCCGGAGGCGGGGCAGCTCTGCGAGGTCTCCGTACCTTACACCCAGCCCTACAGCTATACCCCGGGCCGGGGCTGGAGTCTCAGCAAAGTGGCGCGCCTGTATTACGAAACCACCCATTGGGTGACCGGCATTGTGGACGGCCCGGACGGGCAGCCCTGGTACCAGATCAACTCGGAGATTGACGACTACCTGTTTTACTACGTCCCGGCATCGCACCTCAGGCCGATCCCCGAGGAGGAGCTGGCCCCCATCTCGCCGGACGTGCCGGCTCACAAAAAACGCATCCGGGTCAACATCTCCACTCAGACGGTGACCTGCTATGAGTACGACGAGCAGGTGTTCGAGACGCGCGTCTCTACCGGCCTGCCCGCCCTGCACCCGGCCGGCATACCCACCGCCACCCCGGAAGGCACTTTCCGCATCTACTCCAAGATGCCCTCCAAACATATGGGGAGCGTGACGGGCAACCCGGACGCCGAGGGCGGTTTCTCACTGCCCGGTGTGCCGTGGACCGCTTTCTTCGTCAACACCGGGGTCGCCTTCCACGGGACCTACTGGCACAACAACTTCGGCATGCAGATGAGCCACGGCTGCGTGAATATGCGCAATGAAGACGCCAAATGGCTGTTTCGCTGGACTTCGCCCGATTTCCCGATCCCTCCGGAAACGCACGCCGATTGGGAGCGCACCGGCAACGGGACCGAGGTGATCGTCGTCAAGCGTTAGGATAAGAGAGCGGTGGAGCGGCGGAGGGCGCGCATTCCGCCGCTCCACCATGTTCGAAACTGAGTAACCCCTGAACAAAACTGATTAATCAAAAGGGAGGGAAAATGAAGAAGGTTTTCTACCTGTTCGCCTGCCTGCTGGCAGTTGTCCTGGCGGCGTGCGGGGCCGGGCCGGAGGGCCTGGCGGTGGAGAATACCTGGGCGCGACCGGGGGAAGCCGGGGGGACAAGCGCCATCTATTTCAGCCTGAACAACCCAACCGATCAAGAAGATGTGCTCCTGAGGGCCGAAAGCGAGGCCGCCGAGCACGTGGAGCTGCACCGGAGCATGGAGAGCGCGGAGGGGACCATGTCCATGCATCCCCAGCACGAGGTGCCGGTGCCGCCCCGCACCCGGGTAGAATTCGAACCCGGCGGGCTGCACGTGATGCTCATCAACCTGCAGGAAGATCTGGACCCGGAGGATGAGCTCAGCCTGACCCTGGTGTTTGAGGAAGCGGGGGTGGTGACGCTCTCGGTCCCCGTAAGAGAGCCTTAATTCACGCCTCCCAACAGCCAGCTCATGAAATGCGGCAGCGGCCAAAAGCCCTGCCGCATTTCATTTTCTGCGCCGCCTACTGCGGGCGGCAAAAGGCCCGTGCGGGGAGAGGCGAAGCGCGGGCAGATATGGTCCACCCAGAGCGAGGGCCCGCCGACCTCGAAGGTGTGGATGGCGCCGGTGAAATCCAGACTGCCCGTACCGTCAGCCTCCGGGTCAAACACCACGATACTGGCGCCGCCGATGAGCTGCCCCTGCAGCTCCGCCAGGTTCTGCGCCTGGCGAGCTTCGCCGTTCACCACCACCTCCACTGGCCCCTGCGCAGCGCTTAACTGCAGCGAGAGCCCGATCGGCGGGTCAGGATCGAACAGGAGGCGCAGGGAGGCCCGGCTGAGGGCCAACTCCAACCCGCTGCCCCCTGCCCCGTTTTCGGCGCCTACCTGCACCGTGCCGGAGACATCCTCCGGGCTGGAGGCGAGCGGGGCCACCACCAGGGGAAAGTTGGAAGTGAGGATCACGTTCGAGATGGGATAGGTCTCACCCAGGCTGAGGTCCTCGAAGTCCAGGCAGAGCTGGCCGGAGGATTCTGGAGGCAGGCGCGTGGGGGTTTCCTGCACAGGGGGGACGCGCGTTTCGACCGGAGTCTCGCTCGGGGCCGGAGGGGTCTGGGTGGGCGGCTGGGTCAGGGTCGCAGTGGGCGTAGCCGCAGGCAGCTCCGGCAGCAGGAGCAGGACCGGGCCGGAGAGATTGTTGTTTTCGTTGCTCTCCGCCACCCGGCAGTTGGCCGGAGGGTTGACCTCCCCGGCGCAGCTGTCCGCCCAGGCCCACAGGCTGATGGTCTGCCCCGCCTGCTGGGCGCTGATGAGGGCCTGCCCGTCGAAAGACACCTGAGATCCGGGCGGAAGATCGTTCACCGAGTGGGGAAAGCTGGGGTCGCTCTGCCCGGGCACCTGGAAGGGCGCTACGACTTCCGGTCCGGGGTTCGAGCCCGCCCTGCGATAGCTGAGGGAGACTTTGAAGTCTCCCGCCGGGCTGCTGCCCCCATTCAACACCGACACCTGTACGGGGAGGACGAACTCGCCCTGCGCGTTCACGCTGACATAGGGCCCGGCCTGCAGGCTGGAGACCGTCAGGTCGGGCGGCCTGGGGGTGACCGGGGTCTCGCTGGGAGCGGGCGCCTGGGTGAATGTGGCCGAGGGAGCCGGTGTAGGCCCGGGCAGGCGGGGGACGAAGAGCTGCTGACCCAAGGCAACGACCGGGCTGTCCATGCAGTTAGCCGAGCGAAGCTGGGCTTCGGTGGAGCCGGTCGCTATGGCAATGCTCACCAGGCTGTCCCCCGGTTGGACCACGTATACCGGCCAGTCTACCGGCGGGCCGCAGGGAGTGGCGGAGAGGGGCGGTGAAAGCGTAGCAGTGTCCGTCTGGGTGCTTCCGGTGTCGGGCAGGAACGGGGTGGTCGGCGCGCCGGTGGGGCTGGGCAGGGCTGCGATCGGCGGCCCTCCCCCCAGGTCTCCCCAAAAATAGATCCCGACTACCACCAGGGTGAAGAGCAGGCAGGAGCCCAACAACCCGGCCGCCACCCAGGGAGCGGGGTTGAAAAGAGCCGGCCGCGAGGCGGGAGGCGGGATGACAGCCAGGCCAGTCGCGGGCGCAGCGGCCGCGGGCGAGGGGCGCGTGAGCAGAGGCCGCGCCGCCAGCGGGCGGGTGGCTGCCCCCTGCGGCTCCCGGACGGGAGGCGGCAGCGGGCCCCTGGCAGGCGCCGTTCCAAGCAGGTAAGACAGGTTGTGGCGGCTCTGAGCCGCCCCGTTAGCATCTACCTCAGCCTCTCGCAGGCGCAGAGCACGCACGAGATTGCTGCGGGCCTCCTCACCCTCCCCCCGGCACAGAGCCAGGGTCCCGAGCTGGTGGAAGGCCCAGGCGCGTGCGGAGGGGTCGTTCAGGGCCTGCCCCGCCTGCTGCGCCCAGCCGAGCAGCCTCTCCCAGGCTCCCCAGTGCCCTTCCAGGATAAACGCCGGCTCCACCGCCCGCACCAGTTCCAGGAGACGCTCCCAGCGCCCGGCGGCTGCGGCCCAGGCGCCCAGGCTGAGGATTGCCCGCGCGGCCTCGATCACACGCGCGGGGTTGTGCCGCTGGCCCCCGGCCCAGCCCGAGAGGTAATCCAGGAAACGTTCGCGCCAGGGGTCCAGGTCCCAGGAATCCCGGATCACCTGCTCCAGCCCGCCGGCCAGGGTGTAGCGCGGGCTGTGAGCCTGGAGGATATTCCTGCGAATGAGGGTGTTCAGAATTGGGATGGCGCCCGGCAGGTTCAGGAACTCGGCCAGGTGCTCCTCCTCGGCGGGCGCGCCGTCCAGGCAGGCCACCGCAGCCACAATCTGGCCCTCCAGCGAGCTGAGGGAAGCCAGGACAGCGCTGCCCAGCGTATCGGAGAAGGGGCCTGGCGGGAGCTGCCAGACGATATCGGCCAGGGTGCGGCGGGAATCGCGAGCCAGGGCGGCGGCCTGCAGGATCTGCCCGGGATACCCGCCCAGCGTGCTGTGCAGGCTCTGGACCGCGGTGCGCTCGTCCTCGGTCAGCGGGCGCCCAATCTCCCGCCCGGCAAGCTGGACCATGTCTGCCAGGGGCAGCCCGTCCAGGGGAAGCGAGCCGCCTGCGCTGAGCAGCCGGGGCGTTTCGCTCGCCAGCAGAAACGCGCTCTCCGGCAGGCAGCCCAGCAGGTTGTTCACCTCCTCGGCGGTCAGGGCCAGGTCATCCAGCAGCACCAGGGCCCGCTTTTTGCTCAGGGCACTGCGCATGAGGGCCGGATCCACCAGCCTGCCCGGTTCCTCCTCATAGAAGGCGCGGAAAAGTGAGAGCAGCAGGTCTTCCAGGGGCGAGACCGCCTCCAGATAGATGATCCCATCCCGGTAGCCGGAGGCGAACGGCTGGTGAGCCAGGTAGCGCAGCAGCGAGGTCTTCCCGCTGCCGGGAGGACCGTAAAATTCCAGGGCCGGAGAGAGGGGCAGGATCTCCTCCACAGCCTTCAGCTCCCGGCTGCGGCCGATCAGGTTGGGAAAGCGCGGCGGGCGAACCAAAACCGGACCCGGGCGCTCGCGCAGCCCGGCCTGCCCGCCCGCGCCCGAGGGAGAGACGCGGGCTCCCAGACCGGAATCGAGCTTCAGGAGGTAGCCCCCTGCCACCACCTGCTCGCCCGGTTTCCCACCATTACCGCCCCGGCGTATGGAGCCCAACGCCCTCATAGCCAACCTGCCCTCCTTATCCCCCGCGGCATACCCGTGCGCGCCACATAGAAACGATACAGATCATTGGGTGATGCGAGATATCCGGGTTGCTGCGACCGCCCGGTTATCCCCGATTTTTCCCGCTCTGAGCATATCAGGGGAAGCACCGCAACCCAAATACATGTGGTTTTAACAATTATACAAAAGAAATTGAAAATCTAAGCCATTAAAAAATCCCCGGCAGGGTTGTGCCCGGGAGCGCTCCGTTCGGAAAAAAGAAGGTGATTTGTGCGGGCGGCCTGATACAGGCAGCGCCACGCACAAATCACCCCCTTCAAAGTCTCTTCACGCACCCCTGTTTCCGGGGCGGCTGATTGTTTATGCGATACGCCGCTCAGAGCAGCGCGTCGAGCATCAGAACCAGAAAGAGAAAGGCCAGGTACATGCTGGAGTAGCGGTACATCTTAAACGCCAGTTTGTTGCCCCCCTGCTTCCAGACCTTCCAGGCTGTGTGAATGAGCCAGAGACCCAGCAGAGCCGCCCCAACCAGGTACAGGCTGCCGCCCAACCCAAAAAGGGGCAGGAACAGGGTCAGCCCCACCAGTTCCAGGGTGTAGAGGAAGATCTGCCAGCGGGTCTCGGCCTCGCCGCGCACCACCGGCAGCATGGGCACCCCGGCGCGGGCGTAATCTTTACGCCGTACGAGCGCCAGGGCCCAGAAATGGGGCGGCGTCCACATGAAGACCACGGCGAAGAGGAACAGGGAGGGGATGTTCAGGCTCCCGGTGGCCGCGGCCCAACCTACCAGGGGCGGGATAGCGCCGGCCCCTCCGCCGATGACGATATTCTGCACCGTGGTTTTCTTCAAGAAGATGCTGTAAAGGAGCACGTAGTAGATGATCCCGGCCAGGCTGAGCAGCGCAGCCAGGAAATTGACATACGCGGTCAGCAGGTAAAAAGAGGCCAGGGCAATCCCGACCCCAAAGGCCAGCCCCTCTCCCGGGGTGAGCCTGCCGGCGGGGATCGGGCGGCGCGAGGTGCGCTGCATGCGCACGTCATCCTCCCGGTCAATGTACTGGTTCATCGCCCCCGAGCCGCCCGCAGCCAGGAAACCTCCCAGCAGCGTCCAGAAGGTGAGCGATAGCGAGGGCCAGGCCCCGGCGCCGATCACCATCCCGGCAAATGTGGTCACCAGCAGGAGCAGGACCACGATGGGTTTGGTCAGGAGCAGGAAGTCCAGAGCCAGGCGGGGGCGTCCGGAGGCGGAAAGGGCCTCCAGGCGCTCCTCCTCAGCGGAGCGAGCAGCCAGGCCGGCAGCCGCCGCCTGGACGGCCAGCGCCGCCCAAACCGCCACCGCGGTGGCCTCGTGCAGGACGAGCAGGTGCAGCGGGAAGCCCTCCACCAGGCGCGCCCCCAGCAGGGCCTGGGCGAAGAAGAGCACCGCCGCGGCTGTGCTCGCCACCAGGACCGCGGTCTGCGAGCGCTGGCTGCGCCAGGCCTGGAGGAACTGGAGGCCCATGAGCAGGCCCGCAGCCAGGACGAGCAGGCGGTGCCCGGTCGCGATCCACTGCGCCTGGCCTTCCGGCAGGGCCAGACCGCTGCAGAGCGGCCAGCCGCTGCAGGCCTCCGAAGCGCCCGTAGCGGCCACCACCGAACCGCTGAGCATGAGCAGGAAGGTAACCGCCAGGGTCAGCAGAGTGAGCTTCGCAAACGGGGAGGCAAACGCCAGCGGCCTGCCGGAAAGCTCCGGATGCCGCCTGAGATAGAAGAGCTGCACGGCCGGCAGGACGAGCAGCCCCTGGATGACGAGGGAGAGCGTCAGATGCAGCATCCCCTGCCAGCCCTCCCCGGCCTGTGAAAGAGCCATCCAGCCGCCCAGCGCCACCTGGACCGCCAGGACGGCCGCCGCGAGCAGCACGGGAAGACTGACCCAGTTCAGACGCCGTTCCCTTTTCCAGGTGAACCAGGCAGCAGCCAGGATGAGCGGGGCGGCGAGGAGGACCGCCAGCCGGTGGAAGTAATCCAGGCGGGCGTCAGGGGCCTGCGGAGGGGCCCAGCTTCCAAAACAGGCGGGCCAGTCCGGGCAGCCGCCTCCGCCGGCCGTCACCCGCAGGATGCCCCCCAGCACGATCAGCAAGTAAATTGCCACAGACGCCGCCAGGAGCAAATACCGCAGCCGGTCCGGCGCCTGCTCTGCTTCCATCCCCCTATCCGATCGAATGATGCTCATAGATGATGCCTTTCATAACCCGGAAGTCCTGCGGTCGTTCTCCTGCTTGCGCACGAAAAATGGGTAGCCGAGACCCAGCAGGGCGGCAAAAGCAAACCATTGAATGGCGTACCCCATATGCGATCCCTCGGTCAGCTCCAGCTTTGGCTGCCCGCGCAGGGGCATGCCCGTCCAGGAAGGTTCAGGGGCCTGCTGAATATAGACCGGCAACAGGTCGTAGGAGACCTGCCGGTCAATACTGGCGACATTCGCCAGGTTCCAGGCATTAATGAACTCGCCGGGCGCCGGGGTCGGGTCGGAGCGCCGCCCGAAATCGGGCCGGTCCTGCGAGCGCCGGACCAATCCCACCACGGTCACCTGTCCGGGCTCATCATATTTTCCCCACTCCCCGGCGGTGAAATCCTCCGCCGGGATCCAGCCGCGGTCCACCAGCACCGCCCGGTCGCTGCCTTCGATGCGCAGCGGGGTGAGCAGGTTCACCCCCCAGCGCTGGTCCCGGGCCTGGTTGCGCAGGGCCACCTGCTGGCTGTGGTCGTACTGTCCCTTCACGGTGACGGTGCGGTATTCCATATTGCTCAGGTCGAGGTCCAGCGCCTCTGCGGAAAGTTCGAGAGGCGCAGCCTCAATTTGGGCTGAAACCCGGGCATTGAAAGCCCGGCGCTGCTCCAGCCGGTCCAGCTGCCAGACGCCGAGGCGCGCCATCACTCCCACCGCCGCGACCACCAGCAGGGTGGTCAGCAGCCAGCGGCGGCTGAAGAGCTTCAGAAATAAGGCCGGTTCCGTGCGTTTCAGGCTCTCAACCATAGGTGCTGCCAGTTTCATCACTGAGGCGACCGGCCTCGGCGCGCCCGTTCTGCGCATCCTCTACCGCCGGGCGGCGCTCATCCACCGGCTGTTCTCTCTTTACCGCCGAGGCTTTCTTTTCCGTCTGGATGGGCCAGACCGCCACACTGTAAATAAACAGGAGCGCGGTCAGGGTCGGGGCAGCCAGCAGCATGGCGGTGATGCGAGTGGCCAGGGTCGTACCCTGGCGCACATCCAGCCCCAGGTACTGGCTGGGCTGGAAGGAACAGGAATAAGAATATTTATTGGGCTCTTCCATCACCAGGCTCGCGGTGCCGCCGGGCGGTACCCAGAGCGGGCCGAGCGTATGGGCCTGGACGTCCTCGTTCTTCACTTCCAGCACGTCTCCCAGAACGAACACCATCTCCTCCGGGATGCCCGGAACTGAGGCGCCGGCTGCCACCTGCGCAGCCGTGCCAGACGGGATGACGAGCTGGATGGTCTTCGGCAGGCGGTCAAAATCCTCTTTTTGGAGCAGGTAGGTGGCCTCGTTGAAGAGAGCCACAAAGACCACCGAAAAAGTGAGGGTGAGCAGCAGGCGGGTCAGGTATGGGCGGCGGCGGGCCGCGGCAGCCAATCGAGTGAACATAGCTCTTAACTCTCTTCAAGCACATGCCGGATATCGTCCAGCATGGCCTGCATTTCCATTCCAAAGGGGAAGGTCAGGCGCCAGTTTCCCTGCGTATCCACCACGTAAACGCGGCTGGTGTGATCCACCAGGTAGCCGGCAGCGGTCTCCGTCTCCACCTTCGCGTGATAAACCCCAAATGCGTTATAAACTGCCTGGAGCTGCTCCGGGGTCCCGCTGAGGGCCCGGATGTGAGAGTCGTAATTCGCCACGTGGGCCTGCAGGCGTTCGGGGGTATCGCGCTCCGGATCAACCGTAACAAACACAAAACTGACGCGGCTGGCATTCTCCCTCAGGTTCGCCCGCAGGCGTTTAAACTCCGTCAGGGTGACCGGGCAGACGTCCGGGCAGTTGGTGTATCCGAAAAACATCACCACCACCTTGCCGCGCTGGTCGCTGAGCCGGTAAGGGTTGCCGTCCTGATCGGTAAGCGTGAAATCCTCGGCCTCGACCGGCGGGTCGATCAGAGAACCCTGGTACGTGTAGGGCCGCAGCAGGAACCCCAGCGACAGGGTCAGAGCGATCCCTACGACAATTCCAGCCGCGATCAGGAGTGCATTTCGAGTGTTCATAACCTCAACTTTTCGTTGTGGAACGCGAGCTTCCAATCCCCCTGAACTATTCTACTACAGCCGGGCTCAGAAAAAGAGCCGGGAGGTGCGCCTGAGGAGTTTTCGGCCGGTTGAGTTTCAGGCGCTTTTTCGCCTGAAACTCAACGCCAGCCTCAATGCACCCATGAGAACACCTGCAGAGCCGGAAGCTCTACGTCCCAAATCTCAATCCAGCGCCTAGACCAGCGGCAGGCCGATCAGATAAAGCGCCGGGTAGAAGAAAATCCAGACCAGATCAACAAAGTGCCAGTACACGGCGGCGGCTTCAACCGGCCAGTGACGCTCGGTGGTGTACAGATTTTTCCGCCCGTTCCGGTATACGATGGTCAGAAAGATCAGCCCGGTGAGCACATGGAAGGCATGGAACCCGGTCATGGCAAAAAACAGGGAGGCTGCCGCGCCATCTCCCGCGCCGAAGGGGGCGATCTGCCACTCCACGCCCACCACGCCGATCAGGAACAGCGCCCCCAGGACGATGGTGATCAGCAGGCTGCGCAGGAAGACACCCCGGTCGCCGTGGGCGGCTGCGATCTCAGCCCGGTTCATAAAGAAGCTGGAGACCAGCAGGACGCCGGTGATCAAGAGGCCCAGGAGCTGGTTCACCTCGGGACGCACAGCCGGCCCCAACAGGTAAAAACGGGCGACGAGCAGGCCGAGAAAGACAAAGGCATCGGAAAGCATGAAGAGCCAGAGGCCCAGGCGGTTGTTGGCTGTGCGGCGGGCATACACCTCGTGAGGGACTGCCGGAATAGCCTGCGGTACGGTTTGAGCGCTCATTTAGTGGTTCTCCTCTTCCCCGGCAAACAGGCGGCCGATATGCATATACTCTCGCAGGACAAAGAAGGCCTTCATGGCCGCGATGCCGAGCAGCACAGCCGCCCATTCATACGCCACAGAGCCAACAAAATACTCGCCGATGGTCAGTACTGCCAGGAGGAACAGTACGATCAGGCCGATACTGTATGCGTGTTTCTTTTTTTCTTCCATGGTATCCGTCCTCTAGCTTGTTCAGAACCTGTCCGAAATCAACTTTGCTGTGGTTGTGGGCGGTTCCGCCGTCCACAACCACAGCACTATTCTCGGACAGCTGCTCAGTCTGCGGCTGCACCCGTAGCGGGGGCAGCGGCCGGGCGCTCGGGCCTCTCCGGAGCAGGCGCGGTTTCGACCGGCTCCAGGGTCACGAACTGGGAGCCCGCCAGCCCGTAGTCGTAGGGCTCACCCACCACCTGCACAGGGGCAGGGTAGTTGTGCGAGTGCAGGGGCGTGGGAAGCATCCATTCGGGCGAGCGAGAGCGCCAGGGGTTGGCAGCCGCCGCCTGGCCCCGCCGCAGGCTGTAGGCAAAGTTGATGAAAGCGATCAACACCGAGAGGGCGATGACGAAGGCGGCGATGGTGATCAGGAGCTGGGAGAAATCCAGGCCCAGCGCCGGGTCGTAATCCGCGATCCGGCGGCGCATACCCAGCAGCCCGACCTGCATCTGCCCCAGCGACTGGACCCAGAAAGCCGGCAGCATCAGATAGAAGTGCAGCTTGCCCAGGCCTTCGTGGTACATTCGCCCGGTGATCTTCGGGAACCAGTAATAAATGGCCGCGAAGAAGGGGAAGACATAGCCGCCGAACATCGTGGCGTGAAAGTGGCCCACAATCCAGTACGTATCCTGCAGGTGCAGGTCGGTGGAAACCGTGCCGTTGGGCGGGCCGCTGAGCCCGCCCAGCAGGAAGATGGAGATGGCGCCCAGGACAAAGAGCATGGGCGTCTTCAGCTCCAGCTTACCCTGCCAGAGGGTCGCCACCCAACTGAAGAACTTCACCCCGGTCGGTACAGCCACCAGCAGGGTCGAGTACATGAAGGGAATGCGCAGGTAAGAGGCCATGCCGGAGGTGAACATGTGATGGGCCCAGACCAGGAAGCCCACCAGGGCGATCCCGAAGGACGACAGCGCCACCCAGCGGTAGCCGAAGAGCGGCTTGCGGGAGTAGACCGGGAGCAGCTCGCTGATCACGCCCAGGCCGGTGAGAATGAAGACGTACACCGCCGGGTGCGAGTAGAACCAGAACAGGTGCTGGAACAGGATCGGGTCGCCCCCCTCTGCCGGGTTGAAGAAATCCATGCCGAACAGGCGCTCGAACATCACCAGCTGGAAAGCCAGACCGATCAGCTGGGTGGCGGTGAGGCCGATGATGGCGGTCGCCAGCGCCGTCCAGACAAAGACCGGCATCTTGAAGTAGGACATGCCCGGAGCGCGCATTTTAATCACGGAGGTGATGATGTTCAGCGACCCCAGGATGGAGGAAAGGCCGAACAGGTAGACCCCCAGGAAAAAGGTCTGCATGCCCACCGGCGCCCGCGCGCTGAGGGGCGGGTAGCCGGTCCAGCCGGTGTCGAACCCGCCCAAGAAGAGCGAGGCCAGCAGGAGGATGCCGCCCGGAACGTTGATCCAGAAGGCGAAGGCGTTCAAGCGCGGGAAGGCCATATCATTGGCGCCGATCAGCAGCGGGACCAGGAAGTTCGACAGGGCCCCTACGCCGAGCAGGATGCCGTAGATCATCACGATCCCGTGCAGGCTCATAATGGTGTTGTAGAGTTGCAGCCCGTTCATGCCCAGCACGGTCACCTCTTCGCGCATCAGCTCGAGACCGGAGGAGGCCAGTTCGGTGCGGAAGAGCAGGGCGAAGAGGCCTGCGACCGAGAACATGATCAGGGAGGTGATACCGTACTGGATGCCGATCACTTTATGGTCGTAGGAGACGCTCAGGAGCTGCCGCAGCCCCCCCGCCAGGAAGGGCGCATCCGGCTCGTGGTGCTCCGGCGTTTCAATCCCCCGGGCCCACTTGAGCCAGTCGTCCAGCACGCCGGTCCCGAACATGAACAGGATCGAGCCGATGAGCGCGCCCACCACCCAGGCCGGTTCGGCCTTCCAGGCGGGCAGCCCGAGGCCCAACCGGATGGCGCTGACCAGCACCATGCCGATGAGCACACCCACGATCATAAACAGCAGCCCGCGTATCATGCTGATGGAGAGCAAACCCTCCCCTTTCGAATGTTGATGATTCATGCCATTTCCTCCGTTCATCAGACCTGTGGAGCCTGGCCTCTGTCAGGCTTGCCCGCTGCACCTGGCGGCCCGGTGGGCCCGGGCCGCCCCGGGCTTTCCAGCAGGAACTCAGCGGATACTCTTGATGAATTCGATGATGTCGGCGATCTGTTCTTCCGTCATCACTTCCCCAAAATTCTGGGGCATAATGCCGGGATTGAAACCGGCGACGACCTTTGCATTGGGATCCACGATCGATTCGTGCAGGTACGCCTCATCCACCGTCACCGTGCTGCCGTCTGTGAGCTGCTCCTGGCTCTGGTAGACGCCCTGCCAGGACGGCCCGACGCTCACGGAACCATCCAGGCTGTGGCAGGCGTTGCAGCCAAACTGCTGGTAAACCTGCTGGCCGCGCTCCACTGGGTCTTCCGAGGCGACCGAATTGGCTTCCACCCAGGAATCAAATTCGGCGGCGGCCAGGACACGCACAGGCGACTCCATGAACGCGTGCTGCAGGCCGCAAAGCTCGGCGCAGCGCACCTTCCACTCCCCCACCATGGTAGGAGTGATGCGCAGGTCGCGCACAAACTCCTTGCCGCCGGGGAGGGCATCCTGCTTTACCCGAAATTCCGGAACCCAGAAAGAATGAATGACATCCGTCGAAGAAAGATGCAACAGGGCCTGCCGGCCCTCCGGGAGGATCAATTCGCTCGAGATAATCCCCTGCTCGGGATACTCGAAACGCCATGACCACTGCTGGCCGATCACGTTGACCTCCAGCGCGTTCGCCTCCACCTTCAGCGTATCGGCGAGCGACTGTCCCCCCAGATAAGCGAAGACCAGCACCGTGATCAGCGGGGCTATGGTCCACATCACCTCCAGGCGGGTATTGCCTTCGATGTGCGGGCCGTCGGTCTCATCCCCCTTCTTACGCCGGAAGACGATCACGCTGTAGAGCATCAGCACGACGATCAGGGAAAAGAGAAACGCGATCACTTTGAATTCCAGGTCGAACAGGCTGTCAATCGGCTCAGCCTGGGCGCTGGCTGCCACGGGGAGAAGCTGAATTCTCTCCAATCCGAAGATCAGCAGGGCGGTAACGAGGAGGACCAGAATTCCTGCAATGACCAAATGTTTCATGTCACCTCTCCTATTCTCAGCATTCGGGCTTGCCAGGCGGCTTTTTTTACGCGGCGAACCCGGTTTTGCTCGCTCCATTGGACGTCGTGGGGTCTTCCATTCTTTTAACCAATCGTCGGTTTTTGAGGCTGCCAGGGTGCGCCGGTCGTACACCAGGGCCTGCTGGCCCTCCTGCAGCGAGAGCAGCACTACCCTGAGCTTCCTCTCCCCTTCCACATACCTGGCCAGGAACTCGTCCCGGTTCAGGTTGTCGTCGTCGTAATCCACAATCACCAGGTCGGGTTTCAGCCTTTCCAGCGCAGACACGGCCTCTTCCAGGCTGGAGACGACCCCCATGATCTCAACCTCGGCCCGGTGGCGCTCTTGCAGCAAACTGCGCAAACCCTGCCCAAAGAGAGGATGGCTGGAAGCGATTAACACCCTTTGAGGTTCTGTCTTTCCCCGCCTGAACATGAGCGCGTGATTCCCTTTTCCAGTGATCTCCAAGATAATTTACCAAATCAACTCTGATTTGTCATCCATCAGCCCCTGTACCAGGGTGCGATTATCAAAGACACGGAAGGGTGATTTTTCGATCACCCCCGCAGGAGGAGATATTGCTAAATATTGGGGGCGAGCGAAGATCACCCCCAATATTTAGCAATATCTCGCTCTCCCTGTGGGCTTATTCGACAGGGTGTAAAATCTATGTATGCTCGAGAAACCCCCACTGGAAGACAGGCGCATTCAGGCCCACCTGCAAAAGGCGTACAATCTGGAGAGTTCGGGCGTTGAATTTCTCCCCCTGGGAGCGGATGTGAACACGGCCGTGTACCGGATCAGCGCCCCGGAGCGAGAGGCGTATTTCCTGAAACTGCGAAAAGCAAACTTTAACGAAATTTCGGCGCTGGTCCCCGACCTGCTCAGCCAGCAGGGCCTGCGGCAGGTGATCCCCCCGCTGAGAGCTCAGGATGGAAGCCTGTGGACGAGCCTGGAGAGCTATACCTGCATCCTGTACCCCTTCATCGAGGGGCGCAATGGTTTTGGAGGCACGCTCGAGGAGGCGCAGTGGGTGGAATTCGGCGCTGCGCTGCGCAGCCTGCACACGACCCACCTCCCGGAGGAGCTGCGGGCGCGCATCTCGGTCGAACGCTTCTCCCCGCGCTGGCGCGAGCAGGTCCGGAGTCTCCTGGCGCAGGTGCAGGAACAGGGGTATGCAGATTCCGCGGCGGAGAAGATGGCGGCGCTGATGCGAGAACAGCAAGAGCTGATTCGCTACCTGGTGGAGCGAGCCGGACAGCTAGGGAGCCGGCTGCAGTCCCGTCCCCTGGACCTCGTCCTGTGCCATTCGGACATTCACGCCGGCAACCTGCTGCTGGCGGAGGACGGTTCTCTGTACATCGTGGATTGGGATGACCTGATCCAGGCCCCCAAAGAGCGCGATCTGATGTTCGCAGGCGGGGGTGTGGGCGGGATCTGGAACAGCGAGCGGGAAGAGGCGCTCTTTTACCAGGGGTACGGCGCGGTGGAGATCGACCTGACCGCCCTGGCTTACTACCGCATCGAGCGCGTGATTCAAGATATTGCCGAGTTTGGGAAGCAGCTTCTGCTGTCGGCGGAGGGAGGCGATGACCGGGAGCAGGCGTACCGCTTTTTCTCCGGCCAGTTCTCGCCCGGAGAGGTGATCGCTATGGCTATGCGTACCGACAGGAAATTGAGTGAAAGCGGGGAGGGAGACTGATTAAAGCGGAGCCGGTCCAGAGGCGCTAATCCTGCCCGATCAACCCCATCTGGGTCGCCTTGGAGACCGCCTCAGCCCGGTTGGAGGCCTCTAATTTTTCCAGGATGTGGCGTACGTGGGTCTTGACGGTATTGTCGGAGATAAACAGCTCGGAGGAGATCTGGGCCGTGGTTTTCCCCTGCGCCAGGCATTCGAGCACTTCCATCTCCCGGCTGCTGAGGCCGATATCCGGCATATGGCTCTGGAAGGCGTTCACGGCCCGCAGCACCTGGCGGGTGACGTCCGGCGCCAGGACCGACATACCCTCCTGCACCTGAAAGATCGCTTTGCGCAGCTCGTCCGGGGAGGCGTTTTTCAGCAGGTAGCCGTCTGCGCCGGCCGCGATGGCCCCGAAAAGGTCCTCGTCGTTTTTGGAGATGGTGAGCATGAGCACCCTGCACTTTTCACTCTTTTTGAGGGCGCGCACGGCCTCCACCCCACCCATCACCGGCATATTGACGTCCATCAGCACCACGTCCGGCTGCACGCGGTCCACCAGCTCCAGCGCCTCCTGCCCGTTACCGGCCTCCCCCACCACCATAAACTCCGGCATTTCGCCGATCAGGCTGATGAGCCCGGAACGAAACAGGGCATGGTCATCCACAACCACCAGCCGTATCGGGTTCATAATGCTTCCTCTCCCAGGGTCAATGGCAGCCGGATGCGCACCGAAGCGCCTTCACCCGGCCGGCTGGTAATCTGAAAGTCCGCTCCGATCAGTTCGGCCCGCTCGCGCATGCCCTGCAGGCCGTGTTTGGAGATCCCGGGGACATCTTCCGGGTGGAAACCCCGCCCATCATCCCGGATTTCCAGGATCAGGTCGCTTTCGGAAATCCGGCAGCTAAACCAGACCTGCCTGGCCTGTGCGTGTTTGCGGACGTTGCTGAGCGATTCCTGAACGATGCGGATCAGCTGCGCGTGCACTTCAGGGGGCAGCTCCAGGTCCTGCAGGGGGTCGCAGATCACCACATTCAGCCCGCTGTGCTCCTGAAATTCTGCGATCGCCTGCTTGAGCCAGGCCCCCAGCCCGCTGTCCGCCGAGGTATGGCGCAGCCCGTCAATCACTTCCCGTGTATCCTGGTAGGCGTCTGACAGGGCCTCGTAACAGATGGGGATGGTGCTGCGCAGCAGATCGTACTCGCCGTGGTCAATATAATTGCGCATCTGGGCCACCTTCAGCTTGAGGAACCCCAGGGTCTGCGCCAGCCCGTCGTGGATCTCGCGCGCCAGGCGAGTGCGCTCCTGTACCACCGTCTTGTACTCCAGGTCCGCCATCAGGTTCACATTCTGGATCACCAGGGCCACCTGCCCGGCGACTGTCTGCAGCATGCTGAGCTGGCGCTGAGTGAAAGCCTTCGGACGCAGGTTCGCCACCAGCAGCACGCCCAGGGGCTGGCGGTCCTGGGCAACCAGAGGGGCCGCCAGGAGCGAGCGCACGCCGGAGGAATCCGGCGGGTCCCCGGCGACGTTTCCGAGCAGGACCGGCTCGCGGGAGGTCAGCACGCTGTGCTGTATCCCATCAATCAGGTGCAGGGTGTTGGGAGGCAGCTCGCCAAAGGTGAAAGAGCCGCGCGGCGACTCCACCTGGGTATCCCACACCGTCACCATGGCGAAATCCGCCTCCAGGGTCTCGTGCAGGTTTTTCAGCAGGCTGGTGAGCGAGTTTTTCAGGTCCGTCTTCTCGCGCACATCCTGGAGCTGGCGCAGGGTGGCCAGCTCGCGCTGGCGCAGGCGGATGCCCTCCAGCGCCAGGGTGGTCTCATCCACCATGGTGCGCAAGATCGCCTGAGTTTCTGCGCTCGGGCGTTCGGGTTGGGGGATGTACAGGTTGAGGATCCCGTACTCCTGGTCTCCCCGCCGGAGAGGCAGGCAGTAAATGCCCATGGTATCCATGAAGGAACCCTTCAGGAGCGGGCAGGTCAGGGTCAGCTTTTCGTGGTTTTTGCAGGAACTGCACTGGCCCCGGATAGCCGGCGAGGCCAGGTACTCCAGCCAGGCATCCCCGCCGGGGAAGGGCATCTCCCCGGCGGTCATCGGCGGCAGGGTGCGGCCTCGCTCGTCCAGCGAGACGAACGAGGCGCCTCTGGCTCCCACCAGCTCGATGGAGAGCCTGAGCAGAAGCTGGACGACCTCGCCCTCCTCGCTGGCTTCGGCGAAATTCTGGCTGACTGCGAACACGGCGGAGAGCCGGTCGAAAGCCTCGGCGGACTCTTTCTCCGCCCGCAGAGCGCGGCTCTGGAGGGCGGAATTATCCGCTATCAAGCGCCTGAGACGCTCAAAAACCAGGTAGAGCCCGGCGCCCAGGAGCGCCAGGAGAACAGCCTGGAGGGCGAACTGCAGTGTGATGGGGAGATCGATGAGCCAGTAGCGCCCAAGGCCAGCCAGAAGGGTTGCGGCCGCGAGGACCACGGTCATCACCAACAAGCGAACCATCATGTCCCGTTACCCAACTGTTCGGTATTGATTTCCCGCGCCCTGGTCATCTTACAGGTAATTGTACCCGAAAATACAAAGAATGGCGCTACGCCTGCCGCACGCCACCCAATGCCTCCAGCACCTCCTGGCTGTGATCTGCGGGTTTCACATTTTCAAACACTTGGGCGATCTTTCCCTGCGGATCGATCAGAAAAGTCGTGCGCAGCACGCCTTCGTACTCTTTGCCCATAAACTTCTTCGGCCCCCAGACCCGATACAGGTCGGCCACCTTGTGGTCGATATCGGCCAGCAGGGTGAAGGGAAGCTGGTATTTGGCCTTGAATTTCGTGTGTTTGGCAGGCGTATCCGGGCTGACGCCCAGGATGGTCACGCCGGTATTCTCGTAGGCGCTGTAATCATCCCGGAAATTGCAGGCCTCGGTGGTACAGCCCGGGGTGTCATCCTTGGGATAGAAATACAGCACCACCGGGCGGCCGCGATAATCCGACAGGCTGCGCTCGGTTCCGTTCTCATCCTGTAAAGTGAAATCTGGGGCCTGCACCCCGGCTTGCAGCGGCATATTTCCCTCCTATATCCGTTCTCATTTCCCGGGCAGCCGCAGGGCTCCCCCGGGGTTTCCGAAAAGCAGGTAATCTGACGATTGTTTTTGCCGGCCGGCGCCTGACGATCACGTATGAAACACCACTCGCCGGCGCAGCGAGGCCTCCAGGTGCATCAGGACAGCTTCAGGTCGGAGAGCACCTTTTCCAGCATTTCGAAGCTGACCGGTTTGATCAACAGGTCCTGGGCCCCGATTTCCCGGGCGCGGCGCGCCGTCTCCGGCTGGTCGTCGGAAGTGACGATCACGATGGGCACCTGGGCCAGTTGAGGCAGGCGGCGCAGATAGGCGATGATTTCGAAGCCGTTCACCCCGGGCAGGTTGATATCGGTGAAAATCACATCCGGAACGCGCTCGCTCATCGAAAGGATGGCAGCCCGCGGCCCGTACGCCGGGCGGGCCTTCACGCCCAGGAGATCCAGCATCTGGCACAGGCTGTCTGCCATCTGGCGGTTATCTTCGATTACTAATGCAGAAGCCATAGACGCCTCAATCCAGTTCAGCAATCAGGCGGCCCATCTGAGAGACATTGTAGCCGCGCAGGGCCGAGACCTCCCGCTTGAAATCCGGGCCGGACAGGATCTCGAACAGGGGAGCCAGGAGCTCGCTCGAATAAGTTTCAGCCGGGATGACCAGGTCGTAGCGCTCATCAAAGAGCGGGATGAACTCCAGGTCCAGCGCATCCGCAGCCGCGGCGATGCCCAGCCCGGCATCGGCCCGCCCGGAGGCGACTGCGGCCGCCAGCGACAGGTGGGTGTACTCCTCCTGAGCGTAGCCTTTCACGCCCGCCGGGTCGATCCCCAACTGCTGGAGGTGATAATCGAGCAGCACGCGGGTGCCCGCGCCTCGCTGGCGGTTGACCAGGGTCACTTCGGGGCGGGCCAGGTCCTCGAGCGAGCGGATGCCGAGCGGGTTTCCCCGGCGCACCAGCAGGCCCTGCTGCCGCCCGACCAGGGCCACTACCTTGACTGGAACGCCGGGCAGGTACTGGCGAATGGCAGGGAGGTTGTATTCGCCGCTTTCCGGGTCCAGCAGGTGCGACCCGGCCAGGTGCGCCTCGCCGCGGCGCAGGGCGACCAGCCCCCCCTGGCTGCCCACGTTCGCCGAGGCCAGGCGCCGGCGGTGCAGGGCCAGGAACTGGGCCAGCAGGTCGAGGGTCAGGTCGTGCGAGCCGATGGCGAAGATCGTGCGCTCCAGCTCGGCCGGGGCGCGGTACAGCCGCACGGGGACCTCTTCCCCGGCCGGCGCCCCCTGCGAGCCGCGCGGCAGGACCGTCACCCCATCCGCCCGTACGAGCGAGGTGATCACCCCCGCGCCGCGCGCCAGAGGCGCCGCCAGCAGGCGGCCTCCCACCCGGCCCAGGGCCAGGCGCACGTAATCGTCGTCGCCTGCGGGGGAGGTGATCTTGCGCGTGAGGAAAGCGGAGACGATCTGCGGTTCGAGCGCAGGCCGCCCCAGCCAGGCTGAAAGGATGGGCTCGACGAAGATCTCCCCGGTGAGAGCCGCCGAGACCGGGTAGCCCGGGACCCCGACGATGGGGACGGCCCGGCGGGTGCTGCCGCCCTCCGGGTCCACAATATCCTGCAGCATCCCCAGAATGACCGGGTGCCCGGGCCTCACCGCCACCCCATGGACCAGCAGAGTCCCCAGGGTTTCCACCACCCGAGCGGAAAAGTCCTCCGACCCGGCGGAGGAGCCGGCGTTGATCAGCACCAGGTCGTTCTCCGCGGCCGCCTGGCGCACGCGCTCGCACAGGGCCTCGTAATGATCCGCGGTGATCGGGTAGCGCTTTGCTTCCCCGCCCCATTCCCGGATCTGGGCGGCGAGGACCAGCGAATTGTATTCAATAATGTCCCCTGCTTCCACCGGACTGCCCACCGGAACGAGCTCGGTCCCGGTGGGCAGGATGCCCACCCGGGGCCGGCGCGCCACGCGCAGCGTATGGTGGCCGCAGGCCGCGACGGCGCCGAGGTCCACCGGGCGCAGGGTATGACCGGCAGGTAGGACGAGCTGCGAGGCCACGATATCCTCTCCCAGGGTGCGCACGTGCTGCCAGGGGGGCAGGGCTGCCCGCAGGCGGATAGCATAGGGCCGGCGCAAGTCAGGGGCGGGGCGGCCTGCCTCGTCCAGGGGCTCGACCACTTCGACCGGCGCCACCGCATCGGCCCAGAGCGGCAGCGGATCGCCGGTATCCAGGTAAGCGGCCTGGGGTCCGCAGACCAGGGTGACCGGGACATTGGGCATGGCGCCCCCGGTATCGGCGGCGCGCAGGGCGAAGCCGTCCATGGCGGAGGCGTGGTAGTGCGGCGAGGAGATTTTGGCCCACACCGGCGCGGCCAGCACCCGCCCGAGCGCGTTCTCATCCAGCGGGATTTCATCGAGGCCCAGCGGCGCGCCGCGCCCGGGGATCAGCAGACCGGCTTCTTCGAGGGCCGCCTCGAAGCGCTGCCGGGCCTGAGGGAGGGGGATGTCGTGGAGATAAACGGACATGGCAGATAATTAATTAAAAGTACAGTACCTGTACCTGCTCCCCTGCGCTCAGCCCGGTGGTGTCCGGGGGTATACGCACCAGCCCATCGGCGCGCGCCAGGGTGAAAATCAGGTTGCTCTTTCCGAAGACCGGCTCGGCGCGGCGGCCCTCCGGCCCTTCCACCAGGCAAACAGGCACCCAATCTTCCCGCCCCGCCTGTGAGGGCAGGTTGAGGCTCAGGACGGCCGGCACGGAGGCCCGGAGGGTGGATTTCAAACCCAGAAGCGCCTCGATCACCGGGACGACGAATAGAGAGGCGATTACCAGGGCCGAGACGGGGTTTCCGGGCAAGCCGATGACCGGTTTCTGATCACAGACCGCCAGGATGGTGGGCTTTCCGGGGCGCACGTTCACCCCATGCACCAGCACCCCCGGGCTGCCCAGCTCGGAGATCACCGCAGCAGTCAGGTCGCGGGTGCTGGCAGAGGAGCCGGCGGTGATGACCACCAGGTCGCACTCGGCCAGGGCGCGAGCCGCGGCGGCGAGCAGCGCCCCGGCCTCGTCCGGCAGGATGCCGCAGCGCACCGGTTCTCCGCCAGCGGACTCCACCAGGGCGCTGAGGGTATAAGCGTTCACATCGCGCACCTGTCCCGGGCGCAGCTCCGCCTCCGGGGAAACGACCTCGTCGCCGCTGGAGAGGATCCCCACCTTGGGGCGGCGGGCGACGCGCACGCGCGTCATGCCCAGCGCCATCAGCCCCCCGATCTCCGCCGGGCGCAGTTTCCGCCCGGCGGGCAGCACCTCATCGCCGCCGGCGACATCCTCGCCCACCCGGATCACGTTCTCTCCCACCGCCGCCGCCCGCAGGACCTCCACCTCTCCCGGCCGGGCGGGCTGGGTATGCTCGACCATCACCACCGCATCCGCCCCTTCCGGCAGCATCCCGCCGGTGTGGATCAGGGCGCAGGCGCCGGGGGTGAGTGAAAAGCCCGCTTCGGCGCCCATCTGCACCTCACCCGCCAGCGCCAGGTAGGCGGGCAGCGACTCGCTGGCCCCGTGCGTATCGGCGGCGCGCACGGCGTAGCCGTCCACCGTGGAACGGGGAAAGGCAGGCAGCGGGTGTGGGGCGAGCACCGCAGCGGCGGTTACCCTGCCCAGCGCGGCGGCGGTCTCCACCTCTTCCGGGACCGGGTGGGCGCTCAGGTGCTGCATCAGCTTTGAGAGCGCCTCGGGCGGGGGGAGCAGGTGTAGAAACTCGGGCATGGTTCAGTGCGTCCAGTAGGCAAAGGTGACCAGGTAGGTGGTAAAGGCGAACAATGCCACCGGAACCAGGGTCAGGGCCGTCCAGTTTGGCTTAAAGCCTTCTGCAACGCGCCGCATCTGCCAGATCTGCAGCAGGCCGAAAGGCAGGCCGAGCAGGGCCGGCAGAACGACAAACGAGGGCAGATCGAAGAAGAGCGCCAGTCCAAAGAGCAGGTAGGCCGCCAGGATAAGGAGATTATGGAGCTGCATCCCCAACTGCCAGCCCAAGCGCACCATCAGGGTGCGCTTCTCATGCTTGAGATCCGAGGCGTAATCCGGCAGCTCGAAGGCCAGCATCATGGCGAGGTGCAGGGCGGTCAGCGGGAAAGTGGTCATGGCGACCAGGCGGTGCAGCTCGCCCGTCTGCAGCAGGTAGGCGAAGGCGGGCACCAGATTCGCCACCAGGATCGAGGTGGTCAGCTCGCCGTAGCCGGAGGAAGCCAGGCGCACCGGCGGCAGCGAGTAGAGCACCGCGCCCAGGACCCCCAGGGCCATGATCAGCATCAGGGCCGGACCGGGGTGGGCATCCCGGATGATGAGCACGGTCAGCGAGGCCACCAGGGCCAGGCAGGCAGCCGCGGCGATGAGGGCGGTCGAGCGCGGCAGTTCTCCGGAACCCAGGGCCCCGCTGCCTCCGGAGAACGGCGTGCGGTTCGGGTTGTCTGCATCGGACTCGAAATCGAAATACTCGTTCAGGAAGTGAGTGCTTAACTGCAGCATCGTAACCCAGGCCTGCCCCAGCAGGTAAACCCCCCAGTCCACCGGGGTGCCCAGATAGCGGGCAATTCCTACGCCGGTGGCATAGACCAGGGCTCCCCCGAGCAGAAACAGGGGGCGTGCGAGTCGAATGAACAGCCGCACTCGTTTCATCAGGTTCAGCCACTGCTCTTTCGGACGTCTCTCAAATGGATGCCCTGGTGGCGGTAGATCAGCTTAATGATGTCGGACAGGGGCGCGACCCCCAGGAAGGGGTGCCGCCCCATCCTGTCCAGGTCTTCCGGCTGCATGGAGGCTACCAGTTGGGCGTTCTGGCTGCGAAGATTGTCGAGCTCCTGGAGCAGTTCGTCCCGGTTGCTCTCTTTCAGACGAGAGACTTTGCTGTGGTTGAAGCGGTCAATGTCAAAATCTTCCGGCGCGCCTTCGCCGCCTGCCAGGATGTTCTGCAGCAGGAGGCCGAAGCTGGCCTCCGCCGAGACAAAATGGGCCAGCAGGTCCTTCAGGTCCCAGCCGCCCGAGCCAGGGTCCAGGAACCGGTCTCCACCCCCGGCGGATACGACCGGGTCGCCGGCCCCTTCCGGGTTGTACAGGATCTGCCGCCACTGCTCGGGAGCGAGCGCTCTGAAAAATTGTAAGGATTTCTGCCCTTCGTCGAGCAGTTTTTGGGCCAGGCGAGCAGGTGATTCAGGCATCGTACTAGGGTTCCACCGGGTAGCCGGCTGTTGACCAGGCCAGGAAACCGCCGCGGATCGGGTTTGCATTGGAAAAGCCGTTCTCGATCAGGATAGCAGCCGCACGGGCGCTTGTCTCCTCAGCCGGTCAGGTACAGTAGGTGATGATCCAATCTTCCGGGTTCAGCTCGCCGATGCGCGCCGGGAGCTCCTCCAGGGGAATATTGATTGAGTTGGCAATATGGCTCTGGGCGTATGCCTGCGCGCTGCGCACATCCAGGAAAACGGCTGTGCCTAAGTCATAAGCGGCTTTCGCATCTGCCGGGCTGACGCGATCCACTTCCGGAAAAGGCAGGTCTGCTTCTGCGTTCTCGCCCGCGCCGGGCGCCGCAGGCCCCGGCCCCAGGACTCCAGATGTATACAACAGCCAGGCCCCCGCCAGTATCATTAAAAGCAGGCCCACCCCGATGGTGATGAGCGGCATGGTGTTTTTCCGGGCGGTCTTCCTTTTTTTCATTTTCCCTCCCTGAATTGCGGTCCGGGCGCGCCAAACCTCCAGTCTCCCAGGCTTCCGGCGCGACCTGCCCCATGATACCATATCTACCCTGCCGGGTGGTAGAAGCCGGAGCGCCGGGAGCAGGTTGCAGCGAAGGGGGATATGGGTGCGGCAGAGCCGCACTCGAATCCCCCCTTCACCAGATCAAAACACCGGGGCGAAATTTCTCTGTTAGAATCAGAGCCGGAATGAAACGACCTGCTATCCTCCTTTTTATCTTAATCTTGCTGCTCGCAGCACTTTCCGGCTGTGGGGGCCAGGCGAGCGGGCTGGATGCAGCCGGCGCCGTCGAAAGCTACTTCCGCGCCCTGGTGGATAAAGACGCCGAGCGGCTCTCCACCCTTTCCTGCGCCGCCTGGGAGAACGACGCCCGGCTGGAGCTTGAATCGTTTGGGGCCGTGAGCGCGGACCTGGAGGGTCCTACCTGCCAGGCAGGCGAGCAGGAAGGCGACGCCGCCCTGGTGAGCTGCCAGGGCACGATCACGGCCAACTACGGGGCAGAAGTGCTGGAGATCGACCTGGCGCAGCGCAGTTACCAGGCGGTGTTCGAGAACGGGGAATGGCGCATGTGCGGCTACCGCTGAGCGCCGGGGAAAACAATGATGCTGCGCAAACTGTTTTCGCGGGAAAACCTGTACGCCCTGCTGCTGTGCCTGATCCTGATCGCCATCACCGTTCTCACCTCCGACAGCGCTCCCCAATGGATCTACCAGGGCTTTTAGACGCGGACCTGATGACGCCCTGACCGGCTGAAAGCCCGCCTCACATTCCGGCTCCGATACGATGACTCTCGTCCATATTCTGGTTTTCAGCCTCGCGGCGCTGCTGAGCGGGCGGGCCGTCCCCGCCCGCTGGCGGGGTTGGGCGCTGCTGATTGCCAGCCTGCTGGCGGTTTACTGGCTGCAGCCGCCGACCCCGGTGCGCAGCCTGGACTTCTGGTTCCCGACCGCCGCCGTGGGTCTGACCGTGCTGGCGTGGGTGGTGACCAGCCCCGCCGAGGCCGCCAGGCGGCGCGGCGCCCTGGCGGCCGGCGCCGTGCTGGCGGCGGTCGTGCTCGCCGTCGCCCTGACACGTTATGGCGGCGCCCTCTGCTGCCTGACGCCCACACCCCCGCCTCCCCTGCCCGCCGTCCTGCTGGGGCTGGCGGGCCTCGCGGCGCTCCTGCTGGCGGCAGCCAGATTGGCCCGCCTGGAGGGAATGCGGGCCCTGCTCCCGGCGGCCGCCATCCTGCTGATCCTGGCGTTGTTCGCCATCCTGAAGGCGGAGCCTTTGGGCCGGGCGGCCAGCGCCGGGCTGCGGCTGGCTGGGGGCCAGTCCCCAACGCTGGCCTCAGCCCTAGACCTGCGCTGGCTGGGTTTTTCCTACCTGGCCTTCCGCCTGCTGCACGTCCTGAGAGACCACCAGGCGGGCAAGCTGCCCGCCTATGGGTTGGACGAGTTCGTCACCTACGCCCTGTTCTTCCCCGCCTATACCGCCGGGCCGATTGACCGCTCGCAGCGTTTCAGCGGCGACCTGCAGGCCCTGTGCCTGCCCGATCGGCCCGCACAGGGCGAGGCGCTCGCCGACGGCACCTGGCGCATCGTGCTGGGGGTGTTCAAGAAATTCGCGCTGGCCGACAGCCTGGCCCTGATCTCCTTGAGCGCCCAGAACGCCACCCAAACGGCCTCGACTGCCTGGACCTGGGTGCTGCTTTACGCCTACGCCCTGCGCCTGTATTTTGACTTCTCCGGGTATACCGATATCGCCCTGGGCCTGGGCCGCCTGCTCGGTTTTCGCCTGCCGGAGAACTTCACCGCCCCGTACCTCAAGACCAACCTGACAGCCTTCTGGAACAGCTGGCACATCACCCTGGCGCAGTGGTTTCGGGCATACTTTTTCAACCCCTTTACCCGCTGGCTGCGCAGCGGGGAGCGGCGGCTACCGGTCTGGGTGGTGGTCCTGGCGGGACAGCTCGGCACGATGGGGCTGATCGGTCTCTGGCACGGCATCAGCCTCAATTTTGCGCTCTGGGGCCTGTGGCACGGGGCCGGCCTGTTCGTGCACAACCGCTGGAGCGGCTGGCTGCGCCCGCGCCTGGCAGGGCTGGAAGCGCGCCCCCGGCTGCAGAAAGCCCTGGCGCTGGGCGGCTGGCTGCTGACTTTCCATTATGTCGTCCTGGGCTGGGTGTGGTTCGTCCTGCCGGAGCCCGGCCTGGCCCTGGACGTATTGGGGCGCTTATTCGGCGCGGCTGAGACGCAAAACCTTGCGTCTCTCTTCCACGTAATGTCGCTGCCCAATCTCGCCTCCCTGCGGTGAAATGTTGCGCGGTATGGATAACTTTCGCTTTTTCCGCAGTGTCGTTCTGAAAGCCCTGGGCCTCTTCCTGGCTGCCAGCCTGCTTTTTGCCCTGGCGGACCCCCTGCCGGCCCTCGGACGTCTCTCCATTTACAACCGCCTGGTCCCAGGCCGGGTGCGCCTGCCCTACGGCGATGACCCGTCCAGGGCTTACAACCTCAGCCTCTTCCAACTGGAGGCCATGTTCGCCTCGCATGAGATCCAGGCCGGGGAGAAGCCGGCCGGCGAGTACCGCGTCGTGCTGGTCGGGGATTCGTCCACCTGGGGCTATCTGCTGCAGCCCGGAGAGACCCTCTCCGCATACCTCAACCAGGCCGGGCTGCGCCTGCCCGACGGGCGCCGGGTGCGCGCCTACAACCTCGGGTACCCGGTCATGTCGCTGGCGAAAGACCTGCTCATCCTCTCGGAAGCCATGCGCTACGAGCCGGACCTGATCGTGTGGCCGCTGACGCTGGAATCATTTCCTTACGATAAGCAGCTCTTCGCGCCCCTGTTGCAGAACAACCGGGAGAAGCTGGCGGGGCTGGTGGAGGCGTACGATCTGGCGCTGGACCTGGACGACCCCGGCCTGGTACGGCGCCAGACCTGGGAGAATTCGCTGGTGAGCCGCCGCAGGGACCTGGCGGACCTGGTCCGGCTGCAGCT
>JAEWYL010000047.1 GCA_023395675.1 Chloroflexota bacterium | reverse complement strand
GGTGTATGACCATCCTATTCCACCGTAAGGCAGGCATTATTCGAAGCGAGAGCATGGGTTCACAAAGCGCGCGTTCACCCTGGTTTTACATCCCCAAACCGAGGCCTGAGGCCGGGCTGCGGCTGTTCTGCTTCCCCTATGCGGGCGGGGGCATCACCCCCTTCCTCCCCTGGGCTTCCAGCCTGCCCGACTGGCTGGAGGTGGTGGCGGTGCAGCCCCCGGGGCGCGGCCTGCGCATGCGCGAGCGCCCCTTCACCCGCCTGGAGCCGCTGGTCGCCGGCCTGCAGGAGGTGATCGCCCCCCTGTTGGACCGCCCCTTCGTCTTTTTGGGCTACAGCCTGGGGGCGCTGGTGGCCTTTGAGCTGGCGCGCGCCCGGCGCGCCCAGGGCCAGAGCCTGCCCCGGGCCCTGCTCGTGGCCGCCCGCAGCGCCCCCCAACTGCCCCTGGCCTACCCGCCCACCCACGCCCTGCCCCTGGAGCCATTCGTCGCCGAGCTGCGCCGCTTCAACGGCACGCCCGAAGAGGTGCTCCAGAACCGGGAGCTGATGGAGCTGCTCCTGCCCGTCCTGCGGGCGGACCTGGAGGTGAACGAGACCTACACCCACCTGCCCGGCCCGCCGCTGGAGCTCCCCATTTTTGCCTACGGCGGGGTGGAGGATCCGCGCTGCAGCCCGGAACGCCTGGAAGCCTGGGGCGAGCTGACCCGGGGCGGCTTCACCATGAAGCTGGTGCAGGGCGGGCACTTCTTCATCCAGACTCACGGCGAGCTGCTGCTGCACTGGCTGGTGGAGGACCTGCAGCAGCTCGGTCTGGCTGCGCCGCTGCAGGGGCCGGCAGGAGGCTGACCCGCAGGTGAGCGAAACCGCCTTTTCCCCGGCCTCCACCTGGAGCCTGCCTGTCACCCGCACCGGGCTGAACCCGGGCGAGGTGCACGTCTGGCGCCTGGACTTGGACCTCCCGGGCGCCGCAGCCCGCCGCCTGCTGTCCATCCTCTCACCGGGCGAAAAGGCCCGCGCCGGGAGCTTCCATTTCAGCAAAGACCGCCTCGCCTTCATCGCCGCCCGCAGCGCCCTCAGGCGCCTCCTGGGGGCTTACCTGGGCGCCGACCCGGCGGGCCTGCGCTTCTCCTACAGCGACCATGGAAAGCCCTACCTTGATGAGGCGCAGAACCCCTGCGGCCTGCATTTCAACCTCTCGCACTCGCACCGCCTCGGCCTGATCGCCTTCCGCTGCGGCGGGCCGCTGGGCGTGGATATCGAGTACATGCGCTCCGATCTGGCGGTGGATGAGCTGGCCCGGACCTGCTTTTCGCCCCGGGAAAATGAAGCCCTGCGCGCCCTGCCCGCCGAACGCAGGCTGGAGGCCTTCTTCACCTGCTGGACCCGCAAAGAGGCCTATATCAAGGCGCACGGGGCAGGCCTCTCCCTGCCGCTGGATTCCTTCGACGTCAGCCTGGAGCCCGGCCGTCCGCCCGCCCTCCTGGAAACCCGCCCGGACCCCGGCGAGGCCTCCCGCTGGAGCCTGCGCGCCCTCGATCCCGGGCCCGGATATGCCGCCGCTCTGGCGGTGCAGGGCGAGATCGGCTCGCTCCTCTGTCTCAATTGGCAGGAGAGCGGATAAAATAGCCGCATGAACATCTCCCGATCCATCCAATTATTTGAAAAAGCGCAGGAGCTGATCCCGGGCGGCGTGGATTCGCCCGTGCGCGCCTTCCGGGCGGTGGGCGGGCAGCCCCTCTTCATCGAGCGCGGCGAAGGGCCCTACCTGTACGACGCCGACGGCAACCGCCTGATTGATTACGTGCTCTCCTGGGGGCCGCTGATCCTGGGGCACGCCCACCCCTTCGTGGCAGCGGCCCTGATGAAGGCCGTGGAGCGCGGCGCCAGCTACGGCGCCCCCACCGCGCTGGAGACCCGCCTGGCGGAGATCATCCGGGAGCTGATGCCGGCGGTGGAGCGCCTGCGCTTCGTCAATTCGGGCACCGAAGCGACCATGAGCGCCCTGCGCCTGGCGCGCGCCTTCACCTCCCGGGAGAAAATCGTCAAATTCGAGGGCTGCTATCACGGGCACGCCGACAGCCTGCTGGTGCAGGCCGGCAGCGGGGTCGCCACCCTGGGCCTGCCCGACAGCCCGGGCGTGACCCGCGGCGCAGTGCAGGATACGCTGACCGCGCCCTACAACGACCTGGAGGCGGTCTCCGCCCTCTTCGAGGCCAACCCGGAACAGATCGCCGCCGTGATCGTCGAGCCGGTGGCGGGGAATATGGGCGTGGTCCTGCCGCAGGAGGGGTTCCTGGAGGGCCTGCGGGCCCTCACGCAGCAGCACGGCGCGCTGCTGATTTTCGACGAGGTGATGACCGGTTTCCGCGTCGCCCTGGGCGGGGCTCAGGCCCGCTACGGCGTGCGCCCCGACCTGACCACCCTCGGGAAGGTGATCGGCGGGGGGCTGCCGGTGGGCGCGTACGGCGGGCGGGAGGAGATCATGCGTTTGGTGGCGCCCTCCGGGCCCGTCTACCAGGCGGGCACGCTGAGCGGCAACCCGCTGGCGATGACCGCCGGCATCGAGACCCTGAACGCCCTGCGCCAGCCCGGGGTCTTCGACGACCTGCTCCAGCGCGCCGCCCGCCTCTCCGAGGGGATGCGCGCCGCCGCCGCGCAGGCCGGCCTGCAGGTCACCGGAACCCTGGCGGGCACCATGTTCTGCACCTTCTTCCACCCCGGCCCCGTGCAGGACTGGGGCTCGGCCCGCCAGGCGGACACCGCCCGCTTCGCCCGCTTCTTCCAGGGAATGCTGGAGCGGGGCGTTTACCTGGCCCCCTCCCAGTTCGAGGCCGGCTTTATCTCCACCGCCCACACCGACGAAGTGATCGAGAAGACCCTCCAGGCGGCCCGCCTGTCCTTCGCCGAGTGCGGGGCGTAAACTTTCTCGCTAAGCATTGAAATTTGTTATGGGGGAAAATGTGCGGAGAAGCCGCACATTTTCCCCCATAACAACACAAGTCTTTGCTCAGGAACTATGCGAGAGAACCACTGAGTGCCTATCCTAAAAAAAAGTTGTTGTGACGGGGGGCTGCCCCCCGTCATAACAACATAAAAATCCATTATCAGTATAGTTTCTAAGCAAGCGTGGGGGAATGAAAATGTCCGGCATCGAGAGCCGGACATTTTCATTCCCCCGCGTAAAAATCCTGCTTGGGGAGGGGCGGCAGCGCCCGCAGGCGCCCCCTCAGTTTCGCACCGGGTCCATGCGCTGCGCGTTGACCGCCGAAACTACCTGCCGGGGGAAGCGCAGCTGGCGGTAGATATCGCAGCTCTCCGCATCCTCGGGGTCCGGGCAGATCTCGAACTCCTGGATCGCCTGCCACTCCAGGATCTGCTCGCGGGTGGGCGGGTGGTAGCCCTCCCGCCCGACGCGCCGGACCAGCCTCAGGGCCCGCTCGCGATCCAGATGCGGCTGCCCGGTGAGGCAGGAGACGATCTCCTCCTCCGGCAGGAAGTAGCGGGCGATGATGATAAACGCCAGCCGCCCGTAGTCGCCGATATCCACGCCCGCCTGCAGGGCTTTCAGCAGGTGGGCCATCATGGGCGAGTCGCTCAGGCGGCCGCCGCGTTCTTTCTTGGAAAAGACCATGTGATTACTCCTATCCTTTCGTCAGGGCGGGATCAGGGATTCGGGGAATGGCCCGTATCCCGCTCTCGCCTTAACTATAGCCCATCCGCTGCGCGGGGGAAATGGGGAGGTCGCCCTGGCCGTGCTAGGGAAAACCCTACCGTTCTGCGCTTCGTGATACCCTGCAATGGGATTGGGACCCACATTTATTGTAAAGAATGGAACTATTTTGGGCCTGTCTGCGTTATATAAGTGAGTGAAATTGAAGGCGTTAAGTTCCTTCCTGAATATTTCTCTTAATAATAGAAATGAAAGAGGCAGCGATGTTCACCAAAAAACTTCTACCCGTTATGATCGCCCTGGCTCTGCTGCTTGGGGCGGCGGCTCAGCCGTACGCGGTCCAGGCAGCCCAGGCAAAGCCCACCCTCGAGATTATCGAGGTGGAGCGGGACCGGGAGGTGACCGTCCGGGGTGAAGATTTCCCTCGCAATACCCGCTTCGACGTTTACCTCTACCCGCTTGGATTCGATCCCGAGCCCGAAGACCGGGTTGACCGCTTCACGACCGGCAGTACCGGGGTCTTCGAGACCTCCTTTGACATCCCCCGCAAGCTGGAGGGCTACCGCCGCCTGGTGCTCTTCATGGAAAGCCGGGACGGCAATTACGACATCGAGACCTGGTTCTTCAACCGCAACACCGGCAAGTCCGACCGCTACACCGGCACCCCCTCCTTCACCATCCTGGACGTGGTCAAGGACCGTGAGGTGACCCTGCGCCTGCGCAACCTCCCGCCCGATGACCGCTTCGAAGTGCTGATGGACGAGATCGGCACCCAGGCGAAGGACGGCATCCACGTGGGTTGGGTGAGCACCGGTTTCGGCGGCAACCGCCAGGTGACCTTCAGCATCCCGTCCGCTCTGCGGGGGGAGAGCCGCATCGCCGTGCGCATCGAGAGCCCGACCTCCGGCTACTACTACTACAACTGGTTCTACAACCGCACCGACTGGTACGGGGGCGGGGATGCGGACAAGGATAAGGGCGGCTCCGGCGGCAAGGTTGCCCTCACCGTCTCGGTGACCGAGGTGGTGCAGGACCAGCGCATCGAGGTGCTGATCGGCGGCCTGCCGCAGAAAAGCCAGTTCAGGGTGCTGATGATGGCCCCCGGCTCGAACTGGAAGGACGCGGTGGAGGTGCTGAGGACCTCCAGCCTGAACGGTAAAGTGGTCCGGGCCCCGCTCGCCGTCCCGGCCAGCCTGAGAGGGCAGGAACGGCTGCTCGTGCGGGTGGAGCATATCTCCAGCGGGGCCACCGCCACCTTCGAAGTCCGTAATCAGTAATACAATTCTGTAGGGCCTATCCGATAAATGGACTGTGGTTGGGATGGGGGCGCAGCCCCCATCCCAACCACAAAAAATTTTTCCGCTAGGTTCTTACTCAAACACGAGTTGACTAACAATGCCCGGCGCCGCGCGCCGGGCATTTTTTGATCCCAGGTTGTGATTAAGCGCCGGGAGGGGGCGGACATCCGTCACTGTGAAAAGGCGGGCAGATATGGAATAATTTTTCCATGCCCCGCTTCTTTTCCTTCTCCCGCTCGAAGCCGCCCTCCCGCCCGGAAGCGCCCCGGACTGAGGAGCGGGTGGTGCGCGTGGGCTGCCCGGCGCACAACTGCGGCGGGCGCTGCCTGCTGCTCGCCCACGTGCGAGATGGGGTGATCACCCGCCTGGAGACGGACGACCGCCCCGAGGACACCCCCGCCTCCCCGCAGCTGCGCGCCTGCGCCCGCGGGCGGGCTTACCTGCGCCGCCAGTACCACCCCGACCGGCTGCTCTACCCCCAGAAGCGGGTGGGCAGGCGCGGCGAGGGCCGCTTCCAGCGCATCTCCTGGGACGAGGCCTACGACCTGCTGGCGGGCGAGCTGCTCCGGGTGCGGGAGCGCTACGGGAACAGCGCCCTGTTCATCCCCTACGGCACCGGCTCTTACAACCAGATCAACGGCGTCCCGCCCGCCCGCCGCCTGTTGAACCTCTTCGGCGGCTGCCTGGGCATCTACAACTCCTACAGCTGGGGCGCCACCAATATCGCCACCCCCTATATGTTCGGCACCCTGCAGACCGGCAGCCAGCGCCAGGACTGGCTCAACTCCCGCTACATTCTCATGTGGGGCTGGAACCCGGCGGAAATGCGCGACGGGACCAACAGCGAGTATTTCCTCAAGCTCGCCCGCGAGCGCGGCGCCCGCACGGTGTGCATTGACCCGCGCCTGAGCCTGAGCGCGGTGTCGCTGGCGGACGAGTGGGTGCCGGTCCGCCCGGGGACGGATGCCGCCATGATGAGCGCCATGGCTTACGTGATCCTCAGCGAGGGGCTGTACGACCGCGAGTTCGTGTGCACGCACTGCGTCGGCTTCGACGCCTCGCAGATGCCGCCCGGCTGCGAGGGCGAGGAGAGCTATGCGGACTATATCCTGGGCCGCCGCGACGGGCAGCCCAAGACCCCGGGCTGGGCCGAGACCATCACCGGCGTGCCGCAGGAGACCATCGCCCGCCTGGCGCGGGAGTACGCCGGCACCCGGCCCGCCATGCTCTACCAGGGCTACGGCATGCAGCGGCGCGCCTACGGCGAGCAGGTGGTCCTGGCCGGTGGGGCGCTGGCGGCCATCACCGGCAATATCGGCCTTCCCGGCGGCTGGGCCAGCGGGCTCGGCCTCTCGGCCCCCGACGGCGGCCCGCTGTGGAGTGTCTTCCCGGTGGGCGAGAACCCGGTGCCGGCCAGCATCCCCTGCTTTCTGTGGACCGAGGCGGTGCTGCGCGGCCCCGAGCTGGGGGCGGAGGAGGGGGTGCTCGGCGTGGAGCGCCTGGACAGCTCCATCAAACTGATCTACGCCGTCGCCACCAATATCCTCACCAACCAGCACGCCAACACCAACCGCGCCGCCCGCCTGCTCGCCAACGAGAGCCTGGTGGAGTTCATCGCCGTGCAGGACCAGTTCCTCACCCCCTCGGCCCGCTTCGCCGACCTGCTGCTGCCCGCCTGCACCAATTTCGAGACCTGGGGCGTGGAAGACGGCTGGAAATACGGAGACGAGGTGCTCTTCATGCCCAAGCTGGTGGAGCCGCCCGGCGAGGCGCGCAGCGATTACGCCATCTGCCGCGGCCTGGCGGAGCGCCTGGGCCTGGAGCCGCAGTTCAGCGAAGGGCGCGACGAGCGCGCCTGGGTGGACTGGTGCCTGGACCACCTGCGCCGCGCCCGGTACCCGGGCCTGCCCACCCTGGAGGAGTTCGAGCGCAGCAACGCCGGCGTATACGCCCTCCCCGTGACCGAACCGGCGGTGGCTTTCGCCGCTTTTCGCCGCGACCCGCAGCGCTTCCCCCTGGACACCCCCTCCGGCAAGATCGAGCTCTTCTCGCAGCGGCTGCACGACCTGGGGAGGCCGGCGGAGATCCCGCCCGTGCCCAAGTACATCCAGGAGTGGGAGAGCCCCTTCGGCCCGGAGGCCGCCCGCTTCCCGCTCCAGGCGCTCGGGCACCACACCCTGCACCGGGTGCACTCCACCCACGATAACAACGACTGGCTGGAGCAGGCCTTCCCCCAGGCGGTGTTTATCAACCCCCTGGACGCGGCGGCGCGCGGCCTGCAGGACGGCGACCTGGCGCGGGTCTTTAACGACCGGGGGGAAATGCGCCTGCCCTGCCGGGTCACGGCGCGCATCCTGCCCGGCGTGGTGGACATCCCCCAGGGCGCCTGGTGGACCCCCAATGAGCACGGCGTGGACCTGCGCGGCTGCGTGAACGTGCTCACCTCCGAGCGCTGGACCCCCCTGGCCTGCGCCACTGCCCAGCACACGATCATGGTGCAGGTGGAGAAAGCCGGATAGGCGCCCATGGCCCCCACACAGCGCGCTTTTTACCTCGATTCCGCTTCCTGCTCCGGCTGTAAGGCCTGCCAGGTGGCCTGTAAAGATTGGAACGGCCTGCAGGACGGGCGCCTGTGGCGGCGCGTGATCGAGGTGGAGGGCGGCGGCTGGGCCCGCTCCGGGGCTGCCTGGCGGCACTCCGTCTTCGCCTACAACCTCTCCCTCTCCTGCGGCCACTGCGCGCAGCCCGCCTGCGTGGAGGCCTGCCCCGCCGCGGCCATCCACAAGCGGGAGGACGGCCTGGTGCTGATCGAGGCCGGGAAATGCCTGGGCTGCGAGTACTGCAGCTGGGCCTGCCCCTACGGCGCGCCCCAGTACGACCCGCAGGCGGGGGTGATGGGCAAATGCGATTTCTGCGCCGGGCGGCTGGAGGCCGGCAAAGAGCCCGCCTGCGTGGCGGCCTGCCCGCTGCGGGCCCTGCACAGCGGCGAGCAGGCGGGGCTGGAGAAGCGCTTCGGCCCGCTCCAGCCCCTCTACCCCCTGCCGGACCCGGCCCTCACCCGCCCCGCGCTCTTCCTCAAGCCTCACCCCTGGGCCGCCGCCCGGCCGGGGGGTAACGGGGCGGCGCAGCCCCTCCCCGCCCTGGCGTCCGGCGCGGGTTTCGCGCCTTCCGGCGGAACGTCCTGGAAGAAACACGCCCTGGTGCTGTTCACCCTGCTCATGCAGGCCGCAGCCGGGCTGCTGGCCGCCGGCTTCTCCGCCGCGCTGCTGCTTCAACTGCGCCTGGGTCCTGCCGCCGCCCTCGCGCCCCTGCAGGCGGCTGCCCGGCTGGCGCTGCCCCTGGCTGGGCTGGGGCTGCTGGCCTCCCTGCTTCATCTGGGCCGCCCGGAACGCGCCCCCCGAGCCGCCGCCAACCTGCGCCGCTCCTGGCTCAGCCGGGAGGTGCTGGCCGCGCTGCTCTTCTGCGCCCTGTGCGCCCTTTTCTCGGGCCTGCAGTGGGCGCGCCCCGCTCCGGGCGGCGCGGGCCTGGCGCTGGCCGGAGCCGCGGCCGGGGCGGGGCTGCTCCTGCTGACCTGCATGTCCCTCGTCTACCGCCTGCCCGCTGTCCCCGCCTGGCAGGCCCCGGCCGCGCCGCTCTTCTTCTTCGCCGGGGCTTTCCTGCTGGGCGCGCTGTCCCTGGCGGCCCTGCTCGCCGTGCAGGGCGGGGCGGGGGCAGCCTGGCTGCCGTCCCTGCTGCGCGCCCTGGCCTCTGCCGCCCTGCTCTGTCTGGCGCTGCTGGAGCTGGCCTCCCGCGCCTGGGAGCGCAGGCTGGCCCGCCTGGCAGGCGCGGCCGGGGAGCGGCGCGGCGGCCTCTCCTTCACACGCCCCCTGCGCCTGCGGCAGCTCCTGCTGGGCGCCTGCGCCCTCTTGCTGGCGGGGTTCCTGCTCTTGCCCGCCTCCGGCCCTGCCCCGGCGCTCCTCCTGTGGGCCGCCCTCGCCCTGGCCCTGGCGGCGGAGGCCTGCGGGCGCGTCCTGTTCTACCGCGCCCTGGTGGTGGGGCGGCTCGGCCCTTAATCGCTCCCTATCTCACACCTCGAAATACCAGCCCGATACCCCCTGGCTGTAGGGTTCCATCACCAGGTCCCCGGTAGTC
>JAEWYL010000224.1 GCA_023395675.1 Chloroflexota bacterium | reverse complement strand
CCCGCTCACATCGGCTTTGATCTGCAGCCAGGCACGGCTGCGAGCCCCTCCCCCGGCGACCGCCAGACGCGTGATCGGACGCCCGGCTGCCGCCTCGCCTGCCCGGCGGATCACCTCCAGTTCGTAGGCTGTGCCTTCCAAGACCGCCTTGAGCAGGTCCGCCAGGGTGTGGGAGGCGTCCAGCCCGGCAAATGCCGCCCGCAGCGCGGGATCGGTGTGCGGCGAGCCGCTGCCGGACAGGTATGGGAAATACAGGATGCCGCCCGGACTCGGGCTGCGGGTCTCCACCAGCGCCTCAATACGGTTATACGAAATCTCACCGCCGCCGTTCTCCGCCAGCAGCCTGCGCAGCCATTCCACAGAGCCGCCGGAGGCCGACAGCCCGCCCATCCAGTACAGCCGCCCCGGCAGGCAGTGGCAGCCGAAAGACAGCCCGGATTCGTAGTCTGCCGCGCCCAGCCGGCGCTCATCCAGCGGTCCGAGCAGGGCCTCGGCCGTGCCCATCGAGTCGAAGGCCTCTGCGGGTTCCAGCGCTCCGGC
The DNA here is from genome assembly GCA_023395675.1 of Chloroflexota bacterium. GTDB lineage: Bacteria > Chloroflexota > Anaerolineae > Anaerolineales > UBA4823 > JAEWYL01. The sequence goes on along the minus strand of JAEWYL010000224.1, from coordinate 3,035 downwards.
GGCAAAAGCCGCCGCCAGGTGATCGTGCCCGGCGATGAACACCGGGAGCCCTGCCCTGAGCCTCCGGATCCCGTGCAGGGCAGCTCCGGAGGTCTCACCCATTTGCTCCACCGCAGGCGCCGCCGGCGGGAAGAATTCGGCAGAGAGCCCGAGCGCCAGCAGCCAGCCCGCGTCCCAGGCCTTTTCGCCGATGTCGAAGGCATATGTCCTTCCCGCCAGCGAATACTCCGTGCGGATCTGCCCGGTGAGGCGGTAAGCGGCCCATTCCGCAGCGCCCAGCCAGACCGCGCCTTCCAGGAGCTGCGGGCGGTGCTCTTGGAGCGCCAGGAGCCTGGCCAGGCTGGCTTTGAAACTCGGGCGCACCCCGGTCTTTCGAAATCGTTCGACCGGGTCATCCGCGCCGGCCAACCTTTCCGCTTGAGGCGCGGCGCTTTTATCAAACCAGGGGTAGAAAGGGGTCCTTGCCTCTCCCGTGCCCCGGTCCAGCAGCAGCCCCGTTTCCGCCATTCCGGCGATCCCCACCGCCGCCACCTGTTCCGGGCCGCAGGCCTCCAGGACCTCCGCCAGCGCGGCGGAGAGGCTCTCCCAGACCTGCCCGGGGTTCATCACCGCCTCCGCCGCCTCCTGCGAGGTGCGGCTGACCGGCGTCGGCCGCGCCGCAAGCCGGACCGGGCTGCCATCCATCGAGAACAGCCCGGCTTTGCAGTGCGTGGTGCCGAAATCTATCCCGAGCAGGTACGGCGCTTGGTGATCCATCTACCCTTCAAATCCTGGCCGCCCTCTCAGATGGGGGCTTTACCCAGGGCCGGGCGGCGAGGAGGCTGAAGCAGACTGCGCTCTGCTTCCGGAGTTTCCGCCTTTTCATCCGGAAGCTCTCCGGTTTTGCCGGGCTGCTGCCCCCGGCCCTGCGCCTGGCGGTTCGCCCGGTGCCGGGCCCAGACCCGCCGGATCAGCTCGTAATCCCGGTGGGTCAGGGCTTCCCCGCTGCCGTCAATATGGCTGGCGTAGTAGAGCGAGGGCACGCCCAGCTCGGGCTGCAGCCGCAGGTACCTGCGCCACGCCGCCCGGTTCGGGATCGGCCAGTTATCGGTATCCACGATCGCATCCGGACAGGCGATGGCCGCCAGCCGGGCGCGGCGCAGCATGGCCTGGTTTACGTCGGAATTGTGGTTAATATCGTTCAGCCGGATCATGTCCAGCACGTTTGCCAGATAAGGATGCGGGGTATGGGTCATCACCAGCGCGTCCGCCTTGGCGCGTTTGGCCTCGGTGTAGATGATCTCCAGGTAGCGCTTCATCAGCTCCAGACCCCACAGGTCCCCGTACGTGCGCAGTCCGGGGCCGCTGGGGATGCGGGCGGTGAAGTCAATCTTGAACCCGTCGGCGTCGTAGCCCTCCGCCGAAAGCATGCGCTGCACTGAGGCCCGCAGCCGGGCCTCGAAGTGCGGGTTCGTCGGGTCCACCGCAAGCGGCAGCCCGGCGGCGTTGGTGATGCACTCCTCGACGGGGATGCCCTCTGGATCCCAGGCCTTAAGCCACAGCAGCACCTTGCGCTCCTGCTCATGCTGGGCGCGCACAAAGCCCGGCAGGTCCGGCCATTTCGCGCTGTCAACCCGGTTCTCGCCGTAATCCGCCTGCCATTTATCGTCCAGGACCACGATGCCCGGGGAGACCTGGTGCGCCTCCAGCACCTGCAAGAAGCCTTCGTACAGCTCCTGGCGGGCGTACTGCGGTGCGTGCCCCCGGTCCAAGCTGGCGAGATAGCACTGCGATCCCCAGCCGCAGAAGATCGGCTCGAACCACCAGGACGGTTTCAAGGCGCTGTCCTCGCCGCACCCGGCGCCTGTCTGCTGCAGTTTCTCGACGTGGGCTTGAATGGCCCCGTACTCGTCATCAGCGAAGACAAAACCAAGGGCGGGCAGCACCCGCCGCCCGGCGACGGCGGTATACCCTTCGTAGGAGAGAGACAGATAGAAGGCGGAGTTCTTGCCGTGATAATGGTACTCCGTATAGCGGTTCTCGCCCGGACCGGCCTCCACGCCCAGGCCCATCCAGCACTTCGCGCTCTCGAAGGCGAAGCAGAAGGGAGGCGGGGTGAAAAACCAGCCGGACTTTCCGGGCAGCGGCACGCCGGTCAGATCAATAGTCGAGCTCTCTGAGGGATAAAAATAGCTGGCCTCACGGGAATTGGGCTCGGGGGTAAAGCCTCTGGCGAAGCTCTGCCCGGACCAGAAGAAACCGGAGCCCCAGCGCGGCTGTCCGGAGTAGTAACCGCCAAAATAATCCACTTCGCAGAGCTGCCCCTCCCCTTCCACCTCGATCTCGTACTGCAGCCGGTCGGGAAAGCAGCGGAAACGATAGGTCTTCTCGCGCCAGACCGAGCTGCGGGTGGAGAGGCTGGCAGTCACCTCGCCTGGAGTGTCCCGGATTTCCCAGCTGCCCATGGCGGCGCTGTCATCCCGGGCGTGTAAAGGATGAACACTGGAATACACAAAAAGTTCTGCGATCTGTTTGCCCTGACCGTCCTTCAGGAAAGCAAAGGGCCTGTCGTCAGGCAGGGCCAGCGAATACCGGTGTGTCTGGATAGTGGTGATGCCGTTTTCTTGAGCAATCCTCAAAAATGGAGCCTGCTTGTGTGATGAAAGCATCGTTGTTGTCCTGTTTTCCTTGATGACGATCCCGATTCATAAAAACAGCCCCTCAGACCTGAACTGTCTAAGGGGCAAATCGAGCCAGCTTACCAGCTTAGGCAGTCCGGCGATCATACAGCGGTTACCGGAGGAGAGACGTCCCACCTGTAAGGCTGCTTAGACCCGTAACTTTGCGCCCCTGCTTTTCAGCAGGTTTGCCGTTTCTGCGAGGTTCCGTGCTATAAGCCTGACCTATCTATGCGAAAACGGTGTCCTCCTGAAGGCGCCGCCAGCTTTCGAACACCTGCGCTCTCCTCTACCTGGGTACCTGAGTTTATTATATTGCCTGATCGAAACAAACGTCATGCGTAAAAGATCACATCCGTAATATGACTATACTCCTCC
>JAEWYL010000177.1 GCA_023395675.1 Chloroflexota bacterium | reverse complement strand
TTACCCAAAAATCCGCAACCGGGCCTGGTACCTGCCCATTTTGTTCCTCTACCCGCTGATCGCGGTGCTGGCCTACGCGGTGATGCGCCGGGCAGGGCTGCCGCTGCCCGGCCCCCAGGTCCCCTGGATGATGGCGCCGCTCTTTCTGGCGGGATTCTTCATCGCCGGGATCGGGGAAGAGCTGGGCTGGATGGGCTACGCCTTCGACCCCATGCAGCGGCGCTGGGGGGCCCTGGGCGCCGGCCTGCTCCTGGGCCTGTTCTGGGCGTTTTACCATCTCATCCCGGACCTGCAGAACCGCCAGCCTGCCGGCTGGATCCTCTGGCACCGCCTGGGGACGGTCGCTTTCCGGGTGCTCATCGCCTGGATCTACACCAACACCGGCAGGAGCGTGTTCGCGGCGATCCTGTTCCACGCCGTGAACAATCTGAGCTGGGCCCTGTTCCCGAACTACGGCTCCCATTACAACCCCTTTGTGACCTTTCTGCTGACCCTGCCGGCGGTGGGCCTTGTCCTCCTCGGCTGGGATTGGCAAACCCTGACCCGCTTCCGCTTCGCCCGGCCCACTGCGATAAAACCCGGCTACCGTCCATAGAAGCCGTCTTAAAAATAGGGATTAGTGGTGTGACTGGCGGCTCTGCTGCGTGCCGCCGGCCTGCGCATTTGATTCTGGAGGGATCGAGATGGACGTTAACCGCCCTGCTGTCGAACGCATCCAGGGCTACTGCGCCCTGTGCGTCTCCCGCTGCGGCTCCATCGCGGTGGTGGAGGACGGGCGTTTCACCGCCCTGGAGCCGGACCCGTCCCACCCGACCGGCAAAGCGCTGTGCGCCAAGGGGCGCGCCGCGCCAGAGCTTGTCTATCACCCGGACCGGCTGCTCTACCCGCTCAAGCGCACGCGCCCGAAAGGCGACCCGGACCCGGGCTGGGAGCGCATCGGTTGGGACGAGGCCCTGGACCTGACCGCCGGTCGGTTAAGGGCCATTGCGAGTGAAAACGGGCCGGAAAGCGTCGCTTTCGGCGTCGTCTCCCCCTCCACCTCGGCCTCGGACGACTCCCTCGACTGGATCCAGCGCCTGGCGAACGCTTTCGGCAGCCCTAACTTCAGCCTGTCCATGGAGCTGTGCGGGTGGGGCCGCTATCTCGCCACGGTTTACACCTTCGGCGCCAGCGTCCCCGGGGCGTATATGCCCGACCTGGAGCAGGCGGGCTGCATCCTCTTCTGGGGCTACAACCCGAACCTCGCCCGGCTGACCCACGCCACCGCGACCGTGGAGGCGCAGAAACGCGGGGCGCGCCTGATCGTAGTAGACCCGCGCCGCACGGGACCGGCGAAGAGGGCCGATCTCTGGCTGCAGGTGCGTCCCGGCTCGGACGGCGCCCTGGCGCTCGGCATCGCCGGGGTGATGATCGCCCGCGGCTGGTACGATCAGGCGTTCATCCGGGACTGGACCAACGGCCCGCTGCTGGTGCGCCAGGACAACGGGCGCCTGCTGAGGCAGAGCGACCTGCAGGCGGAGGGCGGCGCAGGGCAGTACACGGCCTGGAGCGAAAGCCTGGGCCGCCCGGTGGCATACGACCCCGGCACAGGCGGCTATACAGGGGAAGCTCCGGCGCTGTTCGGGAGCTACCGGGTCAGCACCCGGCAGGGCGAGGTGCTCTGCCGCCCCGCCTTCGAGCTGGCGGCGGAGCTCTGCATGAGCTACCCGCCGGAGCGCGTGGAAGCGCTGTGCGGCGTCGAGCGCGGCCAGGTCGAAGCCGCCGCCCGCCTGCTGTGGGAGGCGCGGCCGGTGGCCTATTACGCCTGGAGCGGGGTCGAGATGCAGTCGAACGCCACCCAGATCGCCCGGGCCATCGCCCAACTGCACACCCTGACCGGCAGCTTCGACGCCCCGGGAGGCAACGTCCGTTTTACGGCTGTGCCCAAGGCAGACATCCTGGGCGGCGAGCTGCTGCCGCCCGCACAGGCGGAGCGCGCCCTCGGGCTGGCGGAACGCCCGCTGGGCCCAGCCCGCTGGCAGTTCGCCACCAGCGAAGAGCTGTACCGCGGGATCCTGGAGCAGCAGCCCTACCCGGTGCGCGGCCTGGTCAATTTCGGGTCCAACCTGCTGCTCTCGCACGCCGACGGGCGGCGGGGGCGCGCGGCCCTGGCCGCCCTCGATTTCTACGTGCACACGGACCTGTTCATGAACCCCACCGCAGAGCTGGCGGACGTGGTGCTGCCGGTCGCCAGCGCCTTCGAACGCGAGGCCGTGCGGATCGGCTTCGATGTGAGCCAGGAGGCGCAAACGCGGGTGCAGCTGCGGCCGCGCGTGGTCGCGCCGAGGGGCGAAGCCCGCTCCGACACCGAGATCGTCTTCGACCTGGCCTGCCGCCTGGGCCTGGGGGCGCATTTCTGGGAGGGGGATATCGAGGCCGCCTACCGCTTCCAGCTCGGGCCCTCCGGCCTCACCCCGGAGGCGCTGCGCGCCCGACCCGGGGGCCTGCGCGTGCCCCTGCAGCCAGACTACCGCAAGTTCGCCCGGCAGGAAAACGGCTCGCCCGCCGGCTTCCGGACCCCGACCCGCAAAATCGAGCTGTACTCGGAGACCCTGCTGGAGTACGGCTACCCGCCGCTGCCCGAGTATGAAGAACCTCTGGTCAGCCCGCTCTCGCGCCCGGACCTGGCGGCGCGCTACCCGCTCATCCTGACCTGCACCAAACACACCCTGTTCTGCGAAAGCCAGCACCGGGGGCTGCCGGCCCTGCGCAGGCAGGCGCCGGACCCGGAGGTCGAGCTGCACCCCTCAGCCGCGGCGGCGCGCGGGATCCGCCCCGGCGACTGGGTGAGCGTCGAGACCCCCCAGGGGAGCGTCCGGGCGCGCGCCCGGCTGAACGCCTCGCTGGACCCGAAAGTGGCCTGCGGGCAGCACGGCTGGTGGCAGGCCTGCCCCGAGATCGGCGCGCCCGGCTACGATCCATTCGGCCCGGAGGGGGCCAACTACAACTTGCTGATCGGGGGCGAGGCGGTGGACCCGATCAGCGGCTCGGTCCCGCACCGGGCTTACCTGTGCGAGATCCGGGCACTATAGGACGACATTGATGCACTGAAAGTGAATGGGTGGGTGGGGAAGGCTGCCCTTCCCCACCCACCCATTCACTTTCTTGAGAAATTCGTACTATTTTTGTCAAAATTCGTTGACTCGCGCCCGGCCCTCCTGTATAATGGATTTAACGTCAGTACCGGATTAGAAATCATAGGAAGTGTTTATGTGAGTGTGCGGCGAAACCGCGCACAACCACATCACAATGCCTTGATCCCGTACGCACGTGGATTTACGGATTTAACCAGCAAATTTCGGCAAGATTCATATCGCTCACAACAGGGCTTGCGCAGCGAAGCCTGCCAACGCAGATTTTGCAAGATTTAACCGGCGCCGCTTGGGGGAATTCAGGCCCGCGTGAACCATCCTGCTCCTTTGACGCCACAGGTCACGTGTACCACAGGTAGTACAGGAGCGGTTCTATGCCTCAAACATTTACCGTAAAGGCTGTGCGCCCGCAGGATCTGCTCGAGCTGGTCTTCCAGTTCACGCAGGTGGATTTCGAGCCGCCCTCCGGCGGAGAGCCGGGGCAGATCGTGGGCCTGCCGGGCTCGTTCGTGGCGGTTTACTTCCAGCCGCAGCACCTGGCGGAGGAGGCCGTGTACGAGAACGCGGGCACCTTCTCGCTGCCGCCCGAGCAGCAGTGGGACCCGCAGCCCTCCGGTGGCCCCTCCCCGCCCTCTCCCGGCAGCATCCAGGCCCTGCTCTCGGGGCCGAGCCGTCTGGTCTTCAGCCTCCCGCCCGGGCAGAGGATCCCCTACACCCTGGCAGGGCTGCTGGAGGCCCTGCAGACCCTGCCGCCCAGCCTCTCCGCGCTGGTACGCTGGAAGCCCCCGGGCTGCAACCCCTTTTTCTTCTTCAACCCCTCCGCCGCGCCCCGCCCGCCGCGCATTCTGTTCCCCGAACGCAGCGTCACCGCGATCGAAGCGCCCTACCGGCTGATCCTCTCGCCGGATGAGAACGCCCATTGGGAGCACGCCGCCGCCCCGGTCTCCTTCCAGGACCGCACCGAGCTCTGGCACACCCGTCTCAGCCCCAATCCCCAGGCGGAGGCTCTGAGGATGCGGGCCATCTGGTCGCCGGACTTCGACAGCGCCGGGCTCCAGCCGCACAGCAACCAGCCTTTCCGCATGTCCCTGACCGGGCGAGACCGCAACGAGCTGGTGCACCTCACCTCGAACTACTACCTGAGCAGCCTGAAGGGCGACTACACGCCCCAGCCGGTGGACGCCGGGCAGTTCTACCTCTCCACGCTGGGGGCCTGGATGAAGGTGCGCGGCGAGTGGCCTGTGCTGGACGAGATCGAGCTGCCCGCCGAAAACCTGCTCACCGTGGAGGAATGGGTCCACCAGGCGGCGATGGCCCGCGACCAGTACGTGCGCGTGGTTTACGCCGGCTTCCTGTTCCCCTTCGGGCACCGGGCCTCGCTGGTCAAGGTCACCGAGCGCAAGTTCTTCTTCCGCCGGGACCCGCCCGGGTACACCGCATATTTGTTCCAGCGCATGTATATCATCGTGCGCCAGCGGGAGCTGGACTACAGCCACCGCGACCTCCCCTTCCGCAAGGTGGGCATCAAGACCCTGGTCACGCCCAACCTGGACGACCCCACCCTTCCGGCGGGCAGCGTGATCCCCGCCGTGGGGCAGGAGGCCTTCTGGCCGCGCGTGACCCTGAGCACCGGCGAATCGGTGGATTTCCCCTTCCACCTGGTGGGGACCGACTGGGAGGGCCGGGCGGCGGAGTTCACCGCGCCGCTGATCTTCGTCAGCCTGGATATTGATAAAAACCAGATCAACCAGGTGATCAACCACTACACGGTACAGACGGACGAGGACCACCCGCGCCGGCTGAGGGAGCTGCACGGACAGGCGGTGGCTTACGCCCCGGCTCTGAAAAACGGGGACACCACCCTGGATACCACACGCCTGTCCTTCGGGGCCCTGGCGAAGACCGGGGCAGTCCAGGGCCCGCGCTTCCTCCCGGCGATGCAGTACGGGAGCGTGGACGTCCCGGCCATCACCCGTATGCTGGGCACGCCGAAGCTGTACGAGATCGAGTACGAGCCCAGCTACAAGTCCACCGCCGGGCTGACTCAGATCGGGAACAAGGGCGAGGTGTACGTCCAGCTCCGGGATGAAGTGCCGTTGAATTTCCAGGTGGACAAGGGCGGCGGGCTGGCCGCGCCGGACATCAAGATCACCGCCCTCTCCCGCTCGCTGGGGCCGGTGGACTCCAGGGAACATGAATATGACGACCCGGGCAGCAGCCCGGTGAAAACCTCGGTGCTGGACGGCGGTTTCGTGGTCGAGAAGATCTTTGACGGGGTGAAGCTGCTGGGCGGCATCCCGCTGGGCTATATCCTCAACAACGTGGCCGACTTCGGGCACGCCTTCAGCGTTGGGGAGAAGATCCCCTCGCTCAAGAGCGTGGTGGAGGAGGTGAACGGGGTCGAGACCCTGCGCACCACCTACCTGTGGTCCACCTCCGGCAACGGGCTGCGCAGCTACGAGCTGTTCGAGCCGCACGACAGCGTTTTCTCCATCCAGTCCACCGTGGACCTGCCCCTGAACGGGCAGCCCCCCACCTACCGGCTGGAGGGCAAACTCACCGATTTCACGGTGAACCTGCTGCCCAGCCTGGAGCTGGTGTCGCTGCATTTCCGGTCCCTGACCTTCACCGCGGTGAAGGACCAGAAACCGGACGTGAAGGTGGACCTGGAGCATTACGAGTTCAAGGACATCCTGGAGTACGTAAATCGGCTGCTGGAGGTGCTGCCGCTGGATGGTTTTGCCAATATGCCCGACCTGGCGGTCACCGCGCAGGGGATCAACGTGGGCTTCTCCCTGGGCATCCCCACGGTCGGGATCGGCATCTTCAGCGTGCAGAATATCAGCCTGGCGGCGGGAGTGTACCTGCCGCTGATGGCGGGCGAGAAGCTCAACTTCCACTTCGCCTTCTGCCAGCGGCAGCAGCCGTTTGTGCTCACGGTGTCGCTCTTCGGCGGCGGCGGGTTCTTCGCCATTGATATCGGCATTGACGGGGTGACCATGATCGAGGCCGCCCTGGAGTTTGGCGCCAGCGCGGCCATCAACCTGGGCGTGGCCAAAGGGTCGGCCTCCATGATGGGCGGGCTGTATTTCCAGAAGGCCGGGGCCGGGTTCGAGCTGACCGGGTACTTCCGTGCCAGCGGGTCGCTCTCGGTGCTGGGAATCATCACGGTCTCCCTGGAGTTTTACCTGGGGCTCACCTTTACTTCGAAAGAAGTCGGGGGCGCGCACGCCGGGGCGATGTGGGGCCAGGCCAGCCTGACGGTGAAGATCGAAATCCTGTTCTTCAGCGCCTCGGTCAGCGTGAAGATGGAAAAAGAGTTCGCCGGCTCCGACCCGATCTTCCACCAGCTGGTCGCCCCGAGCGATTGGGCAAAATACTGCGCCGCGTTTGCGGATTATTGAGGCAGAGGGAGGCTCAGCCATGCGAAAGCAGACCCTGATCTGGACGGCGCTGCCGCACGGCAGCAGCGGGCCGCTGCAGGCCGGCACGCAGCTCAGGCTTTCAGCCTATCTCTCCCCGCGCCTGTGGTCCGACACCCCGGAGGTCCGGGAAAAGCTGGGCGATTACCCCGATTTCCTGGACTGGCCCGCCGCCTTGAGCGGAGCGAGCTTCCAGGTGGAGTTCGGCAGCGGGCAGAGCCTGGCTGCGACCCCCGACGCCGCCCCGCTGCGCTCCGACCTGTGGCAGGCCCTCTTCAACAGCGAAACGGTCGTCATCCCCTACCAGTTCGAGGATTACAGCGGCAAAGACTTCCAGAGCGACCAGCTCTCCACCGCCCACGAGGCGCTGAAGACGGTTTACCAGGATATCGCCACCCAGCCGGGCTACGGGCAGGGCGTGGAGCTCCCCGGCGCGGGCGAGCTGGGGGAGCACCCCATCCTGGAGGGCGCCGGGCGCCCCTACGAGCCCGAGCCGCCCCTGCCCGAGCCGCCCCCTCAGGAGCCGGTCGTGCTGGAGGGACACCCGCCCCCCGAGAAGCCCGGGCCGGGCGCGCCGCCGGAGGAGAGGCCGGGCTGCCTGCAGGGCTGCACCGGCTGCCTGACGGGCTGCCTGCTGCTGCCCCTGCGCCTGCTGAACGCTCTCCTGCGCCTGCTGCGCACGCTGCTCTCCATCCCGTTCTCGGCTGTTTCCCCCGCCCAGGCGCAGAGCGCCATGCAGTCGGTGGTGGAGTTCCACAAGCCGCATAGCCTGTCTCCCGAGCCGATGCCCGACCAGCAGGAGATCGAGGAGACCTACGACTTCCACAAGATGGTCTCGGCGCTGGGGGATTTCCCGCTCCTGCTGCGCGCCCTGGGCCTGGTAGTGGACCTGACGGTGACCCTGGAGGAGCCCCTGCCCGCAGGGACCTCCACCGTGCGGGTCAGCGCCAGCCTGCCGCTGCAGATGGCGGCCACGACCCAGGTTTCGATGAAGGTGCACTACGAGCTGGAGGAGGCGGTTTTCCGGGCCCGGCCGCGCCCGGTAGAGGCGGAGATCAGCCGCGGGCTGCTGCGCCTGGACGACGGCGAGCTGTTCAAAGTCTTCCAGGTGGACGCCACGGGCGGAGTGATCAAGCTCTTCAACCTGGCGAGCAACCTGCGCCTGCTGGAGGATGCCTCCCGGCGGCCCGCCAACAGCCCGGAGGAGAACGGCCTGCCCGCGCTGCGGAACGGGGGCCTGTCGCTGGTAAAACCCAACCGGGCCGAGGTCCTGCACCAGCGCACGCTCAGCTCCTACGCGTTCAACGCCTTCACCGCCGGGATTGACACCTCGCCCCTGCCGCCCCTGGCCGCGCCGGAACCTCCCCCGCCCCCCACCGACGAGCTCTTCGCCGAGGACGTGACCCGCGGCTACCGCATTGATGTGCTGGACGAGGCCCTGGGCCAGTGGCGCTCGCTCTGCCAGCGGGTGGGCAGCTACGATTTTGGCGGCGGGCTGGCGGAGTCGGGCTGGCAGGACGAGGGTTTTGTGGTGCTGGGGGCTACCGGCAAATTGAACCAGGACCCGAACGACCAGACCCTGCGCATCGGGGAGACCCTGATCAGCTGGGACGGCTGGAGCCTGGTCGCCCCGCGCCCGGGGCAGATCATCCTGGACGAATACGAGGACCCGGAAAACACGGTCAACAAAACCGAATACCCGAGCAACCCCGCCGTGACGACCTTCCCGCTTTCGACCAGCTTCGAGGCCGTCCCGGGGTCGCTGCCGCGCCTGCGTTTTGGGCATATCTACCGCCTGCGCGCCCGCGTGGTGGACCTGGCGGGCAACAGCCCCTTTAACCCCGGGGAGACCGAATTCCAGGCGGACCACAGCGAAAAGAGCGAGACACAGCGCTACCGGCGCTTCGACCCGGTCGGGCCTCCGCCGGTGGCGCTGAGAGAGGCGCCGAAAGAGGGGGAATCGCTGGAGCGCATCGTGGTGCGCTCGTCCATCCACCAGGACGCCCCCACCATTGCCTCCCAGACTAGCGAGCGCCATATCGTCCCGCCCAAGGCCTCGCAGCTCATGGTCGAGCAGCACGGGCTGTTCGACGGCGCGCACCAGATGCTCTCGGACCAGGCCGCCCACGACCTGGCCTCACGTGAAGCCGGCACCCTGATGGAGCGCCTGAACCTGACCACGGGCGCCCTGGAGCCCGTCCCGGGCGCGGTGGAGGTGGAGCAGTTCCGGCTGGACCCGGTTACGAACCTGCCCGAGCTGGATGAGGAGGGCCAGCCCATCGTAGTGGGCAAAATCTGGCTGCAGACCAACGAGCAGTTCACCCTCAACTACCTGCCGGACCCCCTGGCGCGGGGCGTGCTGCTGCTCGGCCTGCCGGGGATGACCTCCTTCGACGAGGTGATCGAGCCGGACGGCGTGATCGTCAATAAGATCCCCTTCTCCGGCGCCTGGCCCGACCCGGCCCCGCTGCGGCTGCGGCTGCGCGGCTTGAAAGACGGGGAGGCCGGGCCGGCCGCGCCCGCCTGGGACGCCGCCAACCGGGTGCTGACGGTCGAGCTGCACCAGGGCATGACGGCGAAGGTGTGGATCAGCTCTTATTTCCACGAGGCAGACCTGGACAATATGGGGGTCTGGGAGTGGACGGAGGAGACCGGCACGCCCGACCTGGCGAACCTGCGCTCCCTGGCGGTGAAGGGCCGCAACTGGCTCTACCAGCCGTTTCGCGTCCTGGCGCTGGTGCACGCCGTGCAGCAGCCCCTGGCGATCCCCGCCATCACCGCCCTGCACTCGGACAGGGAGCTGGGGAGCACCACCACGACCCTCACCGGGCAGGTCGCCGTGGACGGAAAAAGCACCGGGAAGCTGGACCTGCTGGCCGGATGGTCGGACCCGCTGGACAACCCGGACGACCCGGCGAACGACCCCTCCAGCGACCAGACCCAACGGCAGATGTACGTGAAAGAGATCCTGCTGGAGGAGGGGAGCGGCGACGAGGTGGACATCGGCGAAGCGCAGGTGGAGGCCATCCGGCACGAGCTGGGCGACCTGAAGCGCCACATCGTCACCTACCAGGCCCCCGGGACCACCCGCTTCCGCGAGTACCTGGACCCGGCGGTGCTGGCGACGCCGGAGGAGCTGATGCGCCCCACACCGGGGGAGACCGGCACCCAGCCGGCCCTGGATGCTATGATCGAGGTGGACGTGGCGAACGCCGCCCGCCCGGCGGCCGCAGCCCCGGTGCACGTGCTGCCGGTGTTCCCCTGGAGCGAGACCAGCGCCGGGGACGTGGTGACGCATTTCCGGGAGGGCGGCTGGGTGCGCGTCTACCTGGAGCGCCCGTGGTTCTCGTCGGGCGTGGGAGAGCTGCTGGGGGTGCTGGTGCGGCCCGAGGAGGTCGGCCCGCTGACAGACCTGGCGGAAACGCTGAAACCCTACACCAGCCAGTGGGGCAACGACCCGGTCTGGGATTCGGCCCGGGTGCAGCCGCTGCGGCTGGAGAACCTGGCAAACGCCGTGGAGCAGGGGCACGCGCTGCCCCTGGCGGAGCTCAAGCGCACGAGCAGCGGCGATGGGCGGGAGGTGCACGCGGCGGGCTTCGAGCCGCAGTACGACCCGAACCGCGGGCTGTGGTTCTGCGATATCTCCTTCGACCCGGGCGGCGCCGCCTCGTACTTCCCCTTCGTGCGCCTGGCGCTGGCGCGCTTCCAGCCGCATTCGGTCTTCTCGGCGGACGGGCTGGACAGCGCCCACCTCTCACGCGCCGTCCTGGCGGATTTCGTGCAGCTCGCCCCCGACCGGCGCGTGGATTACGACCTTGCCAATGTGGGGACGAACGGCACGCTGGGGATCACGGTGCGGGGACCGACAGGCTTCCGCTTCGAGCTTCCCACGGTGATGCTGGTGCGAACAGCCCGGCGGGACCCGCGCGTGGCCGACCCCGAGGACGAGCTGGGCTGGCAGGAGTTCGGCAGCCCGGTGATGCTGGAGCTGCAGCCGGGGTCGAGCATGGAGCAGGCCATCTGGAACGGGGTGCTCTCGCTGCCCTCCCCGGCGCCCTCCCCCATGCGGGTGGTGCTGCGGGAGCTGGAGCTCTTCCCGCGCGGGGGCGATACCACGGTGACGATCCCGGAACCGGAGGAGGGCAGGCCACCCGCGCCCCCCAGCGGCAGCATCTTCCTGCCGCAGTTCAGCGAGCGGGTGGTATTTGCGGATACGCTGACCCTCCCCTGAGATAACAGGGGAGAGGGCCCCTTATCGCTATGAGGCCCATCGCACCCCTGCCCATCGAGAAAGGGGAAATCAGGATCATGGGTGCATTTTGCGGTCCAAAGCCGCAAAATGCACCCATCTCCATCTACCCTCCTGCCCAGTATGGAGTAGGGTGAACAAACACGGTTGATCAAGGCGCTGGCTCAGCAGCTCATCAGGATAATTGAAATGGAAATTGGAGAAAAACTATACGCAAATTCCAGGGAGGCGTGGCGCCTCTGGCTGGAGGCGCACCACCAGGAGCAGGGTGAGATCTGGCTGGTGCTCTATAAGCTCTCCTCCGGCAAGCGCATCCTGACCCTGGACCAGGCGCAGGAAGAGGCGCTCTGCTTCGGGTGGATTGACAGCCAGATGAAGCCGTTGGACGAGGAGAGCTTTGCCCAGCGCTTCACCCCGCGCCGCAGCCGGAGCAACTGGTCGCAGGTGAACCGGGACCGGGCGCTGAGGCTGCTGCGCGAGGGCCGCATGACCCCCGCCGGCATGGCGCTGCTGCCCGCCGAAGTCCTGCAGGCCTGGGAGGAGTAAGGCTCGGCAGGAACGAAAATATCCGGCGCGGGGCGCCGGATATTTTCGTTCCTGCTCTGTGTATCAATGAGTAATTCTCTCGCTGAGTGGGCGAGGTTTGCGCGTGCAGAATTTAGCGAGAAGATCGCTCAGTAAACGCCGAACTCCTTGGTGGCCTCCACCCAGACCTTCACCAGGTCGGGGCGGCAGCCCTCCATCTCGCCGATGCCGGTGGTCATGATGAACCCGCCGTCCTTGCCCACCACCTTGCAGACCTTGCGGGTCCACTCGCGCACCTCTTCGGGGGTGCCGGCCTGCAGCAGCGAGTTGCGCATGCCGCCGGCGATGCACATCACGTCGCCGACCACTTCTTTGACCTTGAAGATATCGCTGAACTGGAACAGGCCGGCAGTCTTACCGCGCGGCAGCTCGGCGAGGTAGTGCAGGCGCTGGTCCCACACGCCCTCGTAGAAGACGAAGGGCATGATATCGTTCTCGACCATGGTCTCCATCATGGCCTTCAGGGTGGGCCAGTAGAACTTCTCGAACTGGGGCAGCGACATGAAGCCGTCGGAGCCGCGGTGCAGGGGGATGAAGGAGACCCGCAGGCCGGTGGCTTTGCGGAAGTTGATGGCCATCTCAAGCTGGAAGGCCAGACATTTCTCCATGGCGGCGATCAGCTTCTCGGGGCGGCGGTGGATATCGAGCATAATGCCGCGCATGCCGCGCAGGGTGTCGGACATGAAGTCGAAGGGGGCCTCGACCAGGGAGCCCATGAACAGGGGCGGCGCGAAGCCCAGCTCGGCCAGGCGTTTCACGGTGCCCTGGGCGCGCGCATCCGCGCCGGCCTGGGCCTCGGCGGCGTCCGCCAGGGCGCGCAGCGCGCTGGCCACCGGGGGAGCGGTCAGGATGCCGAGCTGGCCCAACCCGTAGGTCCCGAACGCGGCCAGGCCGAGCGGAGGCAGCATGGCCAGGCCCTCCAGCTCGGTGAAGACCCGCGGCCAGTACTTGCGGATCCCCCAATCGGCCGGATCGGCGATGAATTCGTCGTAGTCTTCGGGCTTCATGTACTCGCCCTCGACGAACTGGAACGAGCCGTTCGCCGGCAGGCCGTGGCCCGGGTAGCGGGTCATGCGGTCACCCAGGGCCAGGGCTGCGGCGGGGTTGTTGAAGAGCCCCATCACCGCGTCCGGCTCGTAGTACAGGGCGGCCTGCTCCAGCAGTTCCAGCTCTTTCGCGCCGTTTTCGTGCTGTTCCTGGCGGGTGATGCCGCCCATCTCAGCCAGCATGTAGCCAAACCCGAGCTGGATCGGGACGCGGTCCGGCTGGCGCAGCTCCAGGGCAGCCTGAATGCGCGCCGTGCGCTCGGCAAACAACTGCTCCGCGGTCTTATTCCCTTCGCGTATCTGAGGCAGAGTCATCTCCATCATCTTCAGTTTCCTCCAGTCCATCCCTTAGCAAGCGTGACAGCAGCCATGGCGTCCTTCCCGAAAGCGTCCGCCCCGGCGTAAGCGCAGATCTGCTCGTCCACCGCGCCGCCGCCGATCATGATCCTGACCTGGTCCCGCAGCCCGGCCGCCGCGAGCGCATCCACCGCGCCTTTCATCGAATCGTAAGACAGGGTCAGGAAACCGCTCAGCGCGACCACGTCGGGCTGGAAGCTTTTTACCGCCTCGACGAAGGCCTCGGCAGGGACGTCCACGCCCAGGTCTTTGACCTCGAAGTTATTCACGTCGAGCATGAAGTTGACGATATCCTTGCCGATATCGTGAATATCGCCCTGCACGGTACCCAGGAGCACCTTGCCGGACTTCTTGCTTTCCACGCTCTGCTTCAGGTACGGTTTGGCCTCCGCGGAGATGGTCTTCAGCATCTCCCCCGCCAGGATCAGCTCGGGGATAAAGTACTCGTTGAGCTCGAAGCGCTTCCCGACGATCTCCATCGCCTGGCGGCAGTCGTCCAGGATCGCGACCGGGTCGGCGCCTCCTGCCAGGAGCTCCCTGGTCAGGGCCAGCGCCTGCTCCTCTTCCATATTCGCTAAGGCATTCACAAGCTCTTCTGACATAGTCTTCTCCTTTTTGTGGGATCAGGTTGGGTAGAGACGGGTATTTGTCGGTGTAAGGCCCAAAACCGGGCCAGGAACAGGCCCTTTACAGGGCAGCCCTCAGGCTGTGGTTTTGGGAGCGAGGGCTTCCAGCAGGCCGGAACGGTAGGCGCGGGTGTACTTCTGGCAGTAGCGGTCGTTCCCGAGCAGCAGGTCGGCGGCGAGCAGAGCGGACCGCAGTTCCCGGTCGTTGGGGTCAATGATGGCGGTATCCATCCCGGCGGCCAGGGCCAGCACCAGGAAGGTGCGGTTGATGAGCGAGCGCACCGGCAGGCCGTAAGAGACGTTGCTCAGCCCGGTGGAGATATGCGCCTGGGGGAACTCCTGGCGCAGGGCGCGCATCGTGTCGAGCAGGATCACCCCGGCCTCGGTGTTGGTGGCGATGGTCATCACCAGGGGATCCACGTAGACCTTATCGTCGGGCACCCCGGCGGCGCGGGTGGCCTGGAAGACCCTGCGGATCACCTGCAGCCTGCCTTCGCAGGTCTCGGGGATGCCCTTTTCGTCCATGCACAGGGCGATCACCTCACAGCCGTGGCTGGCGACGATGGGCAGGATGTCGTTCAGGCGGTCGGGCTCGCCGCTGATCGAGTTGATCATGGGGGTCTTATTCACCGCCTGGATGGCGATCTGCAGAGCTTTGGGGTTGGCGCTGTCCAGAGCCAGCGGGGTGTCCACCACCGCCTGGACGTTCTCGATCAGCCAGACCAGGTCTTCGGGCTCCTGGTCTGGGTGGGTCCCGGCGTTCACGTCCAGCCAGTTCGCCCCGGCCTCGGCCTGTTTCTTCGCCAGGTCCTGAATGAAAGCTGCGTCCCGCTCGGCGATCGCCCGGCCGACGCGCTTGCGGGTCCCGTTGATCTTTTCTCCAATAATTTTCATCTTCACTCCTGAAATAAATTGGATTTAAAACTTATCCTGAAAGGATATTCTTACGGTTGGTAAGGCGCCTTCGCCGCCCTACCAACCACAAGATCATTACCGGATAAGAAATGCAGAGGAACTATTT
>JAEWYL010000142.1 GCA_023395675.1 Chloroflexota bacterium | reverse complement strand
GCTGCCCAAACGCCCTCTGCATGCTCAACCCAGCGGGGGGGCCGGGCTATCCCCGCCCCCCACTGCTTATGCCTGTATAGGGACAGCCCCGGTGCCCTGGAAAAAGGCCTCCAATCCAACTTTTTGCGGGTAAACTATGTGGGGCCGGAGATACAACTTTTCTCCCGCCTCAGACGTATGATAGAGTGAACCGGCCGACCGGCTGCGAACCAAGACGAGGAAACTGGGGGAATTTGCGCGGGTGCTGCGCGTGCAAGTTCCCCGGTCTCCGATTAACTGTGTCAATATACGCTTCCGCTCTCCGCGGGACAGCGTGGGGGCGGCAGCTCCACCATCAATTTGAACAGGAAGTGACCGGATGAGAAGACTGATTATTATCCTAATCATCATCGGCCTGGCTGCGGCCGGCTGGTTTCTGTACCAGCGGAACCAGGAGCAGGCGGCGGCCCGGGCCCTGAGCAGCCTGCAGACGGTGGCCGCGGAGCGCGGCGAGCTGACGGCCTCGGTCGGAGCGACCGGGATCGTGCAGGCCAACCAGAGCGCCGTGATCGCCTGGCAGACCACCGGGCGGGTGGAAGCGGTGGCAGTGAACGAGGGCGATCAGGTGACGGGCGGCCAGATCCTGGCCTCCCTGGACCCGGCCTCCCTGGGGCAGAACGTGATTCTGGCCCAGGCCGAGCTGGCGGAGGCCCAGAAAGCGCTGGAGAACCTGGAGGCCAGCGACCTGGCCCTGGAGCAGGCCCGGCAGGCGATCCGGGAGGCGGAGGCGGCGATCATCCAGGCGGAGGCGGCCCTGGCCGTCTACCGGGAGCCGCAGTATGATAACGACCTGGAAAACGCGGAGGAAAAGGTCGAGGATACCCAGGAAGCCCTGGAGCGCGCCAACCAGGACCTGGAAGCCTACAGCGACCGGGACCCGGACGACCAGCTGCGGCAGTATTTTGAAGACCGCCAGGACAAAGCCCAGCGCGATTACGACCAGGCGGTGCGCGAGCTGAACGACCTGCGGCTGCAGCCGGAACAGGCTCAGACCAACCTGGACGTAGCCCGGGCTCAACTGGCGCAGGCCGAGCGCGATTACGAGGAGCTGCAGAGCGGCCCCGACGGGCGCGATGTGGCCGCGCTGGAGGCGCGCATATCGGCCGCAGAGGCCACCCTCGGCCTGGCGGACCTGGAGGCGCCCTTTGACGGCACCATTACCACGGTAGAATCCAGGCCCGGCGACCTGGTCTCCGCCGGGAGCAACGCTTTCCGCCTGGACGACCTCTCGCGGCTGCTGGTGAAGGTGCAGATCTCAGAGGTGGATATCAACCGCGTCCAGGAAGGACAGGAAGCGAGCCTGACCTTCGACGCCATCCCGGGCAAGAGCTACCGGGGGCGGGTGATCGAGATTTCACGCGTCGGCAGCGACGTGCAGGGGGTGGTGGAGTTCACGGTCACGGTGGAGCTGCTGAACCCGGACGAGGCGGTGCTGCCCGGGATGACCGCGGCGGTGAACATCGTGGTGAACCAGTTGGAAGACGTGCTGCTGGTCCCCAACCGGGCGGTGCGCGTGGTGGATGGGCAGCGCGTGGTCTACGTGCTGCGCAACAACCTGCCCTCCCCGGTTGAGATCGAGCTGGGGGCCTCCTCGGAGACTTCAAGCCAGGTGGTGGACGGCGAGCTGCAGGAGGGCGACCCCATCATCTTGAACCCACCCGTGACCTTCGACCAGTTCGACGGCGGGGGCGGGCCCGGGTTCATGAGGTGAGCGATGTCCGACTGGGTGATTGAGGCCGAGAATTTGACCAAAGTGTACCGGATGGGCGATCTGGAGGTGCACGCGCTGCGCGGCCTGTCCACCCGGGTGGCGCGCGGGGAGGTGGTGGCGATCATGGGCCCGTCGGGGTCCGGCAAATCCACCCTGATGAACATCATCGGCTGTCTGGACCACCCCACCGGCGGCAAATACCTGCTGGACGGGGAACTGGTGTCGGACCTGAAGGACGACCAGCTCGCCGCCATCCGCAACCGCAAAGTGGGCTTCGTTTTCCAGAGCTTCAACCTGCTGCCGCGCGCCACGGCGCTGGCAAACGTGGAGCTGCCCATCCGCTATGCGGGGGTGAACCGCGGGCGCAGGGAGCGCGCCCGCGAGGCGCTGAGCGCGGTGGGCCTGCAAGACCGCGTCCACCACCGCCCGAACGAGCTTTCGGGCGGGCAGCAGCAGCGGGTGGCGATCGCCCGGGCGCTGGTGAACGACCCCGCCATCATCCTGGCGGACGAGCCCACCGGGAACCTGGATTCCACTTCCGGGAACGAGATTATGAACCTGCTGCTCTCCCTGAACCGCGAGCGGGGCACCACCCTGGTCATCGTCACCCACGACCCCGAGGTGGGGGCTCTGGCCCAGCGGGTGATCCATATCCGGGACGGGGTGGTGGTGGATGGTTAGCGGTGCTCGCGCGAAGAAGAACAGTTCGAGGTAAGCGATGAAATTTTTCCAGTCATTCTTAGAGGCGCTGGAGAGCCTGTCGGCCAACAAAATGCGCTCGGGGCTGACCATTTTGGGGATTGTGATCGGCGTGGCGGCGGTGATCGCCATGGTGTCCATCGGGCGCGGGGCCGAGAGCTCGATCACGGGCTCTATCCAGGGCATCGGCACCAACCTGATTTTTGTCTTCCGGGGCGGCTCGGAGGATGTGCGCAACCCGAAACCGATCACCCTGGCGGACGCGGAGGCCATCAACGACCCGTTCCAGGCCCCCTCGGTGGCGGGGGTGGCGCCCATCCTGCAGGGGGAGGCGGCCTTCTCCTATGCGGGCGAGAACACCTCCACCATCCTCTACGGGGTCACCCCCATCTACGCGCCGGTGCGCAACTACGAGCTGGCGGAGGGCGAGTTCATCACCGAGGAGCATATCCTGGGCCGCGCCTCGGTGGTGGTGCTGGGACAGACCACGGCGGAGGCGCTCTTCGGGCGCAGCGCGGGCGTGCTCGGGGAAACGGTGCGCATCGAGGGGAACCCGTTCCGGGTCATCGGGGTGCTGGAGACCATCGGCGGTTCGGGGTTTTCGAACGAGGACGACCAGGCGCTGATCCCCCTGACCACCGCCCAGGCCCGCCTGCTGCGGCGCTCCACCCGCGACCGGGTGGACATGCTGATGGTACAGGCCGCCAGCGCCGAGCTGGTGCCCCAGGCCAGCGAGGAGATCTCTCAGATCCTGCGGGCGCGGCACCGCACCGAGGTCGGGGCCGACGACTTCACCGTGCTGACGCAGCAGTCCTTCCTGGATATCGTGCGCACCATCACCCAGGTGCTCACCATCTTCCTGGGCGGGGTGGCGGCCATCTCCCTGCTGGTGGGCGGGATCGGGATCATGAATATCATGCTGGTCTCGGTCACCGAGCGCACGCGCGAGATCGGGCTGCGCAAGGCGCTGGGGGCGCGGCGCATTGACATCCTGACCCAGTTCCTGACCGAATCGGCGGTGCTCAGCCTGTTCGGCGGGCTGATCGGCATCGCCCTGGGCTACACCATCTCCTTCGTGGTCGGGCGCATCGCTACCGCCAACAACGCCCCCATCAACCCCAGCATCGGCCTGGATACTATCCTGCTCGCCACGCTGTTCTCCACCGCGGTGGGGCTCTTCTTCGGCCTCTACCCGGCGAACCGGGCGGCGGGGCTGGAGCCGGTGGAGGCGCTGCGGTACGAATAGACCGCGCCAGAGCCCTCAGGGTGAAGCAACCCCGGGGGCTCTTAACCAATTCTTCGCCCCCCGCTCAGGCCAGGAAGATTGAGCAGGGGGATTTTTTTTATTTCGTCTCCGCCCGGATCCAGTCCAGGTAGCTCTGCGAGCCGGCCACCAGCGGCAGGGCGATGATCTCCGGCACCTGGTAGGGGTGCAGGGCCTTGACTGCCGGGACGAGCTGGCTTTCGAACAGCTCGAGGCGGGTTTTCACCAGCATGAGGATCTCCTGCTCAGACTGCACCTGCCCCTCCCAGCGGTAGATGGACTGCATGGGAGG
>JAEWYL010000138.1 GCA_023395675.1 Chloroflexota bacterium | reverse complement strand
TCGCTCCCGGTGTCTGCCACGACGAGCGCGAGCCGGGATCTTGTTCAGGTGCGAGGCGTTTGCACCAGTCTTTCCAGGGTCTATCGCGCCCCGGAACCGTGCCCGCGCGGGGGATGGGCACGGCTGGGGATGGGTCGAGCGAGAGCCATTCCGTGCACCGCCGTGCCCCTATGCATCGGATGGCAGGCATTCTTATCGCCGTCGCGCCCATTTTGGATGGAATAAACTCGCGGGTAAGCAGTAGAGCCGCATCAGCGGTAGGGGCACGGCGGTGAATCAACGCAACCGGCGTAAAAACGTATCCAGCCGTGCCCTTTGCTGCAAGAGCCAGGATTCACGGTCGGGAACCGTGCCCGCGCGGGGGATGGGCACGGCTGGGGACGGGGCGGGCGAGAGCCATTCCGTGCACCGCCGTGCCCCTACGCATCGGATGGCAGGCATTTCGACCGCCGCACCTTTACGGACCGGCGTTCAGGTGCGAGGCGCTTCCACCGCCGGCAAACCTTCCTTCACCGGCAGCGGCGCCTGCTGCCAGCCCCTTGCACCTGGCTTGGGGGCGGGACACCCGCTGTCAACCAGGTGCAAGGCGCTGCCCTGCCTGACCGCGCGGTTGGGCGGTCAGGTCTCCCTACCTTTGCCCATCCATTCCGGGGATTGAAGGTGCCTCGCACCAGCTCCGTGCCGTTCAGCCCCGGTAGTGCCGCTGGAGCTCCGAGGCGTACCCCCGGCCCAGCCGGTCCCCATTCGCCAGCAGCCATTCGCTGAAACAGGTGCGCCCCAGCGGGCGGGTGGGCGCCACCAGCACCTCGTCCATCAGCCCCGCCAGCTCATCCCGCGTCAGGATCACGTCCCGGGTCAGCAGTCCCGCCGTGCGCGCCAGCGCCAGGGCCAGCGCCGGGGGCAGGTGCACCAGCCTGGCCCGGCTGCCCACCGCGGCGGCGATCCGGCGCACCAGGTCGTCGAAGCGGAACACCTCCGGCCCGGCGGCCTCCAGCGCCGCGTCCTCCGTACCCCGGCCGGCCTCCACCGCCAGCTCCGCCAGGTCTTCCACGAACACCGGCTGCAGGCGGTAGGCCCCGTCTCCGGGGATGGCGAAGAAGGGGAAGCGGCGCAGCAGGTAGGCGATATTGTTGATCAGGACGTCCTCCTGCCCGAAGACCACCGCCGGGCGCAGGATGGCGTAGCTCAGGCCGGAGGCGCGCACCGCCTGCTCCACCTGCGCCTTGCCCCGGTAGTAGGGCAGGGGCGAGTTCGGGTCTGGGTTGGCGATGCTCACCTGCACCACCCGGCGCACGCCCGCCTCCCGCGCCGCCCGGAGCAGGGTGCGGGTGTGCGCCACCGCCCGGTCGAAGGTGGCCGCGCCGCGGTTGAAGCGCACCCAGTAGGTGTTGTAGAGGGTGGAGACCCCCTCCAGGCTGGCAGCCAGGGCCCGGGGATCGTCGAAATTGAAGGGGTAGGCCCGCACCCGCTCGCCGAAGGGGCTGTGCGCGGCCGGTTTGGAGGTCAGGGTGAGGACCTGCTCGCCGCGTTCGAGCAGGCGGCGGGTGATGTAGCGCCCGGTGTAGCCGAAGGCGCCGGTGACGGCCGAGAGCGGACTTGCTGTGCTGGTCATTGGATACCCTCCCATTAATAAACGATAACCTCTCTTCATTTTCTGCGTGTATCCGTGTTTATCGGTGGTTTTTTAACCACGGTTGAACACCGGTGGACGCGGATAACAACCCCTTATCTGCGTGTATCCGTGTTGATCGGTGGTTTTTTATTCAGCCGCGGCAGCACGGCCCGCGCCAGGGCCAGCAGGGCCAGGTCCAGTAAAGCCAGCAGCAGCCCGGCTGCGGCCCCTACCAGCAGGGCCAGCACGGCGGCGAAAGGAGTGTAGAGCATGACGCCCGGGGTGCCCAGGACTGCAAACCCGAGCAGGAAGGCCAGGACGAACAGCAGCCCGGTGACCGCCCCCCACAGGACCGCCTGCCAGAGCGCCCTCCCGAGCGGGACGCGCCCCTCGAACAGGGCCTGCGGCAGGGGGGCCGGGGCGGCGGCGGCCCGCAGCGCCCGGCGGGTGCCCCAGGCGGAGAGGGCCCACAGCAGGGCGAAGAGGGCGAAACCGGGCAGGGTGCCCAGGTCGTCCAGCAGCCAGCCCAGCGAGCCGGAAGCATAGAGGGGGATGAGCAGCGCCAGCAGGAAGGCCAGGGCGTGGAAGGTCCCCAGGCCCCAGGCTGCGAGCGCTTCGCCGGGGCGGGTCTCAGCCATGGGCCAGCCTCACGGCGAGAAAGACGATCAGCAGCAGAAGCAGGCCGGTCGCCCCGTACAGGGCCAGGAAGGCGCGGCGCGAATCCGCGAAGCGGGCCTCCGCCCCGCCCGCCCCGGCCGCCAGCAGCGAGCGGAACACCGAGGCCAGCAGCAGCAGAGCCACTCCCGCCAGCTTCAGCAGGAAGGCCGTGCCCCAGCCGGTGCGCGGCCCCGGCAGGCCGGCGCCGAAGACGCCCAGGTTTCCGATCCCGGTGAGCAGCAGCAGCCCGGCGCCCAGCCAGAACAGGACCTCGTAGGCCCGGGCGGCCCGCAGCAGCTCGCCGGTTGTGGCCGTCCCCGCGGGGTGCTCCCGGGCCCTCCAGGCGAGGAAGGTGAGCAGGAGCGCCCCGCCCAGGAGCAGGGCCATGGAGAGCGTGTGCACCAGGCGCACGAACAGCATCTCACGGCTCCTCGCGGCCGCGCCCCAAAAAGCGCTGCAGGGCGCCCAGGCGGAACTCGTCCAGGGCCAGCAGCGCGGCGACCAGGTTGTCCAGGGTGTGGAAGAAGCTCTGCATGGTGCGGATGCGCTTCTCGTAAAAGGCCGCCAGCCGCCTCTCCTCCGGGTCCTGGATTTCGTCGCCCTCGAGCATTTCCAGGCTCTCGCTCACCGTGCGCAGGGCATGGTCGAACTCGATCTTCTCCCGCTCGCGCAGGATGCCGCGCACGATCTTCCAGAAATCGGTCTCGGCCACGTAAAA
The DNA here is from genome assembly GCA_023395675.1 of Chloroflexota bacterium. Lineage (GTDB taxonomy): Bacteria > Chloroflexota > Anaerolineae > Anaerolineales > UBA4823 > JAEWYL01. The sequence continues at coordinate 7,394 of JAEWYL010000138.1, read as the reverse complement.
GTCCTTGCGCTCGCCGATCTGCACCCGGCGGTGCACCATCCCCAGGCGTTCGAGCTGGCGCACGTTGGTGCTGACCGCGCCCTTGGTCACGCCCACCTGCTCGACCAGAGAGTCGAGCGAGAGGGGCTCGGGGGAGAGGTAGATGGCGGCATAGATGGCGCCCATAGCTTTGGGGAAGCCCCAGAACTGGCTGATGCGGCTCAACCCCTGGATAAAATGCTGGTGAGAATTTTCTAAAGATGGGTGCATGGTTGTTTGTCCTGAACGTTTAGTACGAACTAAACAAAGTATATAAAAAAAGACCCGCTTTGTCAAGAAGGAATAATAAAAGGTGGTCCTTTGGGCGGGGCAGCCTGACCCAGGCATCGCCACGCTCAAAGGACCACCGGATCAGCCGTCCGGGGCTGAATTACCACTCGCCCACGGTATGCAGCAGGGCCAGGTTGGTGGGGCGGATGGCGTCCACCGGGAAGCCGCACACCAGCACCACCTGCTGCCCGGGCTGGATGGCCGCACTGCGGATCATGGTGTCCTCCACCGTCTCCACCATGGACTCGATGTCCTCCGCTTTCTTCACCAGGTGCGGGATCACCCCCCAGTACATCTCCATGCGGTAATAGGACTCCGGGTTCGGGGTGAAAGCCAGGATGGGCACCCCGGGCCGGTTCTTCGACATCATCAGCGCCGAACGCCCGGACTGGGTGAAGACCGCGATGGCGGCCACGTTGCGGTCGTGAGCCAGCTCGCAGGCGGCGCGGGTCATGAAATAGGTGTCGTCGGTGTAGCTCTCGGTATCCGGGCCCTGCCAGTGGCCCCACTCGCCGATATGCTGCTCGGCTTCCTGCACGATGGCGTTCATCATCTCCACCGCCTGGATGGGGTAGCGCCCGGCGGCCGTCTCGCCGGAGAGCATCACCGCGTCCGAGCCGTCGAAGATGGCGTTCGCCACGTCGGAGGCCTCGGCGCGGGTGGGGCGCGGGTTGTTGATCATCGAGTCCAGCATCTGCGTGGCGGTGATCACCAGCTTGCTGTAGTGGTTCGCCGCCTGGATGATACCCTTCTGGGCGATGGGCACCGATTCGGGCGCCATCTCCACCCCCAGGTCGCCGCGGGCGACCATCACCCCATCGGCCTCCTGCACGATCTCTTCCAGGTTTTCCATCGCTTCCGGGCGCTCCATCTTGGCGATGATCGGGATCTTCGCCCGCTGCGGGTTCAGGCGCGAAATGATGCGCCGCACCCGGCGGATATCGCGCGCCGAGCGCACAAAGGAGATCGCCACGGCGTCCACCCCCAGTTTCAAGCCGAACGCCAGGTCCGCCTCGTCCTTCTCGGTGAAGCCCGGGATGTCCAGCTTGGCCCCCGGCAGGTTGACCCCCTTGTTGGGCTTGAGCAGCCCGCCCTGCACCACCCGCGTCACCACCTCGTCTTCCCCGATCTCGATCGCCACCAGCTCCAGGTTGCCGTCGTCGAGCAGGATGCGCCCGCCGGGCTTGACGCACTCGGGCAGCTCCTCGAAGTCCACCGGGACGGTCTTCTCGTCTCCCAGCACGTCCCGGGTGGTGAGGGTAAAGGGCTGGTCGGGGGTCAGCTCGACGGAGCCGTTCTTGATCTCTCCGGTGCGGATTTTCGGGCCCTGCAGGTCCTGGAGGATGGTGATCGGGCGCCCCAGGCGTTCGGACAGGTCCCGGATGCGTTTGAATACCTGCGCGTGGCCTTCCTGGGTCCCATGCGAAAAGTTCAGCCGGGCAACGTTCATCCCGGCCCCGATCAGGCGTTCGAGCATATGCTCATCCTGCGTCGAAGGTCCGATGGTGGCGACAATCTTCGCTCGGCGGTCCATACTCCTCCATTTTTTGGGCCGGGGATAATGGGCCGTAAACTCGCCCACCTTCCCGGTACCGGTTAACAATAATGCAGCTCGCAGGCTATCTTTCGCAGCTCATCCCGGAAGTCGGGATGGGCGATATTGATCAGCGCCTGGGCGCGCTGGCGGATGGTTTTCCCGTACAGCTCGGCTACCCCGTACTCGGTGACCACATAGCGCACGTGGTTGCGCGTGGTCACCACCCCCGCGCCCTGCTTGAGCATGGGCACAATGCGGGAGAAGTTTTTGGCGGTGCTGGGCAGGGCGATGATCGGCACGCCCCCTTTGGAGAGCGAGGCCCCGTAGATAAAGTCCAACTGCCCGCCCACGCCGCTGTAGAGCTTCGGCCCGATGCTGTCGGCGCAGACCTGGCCCGTCAGGTCCACCTCGATGGCGGAATTAACCGCCACCATGCGGTCGTTCTGCGCCACGGTGAAGGGGTTGTTGATGTATTCGGTGGGATGCAGCTCGATCAGCGGGTTATCGTCCACCCAGCGGTAGAGGCGGCGGGTGCCGATCACAAAACCGGCGGTGATCTTGCCCGGATGGATCGAGCGGCGGGCGTTGGTGATCACCCCGGCGTCCACCAGGTCAATCACCCCGTCCGAGAAGAGCTCGCTGTGCACCCCCAGGTCCTTCTTGTCATACAGGTATTTTAACACAGCGTCCGGTATCGCCCCGATCCCCAACTGCATCGTGGCCCCGTCCGGGATCAGCTCGGCGATATACCCGGCGATCTTCTCGGTCACCTCCGAAGAGCCGTCCTCCCCCATCGGCAGCTCGGTGAGCGGGTAGTCCACCGGCACGATGCAGTCCAGCTTGCTGACGTGGATAAAGGAATCCCCCAGGGCGCGCGGCATCTGCTGGTTGACCTCGGCGATGATCAGTTTGGCCGATTCGGCGGGGGACTTGGTCAGCCCGGTCTCGATGCCGAAGGAGCAGAAGCCGTAGTGGTCCGGCGGGGAGACGTGCACCAGGGCAACGTCCAGGGGCAGGATGCCGTTCTTGAACAGCAGGGTGAACTCGGAGAGCAGCACCGGGGTGAAATCGGCGCGCCCTTCGTGCACGGCTTTGCGGATATTGTGGCTGATGAACATCGAGTTGACCCGCAGGTGGCCTTCCATCTCGGGGGCCACGTAGTCGGCGGGGCCGATGGAGAGCGCCTGGCAGATCTCGACGTCACGCAGCTGCGGGGCGTAATCCACCAGGGCACCCAGGGTCTTGAGCGGGACGGAGCAGTTGCCGGTGAGAAATACCCGGTCTCCCGATTTGATATTCCGCACGGCCTCCTCGGGCGTGACAATTCGCGATTGGTAGAGTTTATTCCAGTCCATGGATCACTCCGCGGGAGCCGGCGCGCTCATGCGTGAAAGGTTGACGATATTTCCATCCCGGGTATTGACGGCTTGCTTCAGGGCAGGGTCGGCCTCGATGGCCGCCTCGACGCCCTGGTTCGCCATGGCTTCGATGTAGGGGTAGGCGGCGTTCAGGAAGGCATAGGTGGAGGTGCGGGCCACCACGCTGGGGACGTTCGGGACGCAGTAATGCACGATGCCCTCCTCCAGGTAGTAGGAGTGTTCGTGGGTGGTCGGGCGCGAGGTCTCCACGCAGCCGCCCTCGTCAATGCTGAGGTCCATGATGACCGAGCGCGGCTTCATCGAGCGCACCATCTCCCGGGTCACCACCACGGGGGCGGGCTGGCCTGGGATGCGCACCGCCCCGACCACAATATCGGCGTAGCTGATGGCGCGGGCGATGTTAATCGGGTTGGAGAGCATGGTCACCAGCGAGCAGGCCTGGTCGAAGAGGCGCTGCAGGGCCACCAGGTTGACGTCAATCACGGTGACGTGGGCGCCCAGGCCGAGGAAGGACTGGGCCGCGCGCGAGCCGGCGGTGCCTGCCCCCAGGATCACCACCTCGGCGGGGGGGACGCCGGCGATGCCCCCCAGGAGGATGCCTTTCCCGCCGGAGTTGTTCTGCAGCAGCCGGGCGCCGATCTGGGCCACCAGCCGCCCGCCGATCTCGCTCAAGGGGCGCATGACCGGCTGGCTGCCGTCCTCCAGCCGGATCTGCTCGTAGGCGATCGAGGTGATGCGGTTGCCGATCAGGGTGTCAATCTTGTCCTGGCGGGCGGAGGCCATGTGCAGCAGGCCTGCGATGGCCGTCCCCGGGCGCAGCCAATGGATCTCCTCCAGCAGGGGGCGGGCCACCTTCACCAGCAGGTCGCTCCGGCCGAAGACTTCGCGGGGAGAATAGGCGATGCTCCCGCCGGCGGCTTCGTAATCCTGGTCGCTGAACCCCGCTCCCAGACCGGCGTCGTGCTCGACATAGACGACGTGGCCCTGCTGGCAGAGAAGTTGTACAACGCCCGGTGTCAGGCCCACCCGGAACTCGAAAGGCCTTCGCTCTTTTGGTACTCCGATATTCATCCTCCACCTCACTTATGGGTCTTCTCGCTCAATCCTTGAAATTGGTTTGTTGGGTACACGTGCGGCTTCAGCGCACATATTCCCAAAACCCGTATCCAGATTTCGTTGAGGAACGCTGCGCAAGCGCCGCCGGTCTGGTTGCCGGTTGCCGCCCCCGCAGAAGCAGGAGCCCTTTAATCCAATGTGGTTTTGCCCGGTGAGAGGCCGGGCAAAACCACAGGTTTCTTGCTGTCATGCGGGTTTAAGATCGCATCTGAGAGTTCAGAGGCCGGTAACCGGAGAACGACTCGCTGAATCTCCATCCTGAAAATTTATTTATCTTTTGGGATGGGGGACTGCTCCCCCATCCCAAAAGCAGAATAAGCTCCGGATAGAGACTCGGGGCCGCAGCCGGCCAGGCGCTAAAGGGTCATCAGCACTTCCTGAATGCGCGGGATGGCCCAGTCAATGGTCTCCCGGTCAATGATCAGCGGCGGGGCGAAGCGGATCACGTGCTCGTGGGTCTCCTTGGCGAGCAGGCCGCGCTCCTGCAGGGCCTCGCAGAAGCGGCGCGCGCCGCCGGCCTCGGGCTTGAGCTCCACGCCGATCAGCAGGCCCCTGCCGCGCACCTCTTTAACGTGCCGGCTGGGGATCTCCACCAGGCGCTCCATGAAGTACTCGCCCATCTCGGCGCTGTTCTCCACCAGGCGCTCCTCTACGATGACCTTCAGGGCGGCGCGGCCCACAGCCGCAGCCATCGGGCTGCCGCCGAAGGTGGAGCCGTGCTCGCCGGGGCGGTAGAGGCTCATCAGCTCCCGGTCCGCCAGCACGGCCGAGACGGGGTAGAAGCCGCCGCTCAGGGCCTTCCCGATGACGGTGACGTCCGGGCGCACGCCCTCGTGGTCGCAGGCGAACAGGCGCCCGGTGCGTCCCAGCCCGGTCTGGATCTCGTCCGCGATCATGAGCACGTTATTCTCGCTGCAGATCTGGCGCACGCGCTTCAGGTAGCCCTCGGGCGGGACGATCACGCCCGCTTCGCCCTGGATGGGCTCCAGCAGGACCGCGGCGGTATTGGGGGTGATCGCCCGGGCGATAGCCTCGGCGTCGCCGTACGGCACGGTGATGAAGCCCGGGGTGTGGGGGCCGAAATCGTCCTTGTAGAGCGGCTCGGTGGAGAAGGAGATCACGGTGATGGTGCGCCCGTGGAAGTTGTTGCCGCAGGTGATGATCTCGGCGCTGCCGCGCGGGACGCCCTTGACGGTGTAAGCCCATTTGCGCACCAGCTTCAGGGCGGTCTCCACCGCTTCGGCGCCGCTGTTCATCGGCAGCGACATCTCATAACCGGTAATATCGGAAAGCTCTTTGTAGAACAGCGGGAGCTGGTCGTTGCGGAAGGCGCGCGAGGTCAGGGTGATGCAGGCCGCCTGAGCCTGGAAAGTCTCCAGAATTTTGGGGTGAACGTGCCCCTGGTTGAGGGCCGAATAGGCGCTCAGGCAGTCCAGGTAGCGGTTGCCTTCCGCATCCTCCACCCAGACGCCCTGGCCGCGGGTCAGGACCACATCCAGCGGGTGGTAATTATGCGCTCCGTATTGCTCTTCCAGTTCAATGTATTGTTTCGTGTTCAAGACGGTTCCCTTTCCTGTTAAGTCATAGAGCTTGAAGGTCTGATGAGCCTTCAGTATCTCTGAATTACTGTTCTCAATTTGTGCGTACTGTTTGCTCAGCGCCTGCAGGGCGCAGCCCCGGGTTCACGCAGCAATGCAGCCCCGCTATTCCGCGAGAAAAGCGCTAAGCCGCCTGGAATACGCGCGCCAGGATGGCCTTCTGGGCGTGCAGGCGGTTGTGAGCCTGCGGGAAAAGCCGGGAATGGGAGCCATCGGCCACTTCGTCGGTGATCTCCTGGCCGCGGTGGGCGGGCAGGCAGTGCAGGACGATGGCCTGCGGGTCGGCCTCCTCCACCAGCGCCCGGTTCACCTGGTAGGGCGGGAAGACCGCCTCGCGCTTCTTCGCCTCTTCCTCCTGGCCCATGCTGGTCCAGGTGTCGGTATAGATCACCTGGGCGCCGCGCACCGCTTCGTGGGGATCGCGCAGCAGGCAGATGGCGCTGCCGCTCCCGGCGGCGAACTCCCGGGCCAGCTCCACCGCCTGGGGGTCCAGGTCGTAATCCTCGGGGGAGGCGATGGTGAAGTTGGCGCCGAGTTTGGCGCAGCCGTGCATCAGCGAGACGGCGACATTATTCCCGTCGCCGATATAGACCACGTTCAGGCCCTTCACCCGTCCGAACTCTTCCTGGATGGTGAGCAGGTCCGCCATGCCCTGGCAGGGGTGGTTGTAGTCGCTCAGGCCGTTAATGACCGGGATCTCGGACCAGCGCGCCAGCTCCACCACGTGCTCGTGGTCGAAGACGCGCGCCATCAGGGCGTCCACGTAGCCGGAGAGCACCCGGGCCACGTCGGCGATCGATTCCCGTTTGCCGAGCCCGATCTCCTGCGGCGACAGGTACAGGGCGTCGCCGCCCAGGTGGCGCATGGCCATGTCGAAGGAGACGCGCGTGCGCAGGCTGGGTTTCTGGAAAATCATCGCCAGCACTTTGTTTTTGAGGAGGGGTGGGTTGCCTCCGGCCTTCCATTCCTCTTTCAGCCGGACAGCCAGGTCGAGCAGTTCCTGCAGCTGCTGGGGGGAGTAATCGGAAATGGCGATGAAATCTTTCATATGCGAGTGGCTCCTGATGAAATGAGATAGATTCATTCGTGGGCGGTCGGAGAGCGGCCCGGAAGCCCCCGGTCGCGTTCCTGGAGCGCGCCGCCGGCGCGGCTGTAGGGAGGCCAGCTCTTCCACCGAAGGGTACCCGGTTGGAGTATAACATAGGAGCAGCACCAGGACATCTGTATTCCAGCATCGTATCCTGAGATGAAAGTCACAGCGGGGCGCGCCCTTTCTGCGGTGCGAGGCGCTTTCCGGGCCGGACCGGTACAGGGCGGGCCAACCCTCCCCCCTCGAAATGGGTCCATCCAGGCGGGGCAGCGCCTTGTACCTGCATGCGGGAAGCAGCCCAGGTGCAAGGCACGCCCGCGCCCGGCCGGGACCGCATCCGGCAGGCTCGTTTTGCCTGCGGTGGG
>JAEWYL010000254.1 GCA_023395675.1 Chloroflexota bacterium | reverse complement strand
AATCCCGACCGCGCCTCAGGGAAAAGCCTGATAGACATGAAATAATCAAGATTGCTATAATAAGGCCAGATCCCTGCGGCTTTCTCAAAGTTGAAAGCCAGGCTCAGAAAAGGAATGAATTTGGGGTAAAGGTGGGTAGCGACCTGGCACAGGCCGCTGCCCGCCCATACCCCAGAGGAACGCTCAACGGTCGCAATAAAGGGCGAAGCCCCGGCGGAATGGTCGGGACCGGCTGGAGAACCGGATGACGGCAGGCAGGGTTTTTTTGTTGGGAGGTGAAAGATGGGGCAGGTGGAGTTTTCACAGCCTGGAGAGGCCGGCTATCTGGGGGGGCGAGAGGATCCGGTGTACGAGGCCAATCTGAAGCGGTTTCTGGAAGGGGGAGCGGAGGAGAGGCAGTTCGGCTATCTCATCCCGGTGGATATGCTCGAGCAGGAGGACCAGGTGCTGGTGCTGGCGGATCTGCCCGGATTGAGCCTGGATGAGGTTTCCGTGAGCCTGTCCGGGCGCGTGCTGACGATCGAAGGGCGCTACCCGGAGGCAGGGTCGGAGGGGCGGGTGTTCTTCCGCGAGCGGTGCAGCGGGCCGGTAAAACGCTCGATCGTCCTGCCGGCCGGGGTGGCCGGCGCGCGCTACAGCCTGGAGCTGAACCACGGCCTGCTCAAGGTCTGCATCCCGCACCGCGAGCCATAACCGGCGCGCGGCCGGCAGCGCCGGTTTTGAAGACAGCCCCAGATTTTGCGCCTCACGCTTCCGCCGTTTGACCTTCGTCTTGCTCGAGCTTCAGATACAGCTGCGTGTGTTTGAAACAAGGGCGCAGTCGCCCCGGGAAGGTCGGGACCGCCCCGGCGGGCTCGATCAGGCGCGGGGCGTGCAAGTGGTAAGCCCGCCTTTCCCTAAAAACCTATCCTAAAAATAGTAATGTACTGTTGTTGTGATGGGGGCGCTGCCCCCCATCACAACAACAGTACATTTTTCGGATCGGTATTCAGGGCATTTGATATAATCAAGGCGCTGTCATTATTTTGGTTGATTCGCGCCATTTTTTGTTTTAAACCGACCGCTGGAGCCGTGCGAGAGCTGATCGTTCTGCGCGGCGCGCGAAGTTGATAAGAACCTGTCCTAGAAATAAATCTTTGTATCGTTGGGATGAGGGGCGCAGCCCCCATCACAACCAGAGTACATCTTCGGATGGCTACAAAGAGACGATCCATAGGTAACGCCGGGGAGGCGGCTGAAGATGAAAATGAACAGCCAGCTCGAGACTAATTTGCGGCAGGTCTTCAAATATTTCAACCGTTTCATGCTTTTGAACTGGCGGCTGGGCCTGGGGCCCTGGATCAGCTTCTGGCCCGAGGGGTTCGGGCAGTTTATGGTGATCACGCACACCGGCCGCAAGACCGGGCTGCGGCGGCGCACCCCGGTGAACTTCGCCCGGGTGGGCGGGGAGGTGTACTGCACGGTGGGCTTCGGGCCGGTGACGGACTGGTACCGGAACATCATGTACAACCCCGAGGTGGAGGTGTGGCTGCCGGAAGAGCGCTGGAGCGCAATCGCCGAGGATGTGAGCGACTGTCCCGAGCGCCTGCCGCTGCTGCGGGAGGTGATCCGGGGCAGCGGCTTCGCCGGCAGGCTGTTCGGGATTGACGCTAACCGCCTGAGCGACGAAGCGCTGGACGAAGTCTCCAGGAACTACCGGCTGGTGCATTTGCGCCGCCGGACGCCTCTCACCGGGCCCGGCGGGCCGGGCGACCTGGCCTGGGTCTGGCCCCTGGCGACCCTGCTCCTGCTGCCGCTGGCGCTGCGCCGCAGGCGGCGCTGAGGCCGCTCTCGTGTTATGATTGCGGGGTATGGGAAGGAGACGCCTGCGCCCTGCGGTCCTGGGCCTGGGATCCAATATCGAGCCCTACTGCAACCTGCCGCGTGCGGTGGAAATGCTGGAAGGCCAGGTGAAGCTGGTCGCCATGTCGCGCGCCTGGGAGACGCCGGCCGTAGGCCACGCGGGCGCGCCGGATTACATCAACGCCGCCCTGCTCGTACGCACCACCCTGGACCCGCCGGAGCTGAAGAGCCGGGTGATCCGCCCGATCGAGGCCGCCCTGGGCCGGGTGCGGACGCAGGATAAAAACGCCCCGCGCCCGATTGATATTGACCTGCTCCTGTACGACGGGCAGGTGCTCGACCCGCAGATCTGGAGGCAGGCCTACCTGGCGGTGCCGGTGGCCGAGCTGTTCCCGAACCTGACGGACCCCGAAAGCGGCGCTCCCCTGGCCCAGGTGGCGGTCAGCCTGGCGCGCCAGACCCGCTTCGAGCCGCGCCCCACCGTTCTGCCCGGCGAGTGGGATTGTAACGAATAAGCCCAGAGGGTATTGAGCCGGATTCTGAGCCGTATTTCGCGGGGCGCTGCCCAGCCGGTTTATCCTTTGACGTAAGACAGCTTCTCTGCGATCTTGCCGTCCTCGAAGCGGAAGAGATCCACCCCGCGCACGCGCCCCTCTCCCCAGGAATACACCCAACGCTGAAAACCCCGCCCGCCGCTGGCGTACAGCTCCTCGATGTCCAGGCGCGCCCGGGGCGCGGCCCGGAAAAATTCTTCCCAGAAACCCCGCACCGCCTGCGCGCCTTCATAGCGGGCGCCGTCCGGCGGCGGGTAAGTGTTCTCGAACACGCAGTCCGCGCTCATCAGGTCCATCATCCCGTCCACATCGTGGCGGTTGAAAGCCCGGTTGAACTGCTCGAGAAGGGCAATCCCATTTGAGACCGAACCGTTAGGGCTCATGGCCCACCTCCGCGCCCCGCGCTTTCAGCGCATAACAAGCGGCCTGAAACTGGCGTTCACGAAACAGCCGCAGGGCTCAGCGCGCAGCCTTCAGGCGACGGCGCGCGCAGCCCGCACGATGGCCTCCAGGCAGCGCTCGACGTCCGCCCCGGTGGTGGCCCAGGAGGAGACGCTGATGCGCATGGCCGCCCGCCCCTGCCAGACGGTCCCGCCGCACCAGCAGACCCCCTCCTGCTGCACGGCGGCGATCACGCGCCGGGTGACCTCGTCCTCCCCGAAGGAGACCAGCACCTGGTTCAGATCCACCTGGTTGAGGACGGCGTAACCGGCCTGCTCCAGGCCCTGCGCGAACCGGGCGGCGTGGCGGCAGCAGCCCTCGAACAGCTCCGCCAGCCCGCTGCGGCCCAGGGAGCGCAGCACGGCCCAGACCTCCACCCCGCGCGCCCGGCGCGACATCTCCGGGGTGTAATGGAAGGGTTCGCGCGCCTCGTCCTGGATCAGGTAGGCGGCCTGGATCGAGTTGGCGGCCCGCAGGTGGGCGGGCTCGCGCACGAATACCAGCCCGCAGTCGTAGGGGGTGTTCAGCCATTTGTGGCAGTCGGTGGCCCAGGAGTCGGCCTGGGCATAGCCCTCCATGAGCCAGCGGCGTTCGGGCGCGGCCGCCGCCCACAGGCCGAAAGCCCCATCCACGTGCACCCAGGCCCCGGCCTCCCGCGCGGCCGGGATCAGCTCGGATGCCGGGTCGAAGGCGCCGGTGTTGACGTTGCCGGCCTGCAGGCAGAGCAGGGTGGCGGGCGTCATTGGCGGCAGGGCGTCCGACCGTATCCGCCCCTGCCCGTCCACCGGGACGCGCACCACCCGCTCCCGCCCCAGCCCGGCCAGGGCCAGGGCCTTGAGCAGAGAGGCGTGCACCTCCTCGCCCACCACCACCTGGATGGGCGGCGCGCCGAACAGGCCCTGGGACTCCACATCCCAGCCGGCGCGCTTCAGCAGGGCGTGGCGCGCGGCGGCGATGCCCATGAAATTGCCCACGGTGGTGCCGGTGACAAACCCGGCGCCGCAGCTCTCCGGCAGGTCCAGGAGCTCCCCCAGCCAGCGCAGGGCGATCTCCTCCAGGCGGGCGGCGGCCGGAGACATGACCGTCATGGCGCCGTTCTGGTCCCAGGCGCCTGCCAGCCAGTTGGCCGCCAGCGCCGCAGGCAGGGAGCCGCCCACGACGAAGCCGAAATAGCGCCCCCCGGCGGAGGCCAGGGTGGCGGGGGAGCCGGCCTCATCCAGCAGGGCCAGGACCTCCTGCGGGTCCGTTGGTCCGGCGGGCAGGGGGCCGTCCAGGGCCTGGAGCCCCTCCAGGGCCGCCGGCTCCGGGACGACACAGCGCTCCTCCAGGGAGCTCAGGTAGCGCCCGGCGCGCCGGGCGGTTTCGACCAATAAATGCTCCGGTATGCTGTGCAAGGGGTTCTCTCCTTTTCAGGTCGCGGACAGCGGTTTAAAGGGTCTTCCGGCCTCAGCGGGGGCGGGTGAGGCTGTATAAATCATACAGGAATTATCTGAAATTGCAATAGCGGCTGGAAATGAGTTGTCAGGCTGCCCCACATAGAACACGAAGCCTCTCTTGCTGCGGGCTGATTGGACAGCCCTGGAATTGAGATAGGGGTTGAGATCGAAAAGTCCGGCGC
>JAEWYL010000034.1 GCA_023395675.1 Chloroflexota bacterium | reverse complement strand
CCCCATCCCCCCAGATCTCGTCTTTAAGCCAGCTTGGCCACCGTCACCCCGTCGCCGCCCTCTTTATCGCCCCCCGCCTCGTAAGAGCGCACGTTCGGGTGCTGGTGCAGCGCCTGGCGCACGGCCTCCCGCAGGCGGCCGGTGCCCTTGCCGTGGATGATGCGCACGAAGGGCAGCCCCGCCAGGTAGGCCGAGTCCAGGTAGCGGTCGAGGGCGTCCAGGGCCTCCTCGGCCCGCTGGCCGCGCAGGTCCAGCTCCATCCCGGGCGAGGCGGGCAGCAGGTCGCCGGCGGGCTTTGCGCTCGCCGCCCCGCCCCCCGGCGCGCCCCCGCGCCGTTCGGCGCTCTTCTTGCGCCGCTCCGGCGAGAGCAGGTCGCGGGCGGTCACCAGGCCCGGCCCGGCCTCCGCCGCTTCGCTGGCAAGCTGCAGGTCCGACAGCCTGGAACGGATGCGCAGCACCCCCACCTGCACCTCGGCCTCCTCCTCGCCCAGGGTGGTGATCACCCCCTGGGTGTTCAGCGAGCGCAGGCGCACCTTATCGCCCAGGCGCAGCGAGCGCCGGGCGCCGGGCGGCGCCACCTGGGCCGCCAGCTCGATGCGCTCCACCGGCTGCTCCACTTCCTCCTCCAGCTCGGCGGCCTTCTCCTCCGCCGCCTGCAGGGCCTCCAGCGGCTGCCGGGCCCGCGCCAGCTCTTTGCGCGCCTGCCGGATCTCCTCCTGCAGCGCCTCCACCTGCTCCTGGGCCTCCAGGCGGGCCTGCTCCAGGATGCGCCGCCGCTCCTCCTCCACCGTCTCCAGCCGGGTGCTCAACCCCGCCCGCAGGCTCTCGGATTCCTGGCGCGCCTTCTCGGCCGCTTCCCGGGCCTGCCGCGCCAGGTCGCGCTGGTGGTGAATCTCGTTCAGCAGGTCGTCGGCCTGGATCTCCTCCGGGCTCAGGTCCTTGCGCGCCTCCTGGATGATCTCGTCCGGCATCCCCAGCCGCTGGGCGATCGCCAGCGCGTTGGAGCGCCCGGGCAGGCCGATGGTCAGGTGGTAGGTGGGGCGCAGCGTCTCCAGGTCGAACTCCACCGAGGCGTTCACCACCCCCGGCGTGGCGTGGGCGAAGGCTTTCAGCTCCGGGTGGTGGGTGGTGACCAGGGTGGTGATGCCCCGCTGCAGCAGGTGGGTGAGCAGGGCGCGCGCCAGGGCGGCCCCCTCCTGCGGGTCGGTCCCGGCCCCCAGCTCGTCCAGGATCACCAGCGAGTGCGTGTCGGCCTGCTCCAGGATGCGGATGATATTGGTCACGTGCCCCGAGAAGGTCGAGAGCGACTGTTCGATGGACTGCTCGTCGCCGATGTCGGCGTAGATGCTCTCGAACGCGGTGATCTCCGAGCCCGAATGGGTGGGGATGTGCAGCCCGGCCTGGGCCATGAGCGCCAGCAGGCCGATGGTCTTCAGCGTCACCGTCTTCCCGCCCGTGTTCGGCCCGGTGACCACCAGGGCGTAGGTGGCGGTGTCGAGCTCGACGTCAATCGGCGTCACCGTTGCCGGGTCCAGCAGGGGATGGCGCGCCTGGTACAGGCGGATGATGGAGCCCGGGTGCGGGGTGGCCTGCCATTTATGCGCGCTGGCGGGGCGCGTGAACTCGTGCAGGCGCGGCTCCACCGCCCGCAGGTCGTCGGCGTATTTCCCCTTCGCCAGGGCCAGGTCCAGCTCGGCGATGATCTGCACCGCCTGCAGCATGGCGCCTGCCTGCATCCCCACCGCCCGCGAGAGCTCCGCCAGGATGCGCCGCTCCTCGTCCCGCTCGGCGAGCTGCATCTCGCGGTGCTGGTTGTTCAGCTCCACCACCGCCAGCGGCTCCACGAACAGGGTCGCACCCGACTGCGACTGGTCGTGCACGATCGAGCGGATGCGGCCCTTGAACTCGGAGCGCAGCGGCACCACGTAGCGCCCGTCGCGCTGGGTGATGATGGCCTCCTGCAGGTAGGGGGTGTTCTTCGGGTCCGAGACCATCTTCTGCAGCTTGCTCAGGATGCGCTCGTGGGCGATCTTCATCTCCCGGCGCACCTCCGCCAGTTTGGGCGAGGCGCTGTCCAGAATCTCGCCCCGCTCCGAGATGGCGCGGGTGATGGCGTCAATCACGCCCGACGGCTGCGGGATCTGGGCCGCCAGCTCCGCCAGGCGCGGGAACTGGCTCTGCAGGCGCTCGAACAGGCGCGCCAGGTTGCGGGCTGCGGTGAGGGTGGACTTGACGTCCAGCAGCTCGGCGGGCGACAGCACCCCGCCGCGGGCCGCCAGCTCCACCTGCTCGCGCACGTCCCGCGCCCCGCCGATGGTCAGGTCGGGGTGGGTGGTCAGCAGGCCGGTGGCCTCGGCGGTCACCGCCTGGCGCAGGCGGGCTTCCTCGATATCGGCGCTGGGGCGCAGGTTCAGGGCCATCTCGGTCGAGGCCCCGAAGGCGGTGTACTGCGCCAGCCGCTCGAGAATCTTGGGGAATTCCAGGGTATGTAGTGTCTTCTCGTCCATCAAATCTTACGGTACAAAAACTGCGGCAGGCTTTCGGGGCCTGCCCTTCATTAACTAGGTTGTAACCTGTGGAGTTTACCATATTCTGCGCAGGCGCGGCGCGCCTCTCGGGCCCAGGGCCGTTTCAAGGGCGAAAAGAAAGACCTTGAAGGTATATTTGGGGGATGTGGGGCGCGCGGCGCCCGCCGCCCCACCCCCAAAAAAAAAAA
>JAEWYL010000022.1 GCA_023395675.1 Chloroflexota bacterium | reverse complement strand
CAGCCCCAGCGGCGGGCTGGCCGCGGCCCTGACCGGCGGGCTGATTTTCGGGCTGGGTGGCGCGCCCTGGGCGGCGCTGCTGCTGGCCTTTTTCGTCTCCTCCAGCGCCCTCTCGCGCCTGTTCGCCCGGCGCAAGGCCGTGCTGGACGAGAAATTCTCCAAAGGGAGCCGCCGCGACTGGGGCCAGGTGCTGGCGAACGGCGGCCTGGGGGCCCTGCTGGCGCTGCTGCAGGCCCTCTTCCCGGGGCAGGCCTGGCCCTGGGTCGCTTTCGCGGGGGCGATGGCGGCGGTGAACGCCGACACCTGGGCCACCGAGCTGGGCGTGCTCAGCCGCGCCGCCCCGCGCCTGATCACCAGCGGCAGGAAGGTGGAGCGCGGCACCTCCGGGGGCGTCACCCCGCTGGGCACCCTGGCGGCCCTGGGCGGGGCGGGCCTGATCGCCCTGCTGGCCGCGCTGGTGAACGGGGCAGGGCGGCCGCCGGCGCTCCCGCTTGCCGCCGTGCTGGGCGGGCTGGCCGGCGCGCTGCTGGATTCGCTCTTGGGCGCCACGGTGCAGGCCATCTACCGCTGCCCGCGCTGCTGCAAAGAGACCGAGCGCCACCCGCGCCACCTGTGCGGGAGCGAGACGGCGCTGGTACGCGGCTGGCCCTGGCTGAACAACGACCGGGTGAACTTCGCCTGCTCGCTGGCCGGGGCCCTGGCCGCGCTGGGGGTCTGGCGGCTGCTCCTGGGGTAGAGCCGTTCCAGCTCCCCGCCGGAGATAGAAAAGAACGTCCCGTTATTTTTGGCTCGAGCCAAAAATAACGAGACCCATACCCTCCGGGGTTATGACAGCCCTAAATTTTGTTCAGGGTTTGGGGGTCGCCGCCCGGGCCAGCGCCCGGGGGAGGCCGCTCATCGTGTGGATGACCGGGCAGGTCGCCTCGGGGAAGAGGCCCTCCGGGTCAATCAGCACCGGGCGCAGGCCCGCAGCCTGGGCGCCGAGCACATCGGCATAGTAATTGTCGCCCACGTACACTACCTGCTCCGGCTGCAGGTTCAGGCGCTCCAGCGTCAGGTGGAAGACCTGCGGGTTGGGCTTCCAGTAGGAAAGCTCGCCCGCCACCAGGGCCAGGTCGAAGTAGCCGTCCAGGCCCAGGTCGCAGAGATAAGGCCCGCAGGGGTCGGTGCGGTTCGAGAGCACGCCCAGGGTGAAGCCCGCCTGGCGCAGCACGCCCAGGGTCTGCGGCACCTCCGGCGGGACCCAGTCTTCGGGCCGGTACTCATCCTTCATATAGCGGTGCACTTCGGGGGCCAGCTCCGCCGCCCGCTCCGGCGGGCAGCCGCAGGCCATGAGCTGCTTATGGGTGTAAAAAGCCCAGAATTCCTCATTCCGGCCGCGGTAGGCCTCCAGGTCTTCCAGCATCTCCTCCGACTGCGACCAGTAGCGGTGCACCCAGCGCGCCGCCTGCTGGCGGCTTGCGGGGCTGTCCTCCAGCCCCAGCGCTGCGGCGTAATCAAAAAAAGCCTGGATGGACGAAGGGCAGTTATGGCGCAGGGTCCCATCCAGGTCGAACAAAATGGCGCGAATACCATTGGGTGAAAACAAACTATCCTCCAGTTCTGAGGGGGGAAATCAGCCGCCGATCTCGCTCATCACGCGGCTGAGGGGGATCACCCCCTCGGCCAGCCCGTGGCCCCAGGGCTTGTTCCAAATGCCGTTCAGGATCAACTGGCGCAGATCTTCCAGCCCGGCGCCCTCCCGCAGGGGGGTGAGCAGGTCCACCTCGCCGTCGCGCAGCAGGCAGAGGCGCAGGCGCCCATCGGCGGTCAGGCGGGCGCGGGTGCAGGAGGCGCAGAACGGCTGGGTGACCGAGGAGATAAAGCCCAGGTCGCCCCTGGCCTCCGGCAGGCGGAACAGGCGGGCTTCGCCGTCCAGTTTGCCCCCGTTGGCCTGCGCCAGCGGGCCCAGGGCGGCGGAAATGCGCTCCTGGATCTCCGCCGCGGTGACCACCTGGCTGCGCTGCAGCTCGGTCGCCCCGGCGAAGGGCATCATCTCGATGAAGCGCACCTGCCAGGGGTTCTCCAGGGTCAGGCGCGCCAGGTCCACCACGTCGGGCTCATTATACCCGCGCACCACCACGGCGTTGATCTTCACCGGGACCATCCCGGCCGCCTCCGCCGCCCGGATGCCCTGCCAGACGTCCTCCAGCTTGCCCCAGCGGGTCAGGCGGCGGAACTTCTCGGGGTCGAGGGTGTCCAGGCTGATGTTCACCCGCTGCAGCCCGGCCTCCGCCAGCGGGCGCGCCAGGCGGCCCAGCAGCACCCCGTTGGTGGTCATGGAGAGGGAGCGCACGCCGGGGGTGGCGGCGATCTCGCGCACCAGGTTCACGATCCCGGCCCGCACCGTCGGCTCGCCGCCCGTCAGGCGGAACTTGTCGAAACCCAGCTCCGTGAACAGGCGCACCAGCAGCATGAGCTCGTCGTCCTGCAGCAGCTCTGCATTCGGGCGGAAGGTCATGTCCTCCGGCATGCAGTAGACGCAGCGCAGGTTGCAGTGGTCGGTCAGGCTGATGCGTAAATAGTGAATGAGTCGTCCGAAGCGGTCAAGGGCCATAGGGTTCCATACCGTTAATTTTTCTGACTTTGATGATACAAATTATACCCGATAAACTGCTTTTTTCAAAATATTTGTTCTAGAAAGAGGCAGGGCTGCCGCGGAGGCTGGTTTTTCAGGCGCCTGGTTCGCGGCGCGTGGCGTTTTGCGGGCCGCACCGTTCGCACGAAGACCCTGAGGGTCTTGAAGACCTTGAGTACCTATCCGAAAAATGGTATGTTGTTGTGATGGGGGGCTACGCTCCCCATCACAACAACATCCGATATTTTTTTAGGAAAGGTTCTTAGGGTCTTTTCCAGGCCCGCGCGCTGCCTAGCGCTGCAGCAGCTTCTGGATATGCCCGATATGGTCCAGCTCGTGCCAGGCGGCCCGGCGCAGGAGCTTGCGCGGGCTCCAGAATTCCCCATCCTTGCCCCGCACCAGCTCCGCCCCCACCAGGTTGGGCAGGCAGTCGTACAGGGCCTGGCGCACGTAGCTCAGGCGCTCGAGGGGCGCTTTGGGCAGCTCCTGCGAGAGCGAGGCCAGGTCCAGGCGGTCCATATACCACCACTCGGCCCCGCCGATATGCTTGAGGATGCCGGAGATGCTCCAGCGCTCGTTCGGGTAGCGGCGCTCGAGCAGCTCGGGGCTGAGGCCGGAGATGGTATTCAGCAGGTCGGCCCGGGTCCAGGAGAGGACCTGCATGCCGCGCTCCACGTCGGCGGCGGTCAGGGGACGCCAGTCGTGCAGGAACCAGGCGTCCACCTCGAAGCCCTCCTCCACGATCTCGTAGTCGCCGTTGATGTGGTAGCACTCCCAGGTCTCTTCCACCTGCAGCTCGATGACGTCCGACTCGATGGCCTCGTGGGTCAGCCAGGGGTTGGGCGTGCGGGAGGCCATCCAGTCGGCGTATTGGATGACCGCCCACTCCATCCGCTGCAGGGCGTCCTCCTCATTCCTGCCGGAGGCGAAGCAGCCGACGTAATCCAGCGCCCAGGCGATGGCATGTCCTTCGAAGCCTTTTTCAAGGCCGATGCGAAAGCGCATGATTTCTTCTCCTTGTGTGGGTCCTGCGGCTGTTTTGGGCGGGCGAAGCCAAAACAAAACCGCCGCTTTTCCCCTGAACTGCGGTACTCCCAGGGATCAGCTCATCCAGGTTGTTATCCGGCCGCCGGCGCTCAAGCGATCTCCACCACCTCTCCGGTGGTGATGCGCAGCAGGTCGGGGGGCGAGAGGCGGAAAACGGCGTTGGGCGTGCCCGCGGCGGCCCAGATCGCCTGGTAGCCGAGCAGGTCCCGGTCGATAAAGGTGCGCAGCGGTTTGGGGTGGCCCAGCGGGGGCACGCCGCCGATGGCGAAGCCGGTGTGCTGGCGCACGAAGTCCGGGTCGGCCTTCGCCGGGCGCTCGCCCAGCTTTTCGGCCAGCTTCGCCTCGTTCACCCGGTTGGCCCCGCTGGCGATCACCAGCACCGGGCTCCCGCTGTCCGCGCCTTTGAAGACCAGGGACTTGACGATCTGCCCCACCTCGCAGCCGACGGCGCGGGCGGCTTCCTGGGCGGTGCGGGTGGAGGCGGGCAGCTCCACCACCTGCAGGGAGAGGCCCCGGGCGGCGAGGGCGTCCTGCACTCTTTGGGCGGAAGGGCTTAACGGTTGGGTCATGGGTCGCTCCCTCGCTCACATCCAGCCGCGGCGGCGCATCCACAGCCACATCACCCCGGGCAGCAGCAGCAGGACCAGCAGGGTGAGGTAGAAGACCGGGCCCCCCGTCCAGGGCAGGAGCTGCTGCGCGCCGGGCTGGAAGAAGTTCATACCGAAAAAACCGACCACGAAGGAGATGGGCATGAAGAGGGTGGTGATGAGGGTGAAGGTCTTCATGATCTCGTTCATGCGGTTGTTGACCACCGAGAGGTAGGTGTCCAGCGTGCCGCTGACCAGCTCGCGCAGGCTCTCGCCGATGTCGAAAAGGCGCACCAGGTGGTCGTAGACGTCGCGAAAGTAGACCTGGTCCCGGGCGTCGATCACGCGGAAGTCGTCGCGGGCGAGGCGGTTGAGCGCCTCTCGCTGGGGACCGATGATGCGGCGCAGGTGCAGGACGGCGCGCTTGAGCCGGAAGATCTGCTCCAGGGTGGCGTTGGTGGGGCGGGCGAAAATCTCGTCCTCCGCCAGGTCAATTTCGTCGTCCAGCTCCTCCACCACGGGCATATAACTGGCGACGATCTCGTCCGCCAGGCGGTAGAGCAGGTAGTCGGGCCCGTTCTTCGGGTAGCGGTGGTCGCGGCGGATCAGGTCCATCACCCGGTCCAGGGCCTCGACCTTCTCGTCGTGGTGGGTGACCAGGTAGTTGGGGCCCAGGAAGAAATCCACCTCGCGCGTGTTCAGCTCCAGGCCCTCGGTGCGCTCGACCCGCACCGCGTGCAGGACGATGTAGAGATAATCGCCCCAGTCGTCCACGCGGGGAACGTGGGATTCCTGCAGCGCGTCGTCAATCGCCAGAGGGTGAAAGCCGAAGACCTGGCGCAGGAGGGGCTCGTCCTCCTCCGGGGGCGTGCCCTCGAAATCCACCCACAGCAGGCCTTCCGGCTCCTGCAGGGCAGCGGGCCAGTCGCCCGGGTCGGGGTCGAGCAGCAGGCGCAGATCGGAGGTGTAGTAGATCGAGCGGATCATCAGGACAGCCGGGAGCCGGGTCTGGAAAGGAAGGAGATCAATTTCCTGGACGCAGGGTAAATTATACTGTATTCCCCGCCTGGAGGCCGGTTTTTCACGTTCCACTGCTCCGGCAAGCGGATACAATAAGGCATCTCGAGGGAGGGAACTGACCATGACAGAGAACGACCACACGCCGGTCACCCGGGCGCTGGAGGCGCTGGGCATCCCCCACCGCCTGTTCCGCCACGCCGGGCAGGTGCGCTCGCTGGAACAGGCGGCCGCCGAGCGCGGGCAGGCGCCCGGGCAGGTGGTGCGCAGCCTGCTGTTCCGCACCGGCCCGGAGGCCTACGTGATGGTGCTGGTGGCAGGGCCGGCGCAGGTCTCCTGGCCCGCGCTGCGCCGCTACCTGGGGCTGTCGCGCCTGACCACCGCCACCCCGGAGGAGGTGGAGGCCGTCACCGGCTACCAGCCCGGCGCCGTGTCCCCTTTCGGCCTGCCGCAGCCGGTGCGGGTGCTGGTGGACCGCTCCATCCTGGAGCACGAGGAGGTCTCGCTCGGCGCCGGGGTGCGCAGCGCGGCGGTGTTCCTGCGCAGCCGGGACCTGCTGGCAGGCCTGCCCGGGGCGGAGGTGGGGGAGTTTGGGAGCACGCAATCGAGGTAATCAAAGAGGGGGATGTGCGTGGCGGCCTGGCACAGGCTTTGCCACAATCATCCCCCCCTTTCCAAACATTTCGTGCACCCGGGAGTTTACCGGCTGACGGCCGGAGGAGGCCAGGTGGGCTATGGCGCTCAAGATCACCCTGTTTGGATATCCCCGGTTTGAGCTGGACGGCCGCACCCTGGAGATCAACCGGCGCAAGACGGCCGCCCTGCTGGCCTACCTGGCCCTGACCGGCCAGCCTCACAGCCGGGAGGCGCTGGCCGCCCTGCTGTGGCCCGAACAGGACCCGGCCGGCGCGCGGGCCAACCTGCGGCGCGACCTTTCCCGCCTGAATGTCCTCTCCGCCGGGGGCCGGCTGCAGGCGGGCCGCGACCGGGTGCGCCTGGACCTGCAGGACGGCGACCAGGTGGACGGTCTCGCTTTCCGGCGCCAACTGGGCCTGCCCGCCGGGCACGGCCACGCCGGGGAGGCGCTCTGCCCGGACTGCCAGGCGTCGCTGGCCGGGGCCGCCGCCCTCTACACGGCCGATTTCCTGGCCGGGTTCAGCCTGCCGGACGCGCCCGCCTTTGACGAGTGGCAGTTTTTTGAGGCCGAGGGCCTGCGAAACGCCCTGGCCGAGGCCCTGGAGCGCCTGGGGGGCGCGCTTGCCGCCCAGGGGCAGTATGAAGCCGCCGTCGAGCACGCCCGGCGCCGGCTGGCGCTGGACCCCCTGCACGAGCCGGCCCAGCGCCAGTTGATGCGCCTGTACGCCCTCGCAGGGCAGCAGGCGGCCGCCCTGCGCCAGTACCGGGAGAGCGCCCGCCTGCTGCAGGAGGAGCTGGGGGTGCAGCCCGAGGCGGAGACGGAAGCCCTGCAGCGGGCCATCCGCAGCCGGCAGTTCGGCCCGCCGGAAAAAACTTACTCCGAAGGCGCCTCCCCCCTTCCCCGGCACAACCTGCCCGCCCCCGGCGCCCCCCTGGTCGGGCGCCTGGCCCAACTGTCCGCCCTGGTCGCCCTGCTGCGGGATGACCCCGCCGGACGCCTGGTCACGCTGACCGGCCCGGGCGGCAGCGGGAAGACGCGCCTGGCCCTGGAGGCCGCCTGGCGGCTGGCAGAGCCCGGGCCGGCCGGGGCCCATTTCCCCGACGGGCTGGTATTCATCTCCCTGGCGCCGCTGAACGACCCGCAGGCGCTGGTGGCCGCGCTGGGCGAGGGCGTTGGCCTCACCTTCACCACCGGCCCGGACCAGCACCGCCGCCAGCTTCTGGACTACCTGCAGCCGAAGCGCATGCTGCTGGTGCTGGACAACTTCGAGCACCTGATCACCCCGGAAAGCGTGCGGCTGGCCGGAGACCTGCTGGCCGGCGCGCCCGGCCTCAGGCTCCTGGTCACCTCGCGCACCCGGCTGAACCTGCGCCCGGAGCGCAGCTTCCCGGTGCCGGCGCTGTTCCTGTACGCCGAGGCCTGCCAGCGCGCCTTCGACCTGCTGCTGCTGGTCGAGCTGGCCCTGAAGGCGCTTGGCGACGGCGCGGGCGGCGCGGGCGGCGCAGGCGGCGCAGGCG
>JAEWYL010000033.1 GCA_023395675.1 Chloroflexota bacterium | reverse complement strand
CGGCCCCCCACCGTTGATCTGCATATCCGCTTGCCGGACGGCAGGCATGGGTGTATTCCGCTTCAGTTCGTGATCCGGAGCCGCCTGAGCCAACTGCGGATGGCTGCGAAAGCGCCTTTCTGGTGCTGCGTTCCGCCGGAGAGCTGCTGGCGCAGGGCCGCCTCTTTCAGCAGCTCTTTCTGCCTGGCGCGGGTGAGGATCAGGGCGGTGTTGGGATGGACCATGTCAGATCACCAGCCTGAACTCGGAATTATCCATGCCCTCGACCAGGATCAGGCCCTTGTGCTGGGTGAGGAACTGCTCGCCGGGCTGGAGAATGTAGTCTTCAACGTCGCCTTTCTGCGTTACCCACAAAACGCCCTTCAGCGCCTGTACCTTTGCGCCGTGGTTGCTGTCAATGCGGTAGACTTCGTGGGCTTTCAGGCGGATATCCATCATCCCCTGCTCGGTCAGCCTGCGGTCGCTCCGTACGGTCCCGGCGGGTTTCATTGTGTTTTCCATCATCTACCTCCTACGCAAACCTGAAGGGAGCGCTCAAAGCCTGGCAGCGTTGTGATGGCGGAAGTTCTTTTCCTGCCTGTGCGCGCCGCTCCCAAATTTTATTGGAACTGCCTGCTTTCTCACACTTCCCATTTTACGGAAGTTAATCTAAAATAACAGATGCAGAAAAAACCAATTGTTCCCATAACACCACACAATTGGGGTGACTGTATCTTAAAATTGTACCCATCACTGAGGGGGTTTTCGCTGACTGTACTGGTCAGGAAAATGGGCAAGTGTTCTGTTTTTGTGGCAGTGGAGGTGTGAATGAGCGAGCAGACTTCACTACCGGCGTATAAAGTACCCCTGTACGAGCGGCTGGCGATGGAAATCGCCGGGCAGATCGAGCGGGGCACCTTCCGGCCCGGCGAGCGGGTCCCTTCGGTGCGGCAGGCCAGCCAGCAGCGCAGCCTGAGCATCACCACCGTCCTGCAGGCGTACCAGATGCTGGAGGACCGGGGATATATCGAGGCCCGCCCGCAGTCGGGTTATTACGTCCTGCCCCGGCCTGCCGCCTCCGCCCCAGAGCCGGGGGTGGACGCCGCCTCGCTCGACCCCTGCGAGGTGAGCATCGAGGATCTGGCGATCATGGTGCTGCGCGATACCATGAACCCGGAGCTGGTCCAGTTCGGCGCGGCCATCCCCGACCCCAAGCTGCTGCCCATCGGGCGCTTGAACCGCATCCTGGCCTCGCTGATCCGCAACGACGAAGTGCCCCATCACGTCGTCGGGGTGCCGGAGGGGTGCGAAGAGCTGCGCGTGCAGGTGGCGCAGCGCTCCTTCCACGCCGGCTGCAGCCTGTCTCCGGGCGAGATCATCATCACCTCCGGCTGCACCGAGGCGCTCAGCCTGGCGCTGCGCGCCGTCTGCAAGCCGGGCGACCTGGTGGCGATCGAATCGCCCACCTATTTCGGCATCCTGCAGGCCCTGGAATCGCAGGGGCTGCGGGCGCTGGAAATCCCCACCCATCACCGGGACGGCATCAGCCTGGGCGCCCTGCGCTTTGCGCTCGAACACCACCAGGTCAGCGCCTGCGTGGTGATCTCTAACTTCAGCAACCCGCTCGGGAGCTGCATGCCGGCGGAGAACAAAAAGGCCCTGGTGGAGCTCCTGGCCGAGCGCGAAATCCCCCTGATCGAGGACGATATCCACGGGGAGCTCTACTTCGGCGGGCAGCGCCCGCGCGCGGCCAAGTCTTTTGATAAAAAGGGGCTGGTGCTGCTCTGTTCTTCTTTCTCGAAGGATATCTCACCCGGCTACCGCGTGGGCTGGATCGCGCCGGGCAAGTTCCGCCGCCAGATCGAACGGCTGAAAATGGCGACCAACGTCGGCACCCCCTTTATCACCCAGCTTGCCATCGCCCGCTTCCTGGAGAACGGGGGGTACGACCACCACCTGCGCCGCATCCGGCGCGCTTACGCCGGCAAGGTGGCGGCCATGTCGCAGGCCGTGCTGAGCCATTTCCCGGCCGGCACCCGCGTGGCCTCCCCCGCCGGCGGGTTCGTGCTGTGGGTGCAGCTCCCGGAGGGCGTGAACTCCCTGACCCTTTACCGGCAGGCCCTTAAAGCCGGGATTACCATTGCCCCGGGGCGCCTGTTCTCCTCCACCGACGATAAATACGGCAATTATATTCGCCTGAACGCGGCCTATATGTCCGAAACGGCGCTCCCGGCCCTGGTGCGTCTGGGGCGTCTGGTGGACCGCCTGGCCGCCAGTTCCTGAGAGACTGTCCAAAAAAAATTGATACCTGTACGTTGGGGTCGAGCGAAACTTACCCCGGCGTACAGGTCTATTGATTCCCTAGGGGCTTTATACAGCCCGGTATTACACCGGATTATCTGGCGATGGGCGGCCGGGCCCAGGCCCGCCCGTCCTCAGGGCACGAGGACGGCCGCGCCGGTGAGCGCCCCGCGCCGCAGGCGGTCGAGGGCCAGGTTGGCCTCTTCCAGGGGGAAGGAGGTCACTTCCGTCTTTACCCCCACTTGGGGCGCCAGCGCCAGCAGCTCCTCGCCGTCCTGGCGGGTGAGATTGGCGACCGAGCGCACCACTCGCTCCTCCCACAGCAGCCGGTAGGGAAAGGAAGGGATAGCGCTCATGTGGATGCCGCCGCAGACCACCGCGCCGCCCCGGGCGGTGGCTTTGAGCGCCTCCACCACCAGTGGGCCGGCCGGGGCAAAGATCAGGGCCGCGTCCAGCTCTACCGGCGGCAGTTCTGTGGAGGCCCCCGCCCAGGTTGCCCCCAGGCTGCGGGCGAACTGCTGTGCCGCCTCGTCGCCGGGCGAGGTGAAGGCATACACCGCTTTCCCCTGGAAAACCGCCACCTGAGCGATGATATGCGCCGCCGCCCCGAAGCCGTAGATCCCCAGGCGCTCGACCCGTTCAGGCGTATCGCCCAGGGCCATGCGGTACGTGCGGTAGCCGATCAGCCCGGCGCAGAGCAGGGGGGCCGCCTGCAGGTCGCTGTAATCTTCTGGCAGGGGGAAGCAGAAGCGCTGGTCGGCGGCGGCGTATTCGGCAAAACCGCCGTCCAGGGTGTAGCCCGTGAACAGGGGCTGGTCGCAGAGGTTTTCCTGGCCGCGCAGGCAGTAGCGGCAGGTGCCGTCGGTGCGCCCGAGCCAGGGCACGCCCACCCGCTGCCCGGGCCGGAAGCGGCTCACCTGCTCCCCGACCGCCGCCACCCGCCCGGCGATCTGGTGCCCGAGGATCAGCGGCAGCTTCGGGCCGGGCAGCTCGCCGTCCACGATGTGCAGGTCCGTCCTGCACACGCCGCAGGCGGACACCTTCAGCAGCACCTCGTCCGGTCCCGGGCGAGGGACGGCCACCCGGCGGAGCTGCAGCGGCTCGCCCTGCCTCTCCAGCACCATGGCGCGCATACGCGCAGGGATTTCCACCGCTTAGGGCTCCTGTTCTCCGCGCCGCACCCGGCGCAGGAATGCGGGCGAGTTCAGCGAGCGTTCCAGCAGGTAGGTCAGGTAATGCTGCATGAGCATTTCCATCTCCCGGTTTATGTTGGGGGATAAACGCGCCCGGGAGGCCTCGGCATAGCTGCTGCGCTGGAAATGGCGCAGGTACTTGAGGGCCTGCAAGGAGATCGGGCGGACGCCCGCCTGTCCTTTCCCGCAGGCCGGGCAGAGCACGCCCCCCGCCTCGGAGGAGAAATATTGATCCTGGGGCTGGATCTCCGCGCCGCAGCGGGCGCACTCGAAGAGGTGCGGGCGGAAGCCGAGCAGGTCCAGCAGGCGCACCTCGTAATAGCGCACCACCAGGGTGGGCTCGTGTGCGGCGGACAGGCGCCCCAGCGTCTCCACCAGCAGGCGGTAGAGGGCGCGGTTCTCCCCCTCCTCGTAGGTGAAGCGGTCCAGCAGCTCGACCACGTAGGAGGCGTACCCGATCAGGAGCAGGTCTTCCCGCAGGCGGCTGTTGGATTCCAGGGTCTCGGTCTGGGTGATGATGGGGAGATCGCGCCCGCGCGCCAGCTGCAGGCTGACGCGCGTGAAGGGCTCCAGGTGCCCGGCTTTTCGCGACTGGAGCTTGCGCGCCCCTTTGGCGATCGCCCGCACCTTGCCGTGCTCGCGGCTGAACAGGCCGATCAAGCGGTCGGCCTCGCCCCAATCGCTGTGCCGCAGCACCACAGCATCCACTCGAAACGAGCGCTCGCGGATAGACATCTGTTCTATTATAATCCATTCATGTTTGAAAAAAGGGGGCTGCGGCACGGCTTTCTTAAAGTAGCCTGACATAACGCGGATACCAGGTGCCAGGCACTTTTTCGCCCGCAGCGAGCCTGTGCTGCCGAGGGTTCTTTGCCTGTTTCGGAAGCTGTATGCCGTGAAAGTGCTGGCACCTTGCGGCCCCGCACAAATCCCCCCTTTTCTACATTTCGTGCCCTGCGGCGCGGCTATTGCCATCGCGCACGCTCTCTGGTAGAATCGTTGAGCCCGGCGCGTCGTACCCTTCGCCCGGGCCTGCTTTTGCAGATCTCCATTCAGCACGAAAGGGCTTGAACGATGAAGGTACTATTGTTGAAGGATGTTTACAAATTGGGGCGGGCCGGCGACGTGAAGCGCGTGGCCGACGGCTACGGCCGCAACTTCCTCCTGCCCCAGGGCCTGGCCGTCCTGGCCACGGAAGGCGCCCTCAAGGGAGCGGAGCAGATCCGCACCCAGGCCGCCGAAGCCCGGTCACAGCTCAACCAGGAGCTGAGCGGCGTGGCTGCCCAGATCGATAACCTGGTGCTGGCCTTCCCTGCCAAGGCAGGCGAGACCGGCAAGCTGTACGGCTCGATCTCCACCCAGATGATCGCGGACGCCATCAAAGAGAAGACCGGCGTGGAAGTCAACCGCCGCCAGCTGGACGTCCAGCCGATCCGCAACCTGGGCGAGCATAAGGTCCACGTCCGCCTGACCCTGGACCTGATCCCGGTGGTGAGCGCCATCGTCCATCGCGAGGGCGAGCAGCCTGTGCTGTCTGAAGCGGCTGAGGAAGAGGCGCCGGCTGAGGCCGTGGAAGCCCCTGTCGAGGCCCCCACCGAGGCTCCTGAAGAGTCTCCCGAGCCTGCCGCCGAGTAAATCGCCGCGCTGCAGCGAGGGGTGCAGCCTGCCGCCGGCGGGCCGCTTTCACCAGGCTGCGAGCGCAATCGAGTGATAGGGATAGGGGCGGAGTCCCCGGCCCCAGGCCGGCTGACCCCGCCCCTACGTGCTATTTATGATCCGTTCAGACCGCAGCCGGAAGGGCAGCGCTCCGGCCTCAAGCTGGAATAGGCCGGGGCGCGCCTGCCTGAGCTGTCCGGGTGGGTGAATTTGGAAATGATCGGGCAGCAGCTCCGCCAGGCGCGAGAAGCGCGCGACCTGACCATCCAGCAGGTATCCCGGGCTACCCATATCCGCCCGCATTACCTGGAGGCCCTCGAGAGCGAGGCCTTCGGCGCCCTGCCCTCCAGGGCCCAGGCGCGCGGGTTTTTGCGCGCCTACGCGGGTTATCTCAACCTGCCGGTGGACGAGCTGCTGGCGGTGATGGATGCAGCCCCCGGCGCGCCGGTGCGGACTCTGCCGGAGCCGGCCGTGGACGGCGGCGCAGGGGAGGCCGGGACAACCGTATCTGCCTCACCTGCCAAAGCTTATCCCGCCGCCCAGCCCTTCACCGGGCCGCTTCCCGCCGAGGTGCAGGCTTTCTTTACCGAGGTAGGGCAGCGCCTGCGCCGCCAGCGAGAGCTGCTGGGCCTTTCCATTGAAGACGTCGAACGGCAGACCCGCCTGCGCACCTTTTACCTGCAGGCGCTGGAAGCCGGCGAGCTGGAGCAGCTCCCCTCCCCGGTGCAGGGGCGCGGGATGCTGAATAATTACGCCGCCTTCCTCGGGCTGGATCCCGAACCGCTCCTGCTGCGTTTTGCCGAGGGGCTGCAGGCGCGCCGCCTCACCCTGCAGGCGCAATCGCCCGCGGCTGTGCCCGCAAGAGCGCCGGGGCGCAGGCCCCGGGCGGCGGATTCCGCCGCGCCGGGGGAGGCGGCGGTGCGCCCGCCCAGCCTGCTGCGCCGCCTGTTCTCCGTCGAGTTCCTGCTGGCAGGGCTGGTGGTGGTCTTCCTGGTCGGATTCGTCGTCTGGGGGGCGGTGCGCATCTTCGCTCTGCGCCAGAGCCAGAGCCAGAACCCGCAGGCCACCTCCCGCTCGATCTCCGAAGTGCTGCTGGACCCCGGCACGCCTTCGGTTACCCCCACCGTCGTCACACCTACCCCGGAGGAGGTGCTCGTCTTTACCCCCGCCCCGGGAGGCGCATCTCAGGGAGAGCCGGTTGGGACCGGGGTAGAGGCGGACGGAACGCCGGAAGATGGAACCCCCGGCGCCGGAGGCGGGTCGAGCGGGGTGCAGGTGTACCTGACCATCCGCCAGCGCACCTGGCTGCGGGTGCTGGTGGACGGCGAGGTGCAGGAGGAGGGCCGCATGCCCCCGGACAGCGCCTTCCAGTTCTCCGGCGAAGAACGGATCGAAGTGTTCACGGGCAACGGGGCCGCGGTCCAGGTCTTCTACAACGGGCAGGACCAGGGCCCGCTGGGGGAGTTCGGCGAGGTGGTGTACCTGATCTACAGCACCGAAGGGGTTCTGACGCCGACGCCCACCATCACCCCCACCTCAACCCCCACGGTGAGGCCCAGCCCCACCCCACGCGGCACACCCCCGCCGCCGACGCCCACCCTGGCTCCTTAATGGTCGTGGTTTTGGGCGGGCAGACCCGCATCAACCCTGACCTCCGGCTGATCCGCATAGTTTCTGCGATGCTTACAGGTAACTCACAGTGAAAAAAACCTTTCATCTCATCTCTCTTGGCTGCGCAAAAAACACAGTCGATTCCGAATCCATGGCCCAACTCCTGGGCGGGTCGGGCTACCGTGCCGTGGGCTCCCCGGAAAAAGCCGGGGTGCTGATTGTGAACACCTGCGGCTTTATCGGCCCGGCGAAGGAAGAATCCCTGCAGGTGCTGGGCGAGCTGGCGGCGCACAAGCGCAAAGGCCAGCTCCTGATCGCGGCCGGCTGCCTGACCCAGCGCTATGGGGCGGAGGTGGCGCGCCAGGTGCCGGGGATTGACGGCATCCTGGGCACCCGCCGCTGGATGGATATCCTGGACCTGGTCGGGCGCCTGCGGCGGCGGGAGCATCCCGAACCGCTCTACCACCTGCCCGAGGCCCCCACGGTGGGCGTTGACGAGGGCGGGGTGGTGCGGGCCGCCGTGCAGGGGACCAGCGCCTACCTCAAGATCGCCGACGGCTGCCGGCGGCCCTGCGCCTTCTGCGCCATCCCCCTCATCAAGGGCACTGCCGTCAGCCGCCCGCTGGAGGCTATCCTGGACGAAGCGCGCCTGCTGCAGGAGGCGGGCGTGCGCGAGATCATCCTGATCGCGCAGGATACCACCGATTACGGGCACGACCTGGGCCTGAAAGACGGGCTGGCCCGCCTCCTGGAAGGGCTGGTGGAGGCCGCCCCCGGGGTAGACTGGCTACGAATCATGTACGCCTATCCCGGCTACGTCACCGACCGCCTGATCGAGGTGATGGCCGCCCACCCGCAGATCGTGCCCTACCTGGATATGCCCCTGCAGCACGCCGACCGGGGCGTGCTGCGCGCCATGCGCCGCCCCGCCAATATGGATTGGGTCTACCGCACGCTGGAGAAGATGCGCCTGGCCCTGCCGGACCTGGCCCTGCGCACCACCTTTATCGTCGGCTACCCGGGCGAGACGGAGGAGGCCTTCCAGACCCTGCTGGATTTCATGCGCGCCATCCGCTTCGACCGGGTGGGCGCCTTCAAATTCTCCTTCGAACCCGGCACCTCCAGCGAGCCGCTGGGGGACCCGGTGCCGGAGGAGGTCAAAGAGGCGCGCTGGCAGCAGCTCATGGAGCTGCAGCAGGGGATCTCGCTGGAGCGCAACCAGGCCCTGGTCGGGAAGACCCTGCCGGTGTTGATCGAGGGGCAGGGCGACGGGCTCTCGCTGGGGCGCAGCTACCGCGACGCGCCCGAGATTGACGGGATGGTGGTAATCGAGGGGGAGGCCCCGGTTGGGGAGCTCCTGCCGGTGCGCATCACCGGCGCCATGACCTACGACCTGAGCGGGACCATCGAGCGCGACCGCATCGTCATCCTGTAGCGCCGCGGCGCCTTGAAATGGTGCACACAGAGGGTGTGGTGCGGGCCGCGGCCTGCACCACACCCTCTTTACATACTTTTTATCCACTCCGGCCGCCGGTAGTTCGGGTCGAAGCCCAAAACCATGATATCATTTCCGGAGGCTCTTCCGGGCCTGCAGTGGGCCCGGAGAACTTGCAGCCTGCCGGACCCGGTATAGCAGTACTGCAGCGGCAGCAGCGGCCCTCGCCGCCAACCTTATCATAGAGAGAATAACCATGATCGATGCCAGCATTCCCGAAGTAAAGTTCGCCCTGCACGCCGTACGCCAGGCCTGCCAGATCGTGCAGCAGGTCCAGTCCGAGCTGGTGGGCGCCTCCCTGACCAAAGACGACCGCTCCCCGGTGACCGTGGCGGATTTCGCCTCTCAGGCGCTGATCGCCCGCCTGCTGGAGGAGGCTTTCCCGGACGACCCGCTGGTGGCCGAGGAAGATTCGGCCGCCCTGCGCGCCGCAGAGGGAGCCCCCACGCTGGAGCGAGTGACCGGCTTTGTCACCCGCTTTTCCAACGGCTGCTCCCCGGAGAGGGTCTGCTCCTGGATTGACCGGGGCGCGGCGGTTCCCGCGGGGCGCTACTGGGTGCTGGACCCGATTGACGGCACCAAAGGCTTCCTGCGCGGCGAGCAGTACGCGGTGGCCCTGGCCCTGGTGACCGGCGGGCAGGTGCAGCTCGGCGTGCTGGGCTGTCCGAACCTGAGCGACGCCTACCGCCCCGACCCGGGCGGGCCGGGCTCGCTGGTGCTGGCCCGGCGCGGCGAGGGGACCTGGGCCACCTCGCTGGACGCCCCCTGGGACTTCGAGCGCCTGCAGGTCTCCCGGCGGGAGGACCCCGCCGAGGCCCGGCTGCTGCGTTCGGTGGAATCGGGGCATACCAACGTGAGCCAGATTGACGAGTTTGCCCACTCCCTCGGCGTCCAGGCCGACCCGGTGGGCATGGACAGCCAGGCCAAGTACGCCGTGCTCGCCGCCGGAAAAGGCGACCTGCTGCTGCGCCTGCTCTCGGCCTCGAAGCCGAACTACCGGGAGAAGATCTGGGACCAGGCGGCCGGTTCGCTGGTGGTGGAAGAGGCCGGGGGGAAGATCACCGACCTGGACGGCAGGCCGCTGGACTTCACCGCCGGGCGCACCCTGGCAAACAACCGCGGCATCCTGGCCTCCAACGGCCGGCTGCACTCCGCCGCCCTCCAGGCCCTGCAGGCCATCGCGGCCTGAGGCCCGGAAAGGGGCCCGGGGACCAACCCCCGGCCCGCCTGATCTCCGCCCTCCGGTCCCGCCGCATGAAGCGTTCGGACTATTTCGCCCTGTTCCTCAGCCTGCTGGGCGTGCTGGCCTCCTATTGGGTCACGCTGCGCGTCTTCGAGGCCATGCCTCATATCGAAGACGAAATGGCTTACGCCTGGCAGGCGGAGACCTTCGCCCAGGGCGACCTGACCGTCCCCACCCCGCCCAGCAAGAACAGCTTTCTGGTGCCTTTTGTGGTGGATTACGAAGGGCAGCGCTTTGGCAAATACCCGCCCGGCTGGCCGGCGATGCTGGCAGTCGGGGTCGTCTTTGAGGCGCGGGACTGGGTCAACCCCCTGCTCGCCGGGCTGGGCCTCTGGCTGACCTACCGGCTGGGCAAGCGCCTGTTCGGCGCGCCGGTGGGGCTGCTGGCCGCGGCCCTCACCCTCACCTCCCCCTTCTTCCTGATGAACTCGGGCTCCCTGCTCTCGCACCCCTTCGGGCTGGCGCTGACCGGCATCTTTGCCCTGTCCTGGCTGGACGCCTGGGACCCCCAGCGCCGCGGCGGCCCGGCCCTGGGGCGCTGGCTGCCCACCCTGACCGCGGCCCTTTCCCTCGGGCTGCTGGTCCTCACCCGCCCGCTCACGGGGGTGGGCGTGGCCCTGCCCTTCAGCCTGCACGGGCTCTACCTGCTTTTCCGTTCGGATGGCAAGACCCGCCTCCGGCTGCTGCTCTTCTGCCTGATCGTGCTCGCCCTGGCCGGGCTGCTTTTCCTGTGGCAGTACGCCGTGACCGGCGACCCGGCCCTCAACCCCTACACCCTGTGGTGGGAGTACGACAAGATCGGCTTCGGCCCCGGCGTGGGGCGGGCGGAGAACGGCCACAGCCTGCGCCTGGCGGAGATCAACACCCGCTTCAGCCTGTGGTCCGGCATCCACGACCTCTTCGGCTGGGCCTCCTACTCCTGGGTCCTGCTGCCCATCGGCCTGATCCCGGCCTTGAAACAGCGCCGCGGGGGGCTGGTGCTCAGCCTTTTCTTCAGTCTGGTGCTGGTGTATACGGCCTACTGGATCGGCTCCTGGCTGTTTGGGCCGCGCTATTATTACGAGGGCCTCTACTCGCTCACCCTGCTCACCGCCCTGGGGTTCGCCTTCCTGGCGGGCTGGCCCACCCGCCCGGACGAGCCCTGGCACAGCTACCGCGGCTGGAAGAAAGCCCGCCCTCTGGGGATGACCGCCCTGCTGGCCCTGCTGGTGAGCGTGAACCTGGTCTATTACCTGCCGGCG
This sequence comes from Chloroflexota bacterium, assembly GCA_023395675.1. Classification (GTDB taxonomy): domain Bacteria; phylum Chloroflexota; class Anaerolineae; order Anaerolineales; family UBA4823; genus JAEWYL01. Next base: position 6,733 of record JAEWYL010000033.1, on the reverse strand, counting down.
CGCCTGGCGGTGATGCACGGGCTCTACGAGGTCAACCGCGCCCGCCTGGCGCCCTTCGAGACGCCCGAAGCGCAGGCCCTCACCCCCGCCCTGGTGGTGGTGGAGCCGGTGGGCAAATGGAGCGAGTACGGCGCCCTGCTGGACCTGCAGACCCCCTACCTGGACACCCCCTTCGTGTTCGTGATCTCCCTCTCCCCCGAGATCGACGCGCGCCTGAGCGACTATTTCCCCGAGCGCCGCCTGGTGTACTACTACACCGACGAGCCGTACACCTTTTACGACGCGCCGCGGCCGGGGCAGGGAGATTGAAACAGACAAAAGGAAATGTAAAGACCGCGAAGAGGGGGACGCCGGTTTATAGATACCGCCGCACGCTTGCGCTGTACCGCCGGTAGGACTCATCGAATTCCCGTGCCAGGCGTTGTTCCTCCTGCCGGATGGCGAAAAAGTGCGTGAAGACCAGTACCCCCGGTAGGAAGATGAGCAGCCAGCAAGTATTCACCAGCACAACCAGGCCGGCGTAGATTAAGGTCCAACCGACATACATCGGGTTGCGGCTGAACCGGTAAGGTCCAGAATCGATCACCCTGTTGGGCCTTTCGATATCCACGTCCCTGACCGCGCCGACGGCCCAGGCGACGAGCAGGGCGCCCAGCAGCAGGAACGGCCAACCGAAGATAGATTTCAACCGGGATGACTTGAATAGAGGCCGGGGGAAGAAGACCTGAAGCGCCAGGCCCACGCACAGGGGGAGCACATGGCCTTCGGGTATCGGGAGGTTTTTCCACTTTAGAGCGTTCATCCAGGGAGTCTGTCGCTAAATACCTGGATTATGTATTGTGGGGAAATGGGCGGCTCAGCCACCCATTTCCCCACAATACTTTTTACACATACTCAGCGAGAACAACACGAAGCGTAATGAACGATCCCCAGGCCTTACACGCCTTCATTCAGGCGGAGCGGGCCACGGCGGTGAGGGCCAGGACGAGCACCCCCAGGACCAGGTTGAGGCGCAGGAAGAAGATCTCCCGGCCCTGCAGGCGGCCCAGGTCGGGAGCCTGGCGGCCTTTCTCGAGCTGCAGGGCGGAGCGCCGCAGCGAGGGCAGCAGGCCCCAGGTCAGGTAGGCGCTGATCCCGACCATGCCGAAGATCACCAGGTGCTTGACCAGGATGGCCGTGGCCCACAGGCTGTCAACGGACAGGAAACCGGTGTAGCTCGGGTGGGCGCTCATCTGGAACATGCCCGTCCCGAACAGGACCACCAGGCTCATCCAGCCCAGCGGGTCCAGGCGGCGCTGCAGGTCGGCCAGCAGGCGGGCGTAGTCGCCGGGTTCCAGCACCCGCCGGGCTGCAGGCAGGATCAGAATCGCCATGGCGGAGAGCCCGCCAATCCAGACCAGGGTGGCGAGCATATGGAGCCAGTAGGCCAGGCTGAGGAACGCGACCGGGATCTGCATCGGGTTAAGGCGCGGCCGGTTGGGTGGCTAACCCCCCGTTCTCCCCGCTGCCCTCCTCGCCTTCATCCTCATCCTCACCGTCCTCGCCGCTGTCGCCGCTACAGGCCTGGAGGGCCTGGGTGTGCTTCTCTCCCACATCCCCGCCCTGGGCGGCGGCCAGCTCGTACTGCGCCAGCGCGTCGCAGTACTGCTCCTGCTTCATCAGGTCGTCCCCATAGCCGACCAGGGCCTGGCGGTAGCGCTCGCCGGCTGTCAGGCCGGTGCCGTCGCGCAGGTTGGGTAGAGCCGGGGCCACCTGCCCGAAATAGAAGACAGCCTGAGCCCAGTCGATCTCCCAGAAGCTGGCGCCGGTAATATACAGGCTGGCCCACTGTAGCAGGCCGTCGGCCTCCGCGTCGAGCGGGCCCAGGCGTTCCGCCAGGGTGAGGTCGTAGATACCGCCCTCCAGGTCGGCCTGCTGCAGGATCTTCTCTCGCCCCCGGTTGCGGTAGGAGACGTAGAGCAGGTCGTCCACCATCACCGCCTGGTACTGTGGGTCCGTTTTCCTCAGGCTCAGCAGGGTGTCAATGGCCTCGGTCCACTGGCTGTTGGCGATCGCCTGCTGCGAGGCGGCCACCAGGGCCTCGACCCCGCGCGTGTCGGGCGTGGGGGTCAGGGTGGGCGTGGGGGCCTGGGTGGGCGTGGGGGTGGTGCTGACCTTCATCTGCACTTCGACCAGCAGGTCCATCATGCCCGGGTAGTTCGGGTCGTGCTGGTTAATGTAGGACAGGCGCTGGTACGCCAGCTCGTAGCGCCCGGCGGACATATCCTGCACCGCCAGGTCGAACTGCTCCTGCAGCTGGGAGGTAATCAGCGTGGCCTGGGCCTCCTCGCGCAGGCGGATGCCGCTGCGGTAGCCGCTGTAGCCGCTGGCCACGGCGATGAGCACCAGCGCCAGCAGGCCCAGCAGCATCCAGGCGGGCCAGCGCAGGCGCCGCTTGCGGGCGGCGGGCGGAGGCGGGGGTGGGGCGCCGGCCTCCTCCAGCCCTTCGAAGGTGGGCGCGGGCTCAGGGGAAGGCTCCGGTACGGCCTCCGGTTCTCCTTCAGGGGCGGCGGTAGAAGAGGGCTGCGGTTCTGTCTCGGGTGTTTCGTAAGACGCGGGTTCGACCGGCGTCGGAAGGGTCTGCTCGAGATGACTTTGCTCAGCCTCGCCCCGCCCGTCCTGCTGCGGGGTGGTCTGGTCGATGTCGTTGTTATCCATGCGGCGAATTATACCTTAAGCAGAACAAGAGTATAATTCCTACATGCCGGCTTTCCATTTTTACCATCCAATCGAGGTGCGCTACGGCGATCTGGACCCGCAGGGGCACGTGAACAACGCCCGCTACCTGACCTACCTGGAGCAGGCGCGCGTGGCCTATTTCGGACGCCTGGGGCTGTGGGACGGCCGCCTGCTGCACCAGAACCGGATCGGGATCATCCTGGCCGACGCGCATCTGGCCTTCAAAGCCCCCATCCTGCTCGGCCAGGACCTGCGCGTGGGCCTGCGCGTCTCGCGCCTGGGCAACAAAAGCCTGACGATGGAGTACAGCCTGGAGGACGGCGAGAACGGGCAGGAGCTGGCCCAGGCCTCCACCGTGCTGGTGGCCTACGAGTACGAAAGCGGCAGGACCATCCCGCTCCCGGACGATTGGCGAGAAATCATCACGGCCTTCGAAGGGCTGCCTCTCGGCAGTTGACATGCACCTCAATTCACGGAGACTCCAATGACCCTCCCCCCCATTGACAGCGAATACCTGCTCTCCACCCTGACGGAACTGTTAAATACCCCCAGCCCGACCGGTTATTCGGAAGCCGCCATCCGCTGCGCGGAGAACGCGCTGGGCGCCTTCCCCTTCCTGCAGCTTTCACGCTCGCGGAAAGGGGCGCTGCTGGCCGCCTGGCCCGGCCGCGCGCAGGACGCGCCGCGCGCCCTCACCGCGCACGTGGACACCCTGGGGGCGATGGTGAAAGAGATCAAGAAGAACGGGCGCTTGAAGCTGAGCAAGATCGGCGGCTTCGCCTGGAATACGGTGGAGGGCGAGGGCTGCACGGTCTTCGCCAGCCGGGGGGAGCCGGTGCGCGGCTCGCTCCTGCTCTGCAAGGCCTCCGGGCACGTGCACGGCGCGCAGGTGAACGAATTGAAGCGCGACGACGAGCAGATGGAGGTGCGGCTGGACGCCCGGGTGCAGGACGAGGAGGAGACCCGGGCCCTGGGCGTCGAGGTGGGGGATTTCGTGGCCTTCGACCCGCGGGTGGAGCTGACCAACGGTTTTGTGCGCTCGCGCCACCTGGACGATAAAGCCTGCGTGGCGGCCATGCTGGCGGCGGTCAAGGCCCTGCACGAAGCGGGCCTGCAGCCGGCGCAGACCACCTATCTGCACGTCAGCAATTACGAGGAGGTGGGCCACGGCGCGGCGGGCGGTTTCCCGCCCGACCTGGCCGAGCTGGTCAGCCTGGACATGGCTGCGGTAGGGGAGGGCCAGGCCTCGGACGAGTTCCACGCCACCCTGTGCGTCAAGGATTCCGGCGGGCCCTACCACCACGGTCTCAGCCAGCGCCTGCGCCGCCTGGCGGACGAGCACAATATCCCTTATAAAGTGGATATCTACCCTTACTACGGTTCGGACGCGGAAGCCTACTGGCGGGCGGGCGGCGACGTGGCGATCGCCCTGATCGGCCCGGGGGTGGACGCCTCGCACAATTACGAGCGCACGCACCTGGAGGCCCTGGTCGCCACCGCGCAGTGGGCGGCAGCTTATATGGCGGCGGAGTAATTCCGCTCGAAGTTTATCGCTGAAAAAATTAATGGCCTTCCCTGACCCCCGCAGGCGGCGCGGGGCCGAGCTCAAGACAGAGGTCGAGAGGTCTCCATGCGCAAAGCCTGGCTGGCTGCTCTCGTACTCCTCGCCCTGCTCGCAGGTGGAATCATCCCTGGGGCTCGCTGGCATACACGCCGGTTCGAGCCCTGCGGCCTCACCACCGTCCTGCCGCTGCCCCCAGGCTATTACAATCCCCTCGCGGATCCGGAAATTCTCTCCCTCTCCGCAGACGGCAGGTTCGCGGCTTTCCAGGCCCCGGTAGAGAGGAGGCATGAGCATGGCGTTTACCTGCTCGACTCTCCGACCCCTTTCCCGTACCCGTCTCCGTAAATGCCCTGGCCGGTTGTGAAAAAGGGTTGTTTGTGGGGCGCAGCCCCATAATCAACCCTACACTGCCTGATTTTGCGGGATTGCGCCCCGGCAAGAGAGGAGGAGGCAATCGCCCCAGCTTCGAGACGAGAAGCCTGTGCATTCATACCGCGGTGAGATATACTGGTAGGCAGAGGGTCAAGCAACGCCGCAGCGGAAGCCGCCCGCACCGGTCCCAGATTCCAGGATTTGACGCGAACAGGTGAAGAATGATCTTAGACGCTTCTCTTCCCCCGGTCCCATTAACCCAGGTGCCCGCCATCGCCTGCGCCGCCGATGAGCTGGGGTTTCAGGCCCTGTGGAGCACCGAGACGATGCACGACCCCTTCCTGCCCGGGGCGCTGATCGCCGAACACACCCGCAGGCTGCACTTTGGCACCGCCGTGGCGATCGCTTTCGCCCGCAGCCCCGCCACCCTGGCTTATACCGCCTGGGACCTGGCGCAGGCCTCCGGCGGGCGCTTTATCCTCGGCCTGGGCACCCAGGTGAAGGCCCATATCGAGCGCCGCTTCGGCATGCCCTGGCCCGAATCGGTGGTGGGCAAGCTGCGCGAGCAGATCGGGGCCCTGCGCGCCTTCTGGCAGGCCTGGCAGACGGGGGGCAGGCTGGAGTACCGGGGCGATTACTACCGGCTTTCGCTGATGAGCCCGTTCTTTAACCCGGGGCCGATCGAGCACCCCGAGATCCCCATCTATATTGCCGGGGTAAACCGGGGGCTGGCCCGGCTGGCAGGTGAGACCTGCCAGGGTTTCCACGTCCATCCCTTCCACACCCCGCGCTACCTGGCGGAGGTCCTGCTCCCTGCCCTGGAGGCGGGCGCGGAGAAAGCCGGGCGGGCCCGGACGGAGGTGCGCGTGTCGGTCACGGCGTTTGTGGTCACCTCCCCGGAGGAGGATTTCTTCGTCCGGGCGCAGGTGGCCTTCTATGCCTCCACGCCTTCCTACCGCCCGGTGATGGCCCTGCACGGGTGGGAGGCCGAAGCCGAGAAGCTCTCGATCCTGGCGGGGCGGGGGAAATGGGAGGAGATGCCCTTTGCAATTACCGACGAGATGCTGCAGACTTTCGCGGTGATCGCCTCGCCCCAGGATCTGGCGCCCGCCCTGCTGGCCCGCTACCGGGGCCTGGCGGACCGGCTGTCTCTGTACCTTCCCTTCAACCCCGGGGAGAAAGACGAGTTCTGGAGCACCCTGGTGCAGGGGTTCGCTGCCTGAAAGGGCCGGGCGGCGGCCGGATTGATGATGGAACCGGATCCTACTTACGAACGGGAACGCTGGCGCATGGTGGATGAGCAGCTCTCCGCCCGGGACATCCACGATCCCCGGGTGCTGGAAGCCATGTACCAGGTCCCGCGGCACGTTTTCGTCCCGCAGGAAGTGCGCCACATGGCTTACGCCGACGGCCCGCTCCCCATCGGCAGCGGGCAGACGATCTCGCAGCCCTACGTGGTGGCATACATGACCCAACTGCTGGAGCTGGAGGGGATCGAGCGGGTGCTGGAGATCGGCACCGGCTCGGGCTACCAGGCGGCGGTCCTCGCCTACCTGGCGCGCGAGGTGCACACCGTCGAACGGCACAGCGACCTGGCCGCGCAGGCGGCGGAGACGCTGCATCGCCTGGGGCTGAGGAACGTCTTCGTCCATATCGGAGACGGGACGCTGGGGCTGCCGCAGCGCGCTCCGTACGACGCCGTCCTGGTCACCGCCGCCGCTCCCGCGCCCCCTGCAGCCCTGCTGGAGCAGCTCGCCCCCGGCGGGCGCCTGGTGATCCCGGTAGGGGATAAAACCGGGCAGAACCTGCAGCGCTGGCGCCGGGAGGGGGAGAGTTATTTCCAGGAGAGCTTTATCCCCGTCGCTTTCGTGCCTCTCCTGGGCCAGCAGGGATGGAAATCCGACCACTGGGAACAGGAGATGTGAAAAGGGAGGGGCCGGTTAGCCCCTCCCTTTTGCTGCAGGAATAGTAAAGGGCAGCGGATAAGCCGCTGCCCTGATGCGTTCGTACCGGTCTGTATAAAGTTTTGTTGTGGGGGTGGGGGGGGGGGGCGCCCCCCCCCCCCCCAAAAAAAAAAAA
>JAEWYL010000274.1 GCA_023395675.1 Chloroflexota bacterium | reverse complement strand
CCTGGCCCTGGTCCTGGCGCTTACCGGCAGCGCCGGGCTGCTGATGGGGAGCCTGCGCGTCCTGGTTGGCCTGCTCATGGGCCAGGAGGAAGGCCCCTGGCGCATCTCCGAGACCGGCCTGTCCGGGGTGCTGCTTGCAGCCGGTATCCTGTTTCTCATTGCCGCCGGGCTCCTGCCTCAATTCTTCCTGCCCTTTTTCGCCCGCATGGGGGCCGCATTTCCTGCATTCGGCCCTTGAACCCGGAGTATGGCGTTCTCGAGCCGAAATCCAGGCTCGGAATGAGATGAATTTGGGGGATGGGTGGTAAGCTAACTACCCATCCCCCAATAATCCATTCTCGAGAAGCCCTGGCCAGGGTATGCTATAATCTCGTTTTGCCTCTTATTCGTGAATTACGTCCTATATGAGTAAGGATTTGAAACAATGGATATCGAGCAACTTCTCAAACAAGTAGACTGGCTGGACGACGAGAGGCGCAAGGATAAATCGCAACTCGCCTCTTTCGGGGAGCGCCTCACTGCCCTGGAGGGGAACCTTTCCCCCATATTCGACCAGATCAAATCGCTGAGCGGGGAGATTACCCGCCTGGAAGCAATCGTCAGCCGTATGGACCAGTACGACGACTCGGTCCGCCAAGCCCGGATCGAGTCCAAACAGGCGGTTGAAGAGCTGGAAAAGGATTTCGCCAAGCGCATTGAGGAGCTGGAGAAAGTACGCCGGGTCGAAATGCGCGGCCTGGATGCCTCTCTGGCTGAGCTGCGCAAGGAACTGGCGCCGATCCCGGAGATCAAGCGCGGCCTGCAGGCGCGGGTGGAGGAGGAGAGCCGCCTGGCCAAGCTCATTGATGAGGTGCGCCTGCGCATCGAGACCGTCCGCCGCAGCGAGGAGGAATACACCCGTTCCTACCGCCTGCTGGAGGACGGGCGGCGGCAGGATACCAAGCGCCTCACCGATCTGCAGGGCGAGGTGGCAGCCATGCGCAAGCACGTGGACGAAAGCCGCGGCCGCAACGAGCTGAACGCCAGCGCTATTCGCAAGCTGGAGACCCGCCTGAACGAGATCGCCCAGCTCGAGGTCGAGCGCCGGGAAGCCCAAACGGCTTTTCTCGAGAACCAGGCTCTGCTTCAGGTGGAGCGCGACCGGGTGTGGAAGGAATGGAACGCCCGCTTCGACACGATCGAAGCCCAGACCAAGGATGTGGAGACCAATCTGGCGACTCTGGATGCCACCCACCGTTCGGTCAAGCGCGCTCAGCAGGCGCTGGAGGAACTCTCCGCTAAGGTTGAGCGCCGCATCAACGAGATCACGGAGATCCAGCGCCTGGCTGAAGAGCGCTTCCGCCAGGAGTGGGTCACTTTCAAGGCCGACGACCAGAAGCGCTGGACCAACTACACCCTCACCCAGGAAGAAGCCCGCGGCGACGTTCAGCGCCAGTACGACCGCATGGTGGAGCGTGTGACCCGCCTGGAGGACGGCATCCAGGAGATCCAGGATCTGCTGCAGCAGATGAACGACGGCACCGACAAGCGCCTGCAGGCCCTGCTGGCGATGGCTCACGATTGGGTCTCGGCCTACGAGCGCTCCCTGGGCCGGGTAAGGTAGCGAGCGGCGCTATGCGCGTGATCGGCACGGCAGGCCACGTGGACCATGGGAAATCAACCCTGGTGCAGGCCCTCACCGGCGTCCACCCCGACCGGTTGAAGGAAGAGCGCGAGCGGGAGATGACCATTGACCTGGGTTTTGCCTGGCTGGCCCTGCCGGACGGTGAAGAAGTGGGCATTGTGGACGTGCCCGGTCACCGGGATTTCATTGAAAATATGCTCGCCGGGGTGGCCGGTATTGATGCGGCCCTTTTCGTGGTGGCTGCGGACGAGGGCGTGATGCCCCAGACGCGTGAGCACCTGGCGATCCTCGACCTGCTGCAGATTCAGGGCGGGGTGGTGGCCCTGACCAAGATAGACCTGCTGGACGACCCCGACTGGCTGGATCTGGTGGAAGACGACCTGCGCCAGGCCCTGGCCGGCACGGTGCTGGAGGACGCCCCCATCCTGCGTGCCTCGGCCCGCACGGGGGAGGGCCTGCAGCCGCTGGTGCAGGCCCTGGCGGAATGTCTCGCCGGACGCCCATCCCGTCCCGATCTCGGCAGGCCGCGCCTGCCCGTGGACCGGGTTTTCACCATGGCCGGCTTTGGGACGGTGGTGACCGGCACCCTCAGCGACGGCCGCCTGCAGGTGGGGGATGAGATCGAAATCCTGCCTGCGGGGCGGCGGGGCAGGGTGCGCGGCCTGCAGACCCATAAACGCAAGGAGGAGACCGCCGTCCCCGGCGCGCGCACGGCGGTGAATATCAGCGGGGTGGCGGTGGAAGAGGTGCGCCGGGGAGATGTGATCGCACACCCGGGCCGCTACCGTCCGACCCGCCTCCTGGACGTGCGCTTCCGCCTGCTCCCCGACGCCAGCCTGCCCCTCAAACACAACACCGAGGTCAAACTTTATCTGGGCGCGGCCGAGATCATGGCCCGCGCCCGCCTGCTCGGGGCTGAGGAGCTGCTCCCGGGCGACCCGGGCTGGCTGCAGCTGGCGCTGTCGGAGCCGGTGGTGGCCCTGCGCGGCGACCGCTACATCCTGCGCCGCCCTTCCCCGGGCGAGACTCTGGGTGGGGGCAGCGTGGTGGACCCCCACCCCAAAGGCCGCCACCGCCGCTTTGCAGCCGAGGCCCTGGCTGCTCTGGAAGCCCTTTCGCAGGGCTCTCACGCCGACATCCTGGCTCAGGCCCTGGCATCCCTGGGTCCGGCCCCACTGCGCGAGGTGGTCGCTCGCTCCAGTCTGGAGAGCCAGGCTGCGGCGCAGGCCCTGCAGGAGCTCGCACAGGAAGGGCTGATCGTCAGCCTGGAGGAGGGCGGGCTGGAGGGCCTGACCCCTCAGAGCGGCGCGCTGGTCGCCGGTCGGGGGACCTGGGAGGACCTGCACCGCCGCCTGCTGGGCGAAGTGGAGAGCTACCACCGCCTGAACCCGCTCCGCCGGGGGATGGCGCGCGAAGAGTTGAAAAGCCGCCTGAAAACCCCGCCGCGGGTCTTCAACGCGGTGCTGGCCCGTTTGAGGGAAGCCGGGGAGCTGGAAGAAGCCGGTCCCCTGGTGCTTCGCCCCGGGCACGAGGTGCGCTTCACCCCGGCCCAGGAGCGCAGGGTGGAGGCGCTGCTGGCCCGTTTTGCGGCCGCTCCTTACGCCCCGCCTTCCGTGAAGGAGACCCAGGCGGAGGCGGGGGAGGATCTTTACGAGGCCCTGGTGGACCTGGGCCGGCTGGTCCAGGTTGGGCCCGAGGTGGTCTTCCGGGCGGAGGACTACACCCGCATGCTGCAGGAACTGCATAGCCTGTTCGCCGCCCACGGGACCCTCAGCGCAGCCCAGGTGCGCGACCATTTCAACACCAGCCGCAAGTACGTACTGGCCCTGCTGGAGCATCTGGACGCCTCCGGAGTGACGGTGCGCCAGGGCGACGTGCGCAAGTTAAAGAGAGCGCCGCAGTAGCCGCTTTTGGGCATTCGCGGCGCTGCATGAGGCGCAGGAAGAGAGCTTTCGCCAGGGCGCATTGCCGCAAAGAGACCGCCTGAGAGCCGTGCGCCGCCGGGCGCGATGGTTGCGCTCTTTTTCCCTTCGTGATACTATTAATCTCAGATGAGAAACTGCAACAGGACGCCTCGCCGTCCGGTTTTGAGTTTAAACCCGTTAATTCGTTTCTTTCGGGCCTCCCGGCCCTGTGGATGAAACCGCAGCAGACTATTCTCTC
>JAEWYL010000156.1 GCA_023395675.1 Chloroflexota bacterium | reverse complement strand
TCTTCATCCCCGGCGTAGCCCTCCTTCACAATCACGATGCCTCTCTCCAGCCGGTCTCCCAGGATGCGGGAGGCGGCCCGGGCCATCGGCGCGCCGGCTTTTCCGGCTCCGATCAGGAAGACGCGCTCGAAGCGCCTGAGGTCGTAGACTCTTCCACCGATCCGCAGCTCGTCTCCGCTGCGCTGCATGTACCGAGAGACGGCTTCCGCCGGATCGACCGCCCGGAGGGCGGCGGCCAGGCTGCGCGCGACCGCCTCTCCCCGAGGAGAGCGGGTAAACGTGGAGGTCATCAGTCGGGTAGGGTCCATGGGAGCTCCTGGAGGCGCCTGCCGGACGGGGTGCTTCTCAATCAGCCAGGGGCAGGACGCAGTCGGGCACTTCGTTCTTCGGGTCGTTAACCAGGGTGGAGACGGGGTAGGCCATCATCTCCTCGGCAGGATAGCTGTCAAGCAGGCCCACCAACCCCGCCGGGTCCACCTCGCTGGGTTCCAGCCACAGCGAATGGGCAGCCCGGGGCAGGATTACCGGCATACGGTTGTGGATATTTGCGACCAGACTGTTCGGCTGCGTGGTGATGATGGTGGTGGAAAGGACCTGGGAACCATCCGGTGAATTCCAGAGCTCCCACAGCCCGGCAAAGGCGAAAGGGCTGCCGTCTTCCATGCGGATGAGCATGGGGGTTTTCCCGCGCTTGCCCGGCTCCTGGTGCCACTCGTAGAACCCGTCTGCCAGGACCAGGCAGCGCCGCCGCCGGAAAGCAGTGCGGAAGGAGGGTTTTTCCATCAGAGTCTCGGCGCGGGCGTTGATCAGCCGGTTGCCGATGGAGGGGTCTTTGGCCCAGGAAGGGATCAGGCCCCAGACAAAGTAATCCAGCCGGTTTTTACCGTCATTCGGCACGACCGCCACGGGCTGGGAGGGGGAGATGTTGTAGCGGGGCTGAATGCCCTCCGGGATATCCAGGTCTGGAAAGCTCTGCTGCAGGCGGCTCGTGTCCACCGTCAACGTAAATCTACCACACATTCGTTTTTCCTTTCTAGATCTACCCGCCAAATGGTTGCACTAATAGTTTGTGAAAGGGGGGATGATGGGAAGCGGTCAGCGGCCTGACACAGACCTGGCCGCACACAACCACATCTCAAACTCCCTCTGATTGCTTATCCCGTCCTGATGTTATCTTAGCAAGATATTGCCCGGCTGGCAAGGGGAAAAAACGAACAATTGTGCGGTAAATTGGATAGAATAAGGGAGGTTTACGGAACGCATTCCCGCTGCCGGTGTGGATTAGGGGCTCAGACCAGGGGTTTCCGGGCGGCCAGACTGGCGGAGGCCCGGGGATGCCCGCTGTCGGATTCCGTCCAGCTCTCGGCATACTCCAGGGTCTCCAGCCCCGGGAATGCGGATTTTAGCTCGCCCGGTGCAAGCAGGTAGACGGGGTCTACCTCGGGCATCAGGTGCTGCATACCGCGGGTGAGGGTTTCGAAGATCAACAGCCCCCCGGGACGCAGGGCGCGCTCGTACTGGGGCCAGAGGTCGCGCTGGAGATAGTAGAAGTTGAGGATTACGTCGAAGGTTTCGCCGGGCAGGACGGCCCCGGTCAGGTCGGCAAGGTAAACCATCAGGCCGGGCAGGCGCTCTCTGGCACTCCGCAGAGCGGTGATGGAAATATCAACGCCGATGACGCGCAGCCCGCGGGAGAGCAAAAAGCCGGCATTGCCTCCCAGGCCCATGGCCACATCCAGGGCCAGGCCGGACCCGGGAAGGTGAGGCGCGCAGCGCAGTAAAAAAGGGCGCGGCCGGGTGAAGCGGGCGTAGCGGCCCCCCTGATCGCTGTAGCGGGCGTTCCAGCGCCTGGCATCCTCGGTAGGCATGGCCAGATCCGCTTTTGCAGGCGGATTAATACCCTTCCGGGTTCTGAGACTGCCAGCGCCAGGCGTCTGCGCACATCTGGTTGATATCTCGCTCCGCCTTCCAGCCCAGCTCGCGCTCCGCCTGGGAGGGATCGGCGTAGGATACGGGCACGTCCCCGGGGCGGCGGTCCTCGAAACGGTAGGGAATTTCCCGTCCGGAAGCCCGCTCAAACGCCTGTACCACCTCGAGAACCGAACTCCCATTGCCGGTGCCCAGATTGTAGGCCCGGGCGCCGGTCATACGCTCCAGGTGCTGCAGGGCGGCGATGTGTCCGGTCGCCAGATCGACCACGTGAATATAATCGCGCACGCCGGTGCCGTCGGGGGTGGGGTAATCGTTGCCAAAAATGCGCAGTTCCGGCAGGCGCCCCACGGCGACCTGGGTAATGTAGGGGAAGAGATTGTTGGGGACGCCGGAAGGATCTTCACCGATCAGGCCGCTGGGATGCGCCCCGACCGGGTTGAAGTAGCGCAGCAGGATTATGCTCCAGGACGGGTCAGAAATGGCAAGGTCCTGCAGCATTTCTTCGATAAAGAGCTTGGAACGCCCGTAGGGGTTGGTGGCTTGAAGCGGGGCATCTTCCTTCAGCGGCATCCGGGTGTTTTCACCATAGACGGTGGCAGATGAACTGAAGACCAGCTTCTTGATATTGTGAGAGGCCATCAGCTCGCACAGATTCAGCGTGCCGGTCAGGTTGTTCTGGTAGTAGCGCAACGGCTGTTCGACCGACTCTCCCACGGATTTGAGACCGGCAAAATGAATGACCGCGTCGAGCAGCTCGTGTGCAAAAACCGCATAGAGCCCGGCTTTATCCAGCAGGTCAACCCGGTGGAAGTGGATTTTCTTGCCTGTAATCCGCTCCACCCGGCGCAGGGCCTCTTCCTGGCTGTTGCAAAGATTATCCACCACCACCAGCTCGTAGCCGGCGTTGAGCAGCTCAACACAGGTGTGGCTGCCGATATAGCCGGCGCCGCCAGTTACCAGAATGCGCATAAAAACCCCTCTTTTTCAGGATTTGCCCGCCTGAACTGTTTCGAGAATTTGTCCCAAATATGGAAGGGAAGTTGTGTGTTGTTAGCGGCGAGGCCGCCTGCTTTTCACAACTTGCCCTCTGATTATGAATGCTTCCAGTGAATCGGAGCGCTGCTGCCGGCCCTATCCTCGCTGGAAAAACGGCTGGTGGACGGTTTTCCAGCGAGGGAAACTGTCCGGCCGCAAGCCTGGGCCTCCTGCCTCCCGATTACTGGATGTTGATGGAGAGAGCGCACAGCACCATGGCGATCAGCAGAATGAGCAAGATGAGCGGGTAAGCGTTCACTTTGATGTTATTCATGGTTTACTCCTGGTCCGGTTTTCGCCCGCCGATGATGGCATGTCCGGCGAGCATCCAATATACATCTACCCCGGTGAAACCGGCCTGCTCCAACCAGCGGAGCTGGTCGAGAAGCCGGGAGGGCCGGTCAATATCCTGGGGATCGAAGTAGCGGTACAAATTCCAGCGCTGGTTCTTGAAATGTTCAAAACCGGCCTCACTGCCGTCCAGTTCCAGGGAACGGTCGCGCACGGCCTCGTCCCATTGGGCGGCTGCCAGCTCCCAGCCTTCCCGGCTTGCGGGCTCCACCAGGTCTGCGATGACCAGCGCGCCGCCGGGCGCCAGCAGCTCGAAGATCTCCCGAAACAGGGCGGCCTTTCCGGGTCCGTCCAGGTGGTGGATGGCGAGCGAACTGACCACGCCCCTTACGGGCAGTTCTACCGTGGGCCAGTGCCGTGAGAACAGGTCGAAAGGACCGGCCTGAAAGCGCTCACCGAAGCGCTGCAAACGCCTGCGGGCCGCCTGCAGCATTTCCTGCGAACCATCCAGGCCGAACAGGCGCGCCGCCGGGTGCGCTTCCAGGATGGTTTCCGCCAGCAGGCCTTCCCCACAGGCAACCTCCAGCACGGCGAACGGCTCGCCGGAGGCCGGCAAGAGGGCGGCGATGGTGCGCAGCTGCCGCTCACGCTGTGGGACAAAGTAGCGCCCGTAATCAATGAACAGGCGCGATTGGTCCTCGCCCCAGGTTTCCTGAGAATTATCCGGTTTTGACTGCATCTGCGCTTTGCTCTTGCCCCTGCCGCAGCAATGGCGCCAGTCCGGTAGACCATTCTCGCACCGCATTCCAGTTACGCCGGTCCCCGGGTTGTGCTCCAATAATGATCATCACGAAAAGCATTTGAAGCAGCTTCAGGCGGAAAAGCTCCAGCCGCCCGCCGAAGAAGGCTGCACTGACCGGGGTAACGGCAGGAACGGAGCGCAGGACCGGCCCCAGGTATTTGGGCAGGGTGGCGTAGCGCTCTTTGAAGGTCAGCCGGCCGGGTTTTTTGGGAGGCTGGGGCAGAGCCGGGTCTACAAAGACAGGCACATCCTGCACCTGGGTATCCCCGGTCTGGGTGAGGGACATGCAGGTGAAGAACAGGGCTACGGGGATGTGGTTAAGAGCGGACTCGTGCCGTTTCAAAAACTTTGCCGCCTCCCGGTGCCAGCCCATGATCATCGGCCCGCCGACAATCACCGACCGGTAGCCTGCGACGGACTCGATCTCCTCGATCCGGCGTACCTCGACCTCCAACCCGCACTGCGCCAGCTCGTCGCCGACAGCGCGGGCGACCGCGTCAGTGGAGCCGGAGTTGGTAGTATAGGCGATGAGAACATCGGACATAGCGCCTCCTGGATGACTGACCATGCAGCTAACCGGTTCTGTACCGGTCTATTTTACTCGAAACCGGCTCCGGCGGATTTATTCCCCGACCATCCCCCAATACAGGGCGATTGCACCCTCCCCCCGTTTCGAGGCGCAATCCCGTAAAACCAGGTTATTCTAGGGTTGTTTGTGGGGCGTAGCCTCACAAACAACCCTACCTTCTCCTCTCGGGTGGGAGAAAAATGGCGAGACGCGATTGCCACAGCATCAGATGGATGGATGCACAAAAAGCTGGTTAAAGGGGTCATTTATGCGTGGCGGAGCCACCCAAAAATGACCCCTTTAACAATTGATGAATCCTCGTTTATCGAGAAACACTCACGACCTGCCTCCGGGCGTACTCCAGGGTCGCACGGACGAAGGCGAGGGTCTCATCCAGGTCATTCAGCGCTTCGCCCGGCAGCCAGGCTTCGGCGCGGGCGATCAATCCCCGCCAGCGTCCGTCCAGGCGCTCAACCGCCCAGCGGGCTGCCGCCGGTTTGGAGACCAGCGCGCCG
>JAEWYL010000152.1 GCA_023395675.1 Chloroflexota bacterium | reverse complement strand
GCCTCCAGCCGTGCCCGCCCCTCCCGGCGCGTAAACATTCCCCGGCCGCGAATTACGGTCTCGCACCGGACGGGAGCGCGGTGGAAAAATATTTCCAGGGCGTGAAAGGGCACGGCTGGAGGCGGATCGGGCGAATTTCTGTCCGCGCACCGCCGTGCCCCTACAGCTGCCGGCGCGCAAACCTTCCCCGGCCGCGAAATATCGTCTCGCACCAAACGGAGGCGCGGCGGTGCATGAATTGCGCTTCGCCCTGCCCGCCCCTCCCCGCATTTTTGAATCAGCCATGTAGAGAACGTGAGTAAGGGCTACCTTCTGAATACCTTGTGATGCGGCTGCCGCACCACACCCTTTATTAATTTAACGGTAAGGTATAATCACCGGATTGAACCGGGGGAAAGAGATTCGATGACCTTCGAAATTGGCTTACTTTTATTCATGATTCTGGTCGCCCTGGTGCTGTTCTCCCAGGAACGGCTCCCGGCGGAGGTGATCGGCCTGGGCCTGCTCCTGGCGCTGGCCATCACCGGCCTGCTGCCCGTCGAAGAGGCCTTTCTCGGGTTCGGCAGCGACGCGGTGATCATGATCCTGGGGCTGCTGATCCTCTCCGCCGCCCTGCTGCGCACCGGCGTGGTGGAGCTGGCCTCGCGCTCCATCCTGCGCCGCACCGGCAAGAACGCTAAGTGGATGCTGATCGCCATCATGGTCACTTCGGCCCTGATCGGCGCTTTCATCAGCAACACCGCCTCCACCGCCATCTTTATCCCCGTGGTGATCGGCATGGCCCGCCGGGCGAAGGTGAGCTCGTCGAAGCTGCTCATGCCCCTGGCCTTTGCCTCGATTTTAAGCAGCTCGGTCACCCTGGTCAGCACTTCGACCAACATCGTGGTCAGCAGCCTGATGGCGCGCAGCGGGCAGGCCCCCATGGTATGTTCGAGCTTTCGCCGGTGGGCATCCCCGTGGTGGTCGCCGGGCTGCTCTATATGTACTTTATCGGCCGCCGCATGATCCCCGACCGCCAGGGCGACCCGGACCAGAACGGCTGGGAAGAACGGAATTTCCTGACCGAGGTGGTGGTGCTGCCCGGCTCGGACTGGATCGGCAGCACCCTGGAGGAGACCGGGCTGGGGAACGAGCTGGACCTGAACGTGGTGCGCGTGGTGCGCGGCGACAACCGCTACCTGCTGCCGCGCCCGGATATGCGCCTGGACGAGAACGACGTGCTCCTGGTGGAGGGCCAGCGCGAGGATATCCTCGGGATCAAGACCACCGCCGGGGTGGAGATCAAGGCCGACGTCAGGCTTTCGGACCCCGAACTCCAGTCGGAGGACATCCACCTGGTGGACGCCATCATCCTGGTGCGCTCGCCCCTCATCGGGCGCACCCTGAAGGGCTTCCGCTTCCGCGAGCGCTACGGCCTGCAGGTGCTGGGGATCAACCGCAGCGGGCAGACCATGCGGCGCAAGCTCAGCCAGACCCCCCTGCGCCTGGGGGACGTGCTGCTGCTCCAGGGCAGCCGGGAAAACATCGCCGCCCTGGAGTTCGCCCGGGTGGTGAGGATCCTCAGCTCCCTGGAGGAGAAAGCGCCCAACCTCAAACACGCGCCGGTGGCGATCGGCGCTTTCGCCGGGGCGATCCTGCTCACCACCTTCAACCTGCTCACGTTTCCGGTGGCTGTGATGCTGGGCGTGCTGGTGGTCTTCGTCACCCGCGCCCTCACGCCGGAGGAGGCTTACCGTGAAGTGGAGTGGAAGGCCATCATCCTGATCGGCAGCATGCTCGGCCTGGGGGCGGCCATGGAGCACACCGGCGCGGCCGAATTCCTCGCCGGGCAGATGGCCGGCCTCCTGGGCGGGGCCAACCCCGCCTGGCTGCTCAGCGCCTTCTTCGCCCTCACCGTCCTGCTCACCCAGCCCATGTCCAACCAGGCGGCTGCCATCGTGGTCACCCCGGTCGCCTTGCAGACCGCCGCCCAGCTCGGGCTGAACCCGCGCACCTTCGCCATGATGATCGCCGTGGCCGCGAGCTGCTCGTTCCTGACCCCCCTCGAGCCCTCCTGCCTGATGGTCTACGGCCCGGGCGGCTACCGCTTCGCGGACTTTCTCAAGGTCGGCTCCCTGCTGACGGTCATTATCTTCCTGCTGGCGATTTTCCTCGTCCCCCTGTTCTGGCCTCTATAACCCCCACCACCTGATGTGAATTTACCCGGATATTTTTGGGGCGAGCGATCCTCGCCCCAAAAATATCCGGGTATTATCTCTTCATTTATCTGCGCTCATCTGCGCCATCTGTGGATAATTCTTTAACCCAGTCGGTGCGGGCACTGACCGTCCCATACTCCCAGATCATGATGCGGCGCACGTCCACCCGGTACAGAGGGTCCTCGTCGAGGAGCGAGGCCCTGGCCCCGGAGTGCGGGTCCACGTACTTCTCCATATAAGCCCGGTTGACGCGCTCCCGCTCCTGCGGGTCGCTCACCCGCACCGCCTCCCCCTCCAGGATCAGGGCGTCGTCCCCGTCGCCGGCGTGCACCACGATGCCCGGCTGGTGCGCCAGGTTCTTCACCTTCTGCCCTTGCGGGCCGGAGGTGAAATAGATCGCCTCCCCGTCCCACCAGTACCAGACCGGGACGCAGTGGGGCCGCCCATCGGGGCGGGTGGTGCTCACCCAGATGGAGCGGAAGCCCTGGAGCCAGATATCGATTTTATTCCACGGAATAAAGCCGCGTTTTTGGATAAATTTACCCATCGCCGCCTCCGGTAGCGCTATCCACATCTCTTAATGCAGTGATCTTGGGGCGTGTGACTCCACCGCTCTTCAGTATCTATGATTTGAAAAATGTGCGGCGCGGCCGCACGTTTTTCATATATTAAATTATTCTTCAGGCGATGGGCCGGCCGCCAGTGGCGCCGTAGACCTCGCTCTTCGGTTGTACTACTTTTCAGTGGCGATTATTTGAAAAATGTGCGGCGCAGCCGCACATTTTTCAATTAACCTGGATATTGATTTTCAGGCGATCGGCCGGCCGCCGGTGGCGCCGTAGACCTCGCCCGAGATGAAGCTGGCTTCCGGGGAGGCCAGG
>JAEWYL010000074.1 GCA_023395675.1 Chloroflexota bacterium | reverse complement strand
TCAGTCTGCGCCCGCCGCCTCCCTGTCGGTTTTCACCGGCTTACTTTCCTCTGTCGTCGCCGTTCGTAACAGGTTGTGCCCCTTATTATCTCCAAAACAGGGTTGGATGTCAAGCGCGGGGAGGCAGGGAGGTTGTTTCGCCCGGTCCGTGCCCCCGGCGCGGCGGGATAACGGATATTCGGGGCGAGGCAGGGCACGGCTGGAGGCGTTTTTACGCCGGTTTCGGAGGATTCACCGCCGTGCCCCTACCCGTCGCGCTCGAACGGAGCATATTCGCGCACGCACAGGATTTCGCCCGGTCCGTGCCCCCGGCGCGGCGGGAAAACGGATTATCGGGGCGAGGAAGGGCACGGCTGGAGGCGTTTTTTCGCCGGTTTCGGAAGATTCACCGCCGTGCCCCTACCGGTCGCGCTCGAATGGCGCATATCCGCGCACGCACAGGATTTCGCCCGGTCCGTGTTCCCCCGCCGAGCCTGTACGGCACTTCCGGCAATTTTTCAGGAGGCGGTTAAATCGTGGGACCGGCGCTGACAGGCCGCGCCTCCCCCAGCAGTTCTTTGAGCCTGGGGTGATCGGCGTACACGCCGCGGTACTGCTCGGGCAGCAGGGCGGCGATGCGGCACATGATCTCGTCCGTGTTGCGCTGCAGGTCCTGTTCCCGGGTGCGGCGCTCCACCGGCGGCAGCAGCACGGGGTCGCCAAAGCGCAGGTAGATGCGCGGTTTGCGCAGGGTCAGCAGCCGGGCGACGGCGTCCTCGGTGCCCCAGGCGGCGGTCGGCAGGACCGGGACCCCGGCTTTATCGGCCAGGTAGGCGGCCCCGGTCTTGCCGGGGAGCAGGCTGCCCTGCCTGCTGCGGGTGCCCTCCGGGGCGATGCCCAGAGCCCCGCCGGCCTGCAGGTACTGGCGCGCTTCCTTGAGGGCGCGCACGTCCGCTTCTCCCCGGGCGACCCAGATGCCCCTTACCTTTTTAATCAGCCAGTTGATGCCCGGGAATTTCTTATAGGTGTCGGCAACCATGGCGGTCATGTCACTGCGCTGGATGGTGACGTAGACCAGCGGCGGGTCCAGGCGGCTGAGATGGTTGGTGGCGATGAGCAGTCCGCCCTCGAGCGGCACTTTTTCCAGCCCGGCGATATCCAGGTGGGCCAGGTTGTGATATAGAAAACGGGCGAAGGAGCGTATGGTCTCGGGCTGCATAAGTGGATGAAGGATACTCCTGTGATTTTTCTCGGTACCGCTATTGTAGCCTGATTTGCGGTTACTTTACAATCCCGCAAGGCGCTTTACTGGACAGGCGCGGATTGTGAACGAGGGTATAATTTGCCCTAATGGTAGCCAAATACCCCGGACGGTTCAAAATTCTGTTCTGTCTGTGCCTGCTCCTGGTCGCGAGCGCCTGCGGGCGCACCGGCCCGGAGCCCGCGCCGCTCACCCCCACCGCGCAGGCGGCTGACCCCACCCAGGAAACCCCGGCCGCCTCGCCCACCGCGGAGGAGCCTTCCCCCACGCCTGCGCCCCTGGCGGCGCGCGTGAACGGGGAGGGGATCACGCAGGAGGAGTACGAGGCGGAGCTGGCGCGCTTTGCCTCGGCGGCCGGTATCGCTCCGGCGGACCTGCCGGCGGAGGAAAAAAACCGGGTGCTGGATAACCTGGTGGAAGAGCTGCTCCTGGCCCAGGCAGCCGGCGAGGCCGGATATACCCTGGACGAGGCCGGCCTGCAGGCGCGGGTGGAGCAGCTGAGCGCGGAGATGGGCGGGGCGCAGGCCCTGCAGGGCTGGATGGAGGCCCAGGGCTACAGCGAGGAATCATTCCGCCGCAGCCTGGCGCGTTCTGCCGCCGCCGCCTGGATGCGCGACCGCATCCTGGAAGAGCTGCCCGGAACCGCGGAGCAGGTCCACGCGCGCCAGATCCTGCTGCCGGATGCGGCCGCGGCGCAGGAGACCCTGGCCCGCCTGGAGAACGGCGTTGATTTCGCCACCCTGGCGAGAGAATACGACCCGGTCGCCGGCGGCGAGCTGGGCTGGTTCCCGCGCGGCTATCTGCCGGACAGGGGCCTGGAGGAGGCCGCCTTCAGCCTCCAGCCCGGAGAGCACAGCCAGGTGATCCAGACCGCCGCCGGGTTCCACATCCTGCAGGTGGTCGGGCGGGAGGCTGAGCGCCTGCTCGAGCCCGACGCCCTCCTGGAGCTTCAATTCCAGGCGCTCCAATCCTGGCTGGATGAGCGCCGCAGCACGAGCGAGATCGAAATACTGGTATCCTGATTCCTGTTCAGGGACATCACCCACCACTGGTAACGACAATGGACCCTTTTGAGTACAACGAACCCGTCCCTAAACGCAGAAATATTGGCGGCTTTATCTGGAATGTGTTAACCATCCTGGTGCTGGCCTCGGTCGCCTGCGTCGCCGGGGGGACGTTTATGATCTTCACCGATCCAAACGTGCCCTTCAACTTCTTCCCCCCACCCACCCAGGCCCCGCCCACCGCCACCCCAACGCCAACGGCGCGTGTGATCCTGCCCCCGACCTGGACGCCCCTGCCCTCGCTGACGCCGACCATCACCCCCACGCCGGAACCTACGGCGACGGCGGCTTTCGTGCTGCCCGAGACCCCGATCAGCCCGCTCGAGCCGACCATCACCCCGTCCTCCGAGCTGCGGTTTGCGGTGGACGTCGGCAGCCCGGTGGCGATCTCCAGCCTGGCTTTTCATCCCGAGGCGGGCTGTAACTGGCTGAGCGTGGCCGGGCAGGTGCTGAACGCCAGCGGGGCGCCGGTCTCCACCGGGGTCGTGGTCCAGCTGGGCGGCGACCTGGGCGGGCGGCGCATGGATATCCCCAGCCTGACCGGTGTGGCCCCCCAATTCGGGCCGGCAGGGTATGAGATTCAGCTTGCCGATTACCCCACCGTCTCTAAAGACACGCTCTGGATCCAGCTTCTGGACCAGGCCGGCGTGCCCATGTCGGAGAAGGTGTACTTCAGCACCTTCGAAGACTGCACCCAGAACCTGATCATCATCAATTTCCGCCAGGTTCAATAGACGTGAGAACGGTAATTCTGGATAAATAAAAAAATGTGCGGCGCAGCCGCACATTTTTTTTGATTTAACCGGTCCAGGGGCTGCTTCAAGCCCGGGACCGCTTGATCCACTTTTCGATCTCCACTGCGAAGAAGAGCACGCTTCCGAGCAGGACGCAGATCAGCAGCTCGCGCAGCGGCAGGGCGGTGGTCTCGAAGATCACCTGCATAAAGGGCACGTAGATCACCACCAGCTGCAGGACGAGGGTCAGCAGCACCGCCCCGTTCATGGCGCGGTTGGTGAACGGGCCGATCTGGAACACCGAATAGGTGTTGGAGCGCAGGCTGAGGACGTAGCCCATCTCGGCCAGCACGATGGTGGTGAAGACCATGGTGCGCACCAGCTCCAGGCTGGCCCCCATGCGCCAGTACCACCAGCCCGCGCCCAGCGAGAGGGTGCCCATCAGCAGGCCGACCCAGATGATGCTCCAGCCCAGGCCGCGGGCGAAGATGCCCTCGTTGGGCGGGTGGGGCGGGCGGTTCATGGTGTTCGGCTCCGGCTGCTCCACGCCCAGGGCCAGGCCCGGCAGGCCGTCCGTCACCAGGTTGATCCACAGGATCTGCAGGGGGAGCAGGGGCAGCGGCATGCCGATCAGGGGGGCCAGGATCATGAGCCAGACTTCGGCCGCGTTGGCGCTCAACATATAGCGGATAAACTTGCGGATATTATCGTAGATCGTGCGGCCTTCGGCGACGGCGGCCACGATGGTGGCGAAATTATCGTCCAGCAGGATCATGTCGGAGGCCTCTTTCGAGACGTCCGTGCCGGTGATGCCCATCGCCACCCCGATATCGGCTTTTTTGAGGGCAGGGGCATCGTTAACCCCGTCCCCGGTCATGGCGGCGATCTGCCCGCGGTTCTGCAGGGCCTGGACGATCAGCAGCTTGTGCTCGGGAGAGACGCGGGCGAAGACGCTGGAGTTTGCGGCCACCTCTTCGAGCTCCTGCGGCGACAGGTTTTCCAGCTCCTGCCCGGTGATTGCCCGGCGCTCTTCTCCCGGGCCTGCGCCGTTCGCGGCGATGCCCAGCTCTTCGGCGATGTAGCCCGCCGTCAGGGGGTGGTCGCCGGTGATCATGATCGGGCGGATACCGGCGGCCTTGCAGGTCGCCACCGCGTCCTTGACCTCCGCCCGGGCGGGGTCGATCATCCCCACCAGGCCGATGAAGATCAGGTCTTGTTCCACCTGCTCCACCGAGATGTCCTCCGGAAGGGTTTCGAAGGCGCGCACGGCGACCCCCAGGACGCGCATGCCGGAGAGCGCGAGCTGGCGGTTGCTGGCCTCGATGCGGCTGGTCCAGTTTTCGTCGAGGGGCTCCATGCGGTCTTCCACCCAGACCCGGTTGGAGACGCTCAAGAGGCTGTCCATGGCCCCTTTGGTGAAAGCCAGGTAGGGGTATGCCTGCCATTTCTCCCAGTTCCAGGCCTCGCGCAGCTCGGCGGGGATCTCCTCCAGCCGCGGCATGCGGTGCAGGGTGCTCATACGCTTGCGCTCGCTCTCGAAAGGCACCTCGCCCACCCGGGGGAAGGCTGTCTCCAGCAGCTCCTTCTGCAGCCCGGCGCGGGCGGCCGCCACCACCAGGGCGCCCTCGGTGGGGTCTCCGACGATATGGTAGGCCTCCGGGCGGCCCTGCTCGCATTCGAGAATGGCGTCGTTCGCCAGGGAGCTGCCGGCGAGCAGCAGAGCCAGGGCGGGGCGGCTGCGCAGGATCTCAGCCTGTTCGGGGGTGGGCTGGCGCTCCTCGCAGGGGCCGGAGGCGGTGCGGAGGCCGAAGCGGGGCTGTTCCTGATTCAGGTCAATGCGGTGCTCGGCCACGTCCACCACCGTCACCGTCATGCGGTTCTCAGTCAGGGTGCCGGTCTTATCGCTGCAGATGACCGTCACGCTGCCCAGGGTCTCCACGGCGGGCAGCTTGCGGATGAGGGCTTTGCGCTGCAGCATGCGGCGGGCGCCCAGGGCCAGGGCGATGGTCACCACGGCCGGCAGGCCCTCAGGCACGGCGGCCACGGCCAGGGCGATGGCGGCTTCGAAGGTTTCGAGCAGCTCCTGACCCTGCAGCAGGCCGATCCCGAAGACCAGCAGCACCAGCACGAAGGCCACCCCAGCCAGGGCTTTGCCCAACTGGCTCAGGCGGCGCTGGAGCGGGGTGGGCTCGTACCCGGCGCTCTGCATCAGCTCTGCAATGGCGCCCAGCTCGGTCTGCATGCCGGTGGCAATGACCACGCCCGCGCCGCGCCCGAAGGTGACGGTGGTGCCCATATACACCTGGTTGGTGCGTTCGGCCAGGGCCGCCTCGCGCGCGATGGCCTGCACATGCTTGCTGACCGGTTCGCTCTCGCCGGTCAGGGCTGCTTCCTGGGTGCGCAGGTTGGCGGCTTCCACCAGGCGCAGGTCCGCCGGGACCACGTTGCCGGCTTCCAGCAGCACGATATCGCCCGGGACGATCTCGCGCGAGGAGATCTCCCGCACGTGCCCGCTGCGGCGCACCCGCACGCTGGGCACCGCCAGCTTTTTCAGGGCCTCCATGGCCTTCTCGGCCTGGTATTCCTGGCGGAAACCGAGCAGGGCATTCAGGATCACGATGGCGCCGATCGCCACCGCATCAATATACTCGCCCAGGATCACCGAGATGACGGCCGCAATCAACAGCACGATCACCATCGTCTCGGTGAACTGGCTCAAGAGCAGCTTCCAGGGGTTGATTTTTTCGCGCTCGACCAGCTCGTTCGGGCCGTAGCGCTCCAGGCGGCGCGCCGCTTCTTCATCCGGGAGGCCCTGCTGCAGGTCTGTCCCGAGTTCCTGCATTGCCTCCATCTCAGACATCTGGTAATAAGAGGCCATACCCTTCTCTCCTTCGATCAGCTTTCCACTTCCCCGCTGATCTCCAACCACTTTATTTTCATCAGCAAAGAGTCGTCCTCCATGGCAGGGCTTTCGCACAGCAGGCGCCCCTGGCAGCCCAGCTCGTGGAGGGCGCGCAGCAGGGCCTCCAGGTCCAGATCGGCCTCCTCCAGGGGAAGATGCTTGCGCTCCCCCAGCGGCCCGTATTCGATGCCGGACAGGTGGATGTGCAGGCGTTTGAGGGCTGCCTCGCCCAGGGCGCCGCCGTAAGCCTCCAGCAGCCCGGCCCACTCGTCATAGGTATTGAACGAGCCGTCGCCGCCGCGGGCGTGCAGGTGGGCGAAATCAATACAGGGTTCGACCCCCTGGACCTCCCGGCTGAAGGCGATCACGTCCTCGAAGGAGCCGAGCATGGCGCTTTTCCCCATCGTCTCGGGCCTCAGGGTCACCGGATTGCCGGCGGCGCGCAGCTCCTCCACGCAGCCCTGCAGGCGTTCGATGGCCTTCGGCAGCACTTCCGCGGGCGGGCGGCCGAAATAGGAGCCGGGATGGAAGATGATATCGGTGGCCCCCGCCAGGTTCCCGAAATAGGCGGCGTCCATCAGGCGCTTGCGCGATTTCGGCCACTCCTCATCACCGGCGTTGAGATTGATAAAGTATGGGGCGTGCACGCTGAGTGAGACGTCCGCCTCCCGGCCGGCCTCCTGGATCAGGCTGCAGGTGGCCTCCGTCACGCGCACCGAGTTCACCCAGCCCAGCTCCAGGGCGCCCAAACCCAGCTCGCGCAGGCGCTGGACGGCCCCCACGCTGCCCCCCGGTTTTTTGGGGGTGGAGAGCGGCGCGCCCACGGTTCCGAAGCGAAAGGAAAGAGAGGTCATAGGGTCCCTGTCCATGTAAAAAGGAAGGTTCCGGCCTGGCTCCAGGCCGGTTCCACAGATGCTGCTATTCTATCAGGGAAGCCGGTGATCGCGTTGGGTCTCGCAGGGTGCCGGGCGGACCTGCCCCACCGCCGGGCTAAAAAACAGCCGCCAGGGTCTGGAGCCGCTCCCAGAGCGGGGGTCCCAGGACCAGGAAGCCGATGAGCGCGGAGGCCAGCGCGGCGATGAGGACGGCCGCCGCGCCCACGTCTTTCCCCACCCGGGCCAGTTCGTGGTGCTCCTGGTGGCTGGCCAAATCTACCACCGCTTCGAGGGCGGTGTTAATGAATTCCGCCGTCCAGACCATGGCGATGGCGAGCACGATGACGGCCCAATCCCGGGGCGCCAGGCCCAGCCAGGCGGAGACGAGCAGCACGGCCACGCTGACGACGGTGTGGATCCAGGCGTTGCGCTGGGTGCGGATGACGAACCACCAGCCGGCGAAGGCATAGCGGAAGGAGCGGGTGCGGGTGATCAGAAAGTAACGCATGGGTGGGGTGGGCGGGCCGGACTGCGGCGCCCGGGTTCAGGTATCCTGCGCGCTCTCGTCCGGCGGCCTGGCCGGGGAGCCGATCCGCTCCAGAATTTCACGCTGGGCGGCCCACATGGCGTCCTTTTCAGCCTGCCCGGCGTGGTCGTGCCCCAGCAGGTGCAGGACCCCGTGCACCACCAGGAGCTGGAACTCGGCCGCGGCGCCGTGGCCTGCGGCTGCGCCCTGGGCGGAGGCGTGCGGGGCGGAAATCAGGATATCCCCCAGGTAGCGCTCCCCGGACTCCGGGTCAAGATCGCCGGAAGGAAAGGAGAGCACATCGGTGGGGGCGTCAATCCCCAGGTAGCGGGAATTCAATTCCTGCAGCCGGTCTTCCCCGGAGACAATGATGGAGAGGGCAGAGGGGGCCGGGGCGCCCTGGTGCTCCAGGGCGGCGCGGGCGGCGGCCTCCAGCAGGTCTGGCCGGACCAGCTCTTCGTAAGGGGCTTCAATTTCGATGTGGATCAAGGCTGTGTATCCTTCTGCAACCCCGCCGCCGGAACCCGCCGGGCGTCAGCTCTCGGCCTTCACGCTTTCGGCCTCCGCCTCCACCTGCGCCTCCGGTTCCGGCGCGCTGCGCGCCTGCACCGGCACGGTGGGCTCGGAACCCGGACCGAGGGCGGCCGCTTCTTTCACCGCCTCCAGCTTGGGGTATTCCAGGCGCGGGTGGTAGATGCCGCGCAGGGTGGCGGTGAATGAGTCGACAATCAGGTGCAGGTCGTGCAGGGTGAGCTGGGTGTCGTCCAACTGCCCGGAGGCCAGGCGGATATCCACCACGTTCCGGATCAGGGCGCGCAGGCTCTCCTCGTCTTTCGGCCGTTCGGCGCGCACCCGGGCCTCGGCGCCGTCCGCCAGCATCAGGATGGCGGTCTCGCGGGACTGCGGGCGCGGGCCGGGATAGCGGAAAAATTCCTCGTCCACCTGCGATTCGTCGCCCCCGGCGGCCTCGACCGCTTTGACGTACTGGTAGCGCGTGGTCATGGTGCCGTGGTGCTCGCGGATAAAATCCTGGATTCTGCCCGGCAGGTGATACTGGCGCGCCAGCGAGACCCCATCCTCGACGTGCTGGATGATGATCCTGGCGCTGGAGGCCGGGTCGAGCTCGTTGTGCGGGTTTGCGCTGCCGGGCATCTGGTTCTCGATGAAAAAGGCGGGGCTGAGGGTTTTCCCGGCATCGTGGTAAAGGGCCCCCACCCGGGTCAGCAGGGTGTCGGCGCCCACCAGCTCTGCAGCCTGTTCGGCCAGGTTCGCCACCTGCAGGCTGTGCTGGTAGGTGCCGGGCGCCTGCCGCAGAATCTGCTGCAGCAGGGGGTGGTCCGGGCGGGAGATCTCCATGAGCTGGATGGGGGTGACCCGGCCCAGAAACTGGGCCAGGAAGAACTGCAGCATGATGGTCAGGCTGATGGAGGCCACTCCCTGGAGCAGGGAGGCGCCCAGCAGCGGCGCGATGCTGAACAGGTCGGTGTTGGGCAGCGGCAGCCGGTAGACGATGATCACGCCCATGCCCACCAGGGCGATGGTCGCCCCGGCCCAGAAGAAAGAGGTGATGCGGCGGGCGCTCCCCAGGGCCAGCACGCCGAAGAAGGACCCCAGGGTGTAGTAAAGGGTCAGCTCCAGGTCGTTCTGCAGGTTGTAGGCGGCGAGCAGGGCCAGGGGCAGGGAGGAGACCAGGGCGGGTTCCGGCCCGATCAGGACCGCCACGATCATCCCGTAGGCTGCCAGGGGGAAGATATAGGGGATCACGCTGCTGCTCTGGGCGGTCATCCGGGCGGCGAGCAGGAAGAGCGCAAACAGGGCGGACATCATCAGGATGGCGCGCAGCTGCTGGATCAGGCGGCGGTCTCGCACCAGGTAGAAGGCCATAAAAGCGACCGCCAGCAGGACCAGGACGGCTGCGCTGGCGACATCCTGCCAGTCGAACTCGGGCTGGGCCAGGCCCAGCTCACGCAGCGCTTCCAGGTCCCTTTCGGTCAGCACCTGCCCGCGCCGCACGACCGTCTCGCCGGCGATAAAAGAGCGCATCACCGGCTGGACCGATTCGCGGGCCGCCGCTCGGGCCGCCAGGGTCAGCTCTTCGTTATAGAGGCTGTTGGGAGCGATAAACGCGGCCGCCAGCTCTGCCACAATATCGGCCTGCTCTTCGGTCAGGGAAAGGCTCACCAGGGTGGGGACCTGACGGCGCGCCTCCTCCAGGCGGTCCTCCCGGATGGTGTTGCGCATCACCTGCTCCAGCACCACGATCGCCTCCTGCTGGATCACGCCCCAACGAGAATCGCTGAGCCCCAGGATGGCGTCTGCGGTGGCCTCGCCCAGGCGCACGTCCTCCATGAGGGACAGGTCCGCCAGCTTCTGGTCGTGCCCGGAGAAGGCGTCCCCGCGCACCGAGGTGATATAGGCCATCGCGTTCCGCAGCAGTTCGAGCTGCCTGCGGGCGATGCCGGTATCGGGGCCGGAATAGACCGGGAGCACGCTGCGCTCTGCCAGCTCGCGCTGCTGCTCGGTCAGCACGGCGCTTTCGTAGGTGATGGCCCGCGGGGCCAAAATATCCTGCGTGGCCACCCGGCCTGCCTGCAGCGAGGGCGAGGACAGGGAAGGCAGCAGCGGGTAGAGCAGGGCGAACAACGCCAGGCCTCCGGTCCCTAAAAGAACCAGGGCAAAAAAGAACACCCGCTGGGCGGGCCGGGGAGAAACACCGGCGTTTACAGAAGCAGTCATCAACTCGGTTTCTAGCTGAAACGTGGTTCTGCTGCTGCAGGTTGCGGCGAAACTGCGCCCGGCAGCAACAAGAATAATATTCTCAGAACAGGTTCTAAAAACGAACGTGAGGGAGGGCCAGGCGGGAGAGGCTCCTGCCCGGAGCCGGCAGGCCTGCTACCCCAGCAGCTTGCGGACCGCCTGGCTGACCTGGTCTCCGGCGGCGCGTCCCTGGACGCGCGGCATCAGGACCTTCATCACCTGCCCCATTTCGCGCGGTGAGGAGGCCCCGGTCTCGGCGACCGCCTGGCGCGCCAGCTCATCCAGCTCCGCCTCCGAGAGCTGCTGCGGCAGAAAGCCCTCCAGGATCTGGATTTCGGCCTGGGACTCATCCACCAGGTCGGGCCGGTTGGCTTTCTGGGCGTCGGCGATGGCCTCCTGGCGCGACTTGACCTCTTTCTGCAGGACGGCCACCACACCGGCCTCGTCCAGCGTAATTCTGCGGTCAATTTCCGCCTGTTTGATATTCGACAGCGCCATACGCACCACCCGCTTGCGGAGCTCATCGTGAGCGCGCATGGCCTGTTTCAGGGCGTTTTCCAGTTCGTTTCTTGTGCTCATGGTTTCCCCTGCCTTTGTTCCTTGCGGCAGCAATCCAAGAATCATTATACCCAGTTTCAGATGAAAAGTCACGCCGGGCGGAGGCGGGCCGGATGGGCTTTCTCAAGCCTGAATTTGAGGGGAGCGGGCGTACCGGCCCTGAAACGCGCCCGGTGCGAGGCATTTTCACCGCCGGACGGGGGCCTGGCGGGCAAACCGGTCAGGGCTTGAAGCCGGGCGGGCAGGGCGGGGGAATGCCTTGCACCTGGAGCCATCCAGGGAATCAGGTGCAAGACCGCCCTGCAGGTTGTGCCGGACGCCTTGCGGCGTGAAAACCCGCCCTAATGAGTTTTGACAATCAAAATCGGTGATAACCAAAGGGAAACCCTAAAGGTCGCCACAAGGAGCCAGACTGAAAAGAGACCTGTGGCGACCTTAAGAGTTTTGACAAACAGAACCGGTGATCAGCGAAGGGAAACCCTAAAGGTCGCCACAAGGAGCCTGACTGGAAAGAGACTTGAAGGCGACCTTTAGGGTTTTGGTGGCTACCGATTCTGAAATTCAAAACGGATTAGGGTTTTGGCTGCTGCCGATTTCGGATAGATACTCAGGGTCTTCTGGCGCCGGGGCGGCAGGCCTGATCTGCAATTCTCACTGTCATTATTGAAAGGAGTGCAAACAAGTGTGAATTTGGGCTAATGTTTTGATAGAATTCGCCGATAGTGATTGCAGAAATTCATTTAATTTTAAATAAAAATGCAGAATTTACCTCTGCCTGCCTGAAACCGGCGCCGTCCGGGTGGTTGAAACGGGTCTGGCACGCTGAAACTGAAACCGCTTTTTCGCTCACGGCGGGGCCCGAGCCGGCCCTGCCCCGCAGGAGGCCGGATAGGCCCCAAATATTACTGATATAGGAGCAAGCTTGATGCACCGTCGACTCTTCCCGCTGGCTGCGCTGCTGATACTGGTCTTTTCCACTCTCTCTCCGGGTCTGCTTTCCGGCGCGGCCCGCGCCGCCCAGGGGCCGGGTGAAGAACCCCCTTCGATTTACGATGCGCAGAGCACCTCCGGGCCCAGGCCGCAAAGCGACGCCGTGCTGCCGGAATCCAGCCCGGCCGGGCCGGGGGCGGTCGTTATCCCGGGCGTGCCGGCTTATCTGTGGAGACACGGCTGCGGCCCCACGGCAGCGGGGATGATCATCGGGTATTGGGACGCGCAGGGCTACGACTGGCTGGTGCCGGGCGACGCCTCCACCCAGACCGCGGCGGTGAACGAAATGATGGCGAGCTCGCTCGGCCCGGGCAGCCATTATACAGATTACGTCCAGCCCGTGGACCACGGCCCCGAACCCCCTCAACCGGACCGCTCGGAAGAGCCCCTGGGCGACGAGCACCCCTCCGACAGCCTGGCCGATTTTATGCGCACTTCCTGGAGCTCCCGGGGGAACTACTACGGCTGGAGCTGGTTCTCCGATTTCGGCCCGGCCCTGGAAGGGTACGTGAACCGGGTGAAGCCCGCCGGTTATTCCGTCTCCGTGGAAAACATGACGATGTTTGATGGCAGGCTGAACTGGGAGAGCTACCGGGCGGAAATCGACGCGGGCCGGCCCGCGGCCCTGCTGGTGGATACCGACGGCGATGGTTACACCGACCATTTCATCACCGCCATCGGGTACGACGATTCCACCGGCGTGCGGCGCTACGCCGCTTATGATACCTGGAACCGCCAGGTGCACTGGTATGAATTCCGCATGCTGGGCAAAGGGATCCAGTGGGGGATCTTCGGGGCGGTCAGCTTCCGCATTGACCCGCCAGCCCAGGAAGAGACGCTGGATATCTGCCTGGCGGACGAACCCGCCTCCCTCTACCTGTACAGCGAAGACCTGGACCTTTCCGCCGGGCTGGTGCTCTCCGCCCTGTACGACGGCCCGATTGACCCGCTTTCGCAGGGCCAGGGGCCGGGGGTCCTGCAGGACCAGCCGACTTTCGAGAACGGGCTGGCATTGAGGCGCACCGTCCAGGCGCCGCCGGGGACGCTCATCGTGGACGAGCATGGAGAGGTGGTCTCCCTGGAGCCCGGGGTTGTTTACCGGCCCGCGGGCTGCAGTGCAGCGGACTGCGCGCAGGAGTACTCCGGCGGGACGGTGGAGCTGGAGCAGGTGCAGGTCACTTACCCCCTGCTGCCCGGCCTGACCTGGTCTGACGGCGAGCCGCTCACCGCCAGCGATTCGGTGTTCTCCTTCCGCCTGAGCACAGACCCGGGGACCCCGTCCGTCTCTCTGGCCAAGAAAGCCCTGGCGAGGCGCACCCAGAGCTACGTCGCCGCAGGGGAGACAGAAACGGTGTGGACCGGGCTCCCCGGTTACCGGCCCGCCGGCCTGGGGCAGGGTTTCTGGACGCCGCTGCCGCAGCACAGCATGGAGGAGCTCTCCGCGGTGGGAAAACCGGTCGAGGAGCTGGAGCCGGACCTGCCCCTGGGGTGGGGCCCGTACCGGATCGTGCGCTGGGAACCGGGCGAGGCGATCCGCCTGGAGGAGAACCCCCGCTATCACCGCCTGGAGGAGGAACTGCCCTTCTTCAAGCGCCTGGTCTTCCATTTCTCGCTAGACCCGCTGGAAGGGCTGCTCTCCGGGGAGTGCGACATCTCCCCCGACCTGGACGCGGACCTGGACAGCCTGCAGGCGTACGATCTGGAAGGGCGCCTGAAGTTGATGCCGGTGCGGCAGCTCGAGCAGGTATTTCCCGCCGCCAGCGGGGGGGCTGAGGCGGGTGTGCTGGTCTCCGCGGCGGCGCCTCCCATCTCGTACCCGGCCCTCGATCCCGGCGGCTGGCTGCTCTGGAATATCGAGCGCCTGCGTGTGGGCGTGGAGGCGGACATCCCGCAGGGCGGCGGTGAGCTGCTCTCGCCCGATGACGGGACGCGCTACCGCTTCGAAGCCGGCGCCCTTCTAGCCGCCGCCCGCGTGACGCATATCCCACTCTCTCCGGACGCGCTGCCCTCGCCGGGGCCGTTAATGGGGATCGGGCATTATTTCGAGAACCAGGTGCAGGGGGTGTTGCCCTCCGCCCTCTCCCGGCCCTACACGCTGGAGATCCACTACAGCCAGGACGAGCTGGGGCAGGCGGATGAGCACAGACTGGGACTCTACTACTGGGACGGGTCGGGCTGGACGCTGGAACCGACCAGCCGGGTGGACCCCGAAAATGGAAGGCTGAGCGCCAGTCCCCAGCGATTTGGGCTGTGGGCGGTGCTGGGCGGCGAGCCGGCCGCGGGGCACAGCCTGTATCTCCCCCAGGTGGGAGGCGGCTAGCCTGAGAGGACGGGGCGCTCTCGCTAACCCCCGCCCGCCGGCGTGACCCGCCGGTAGATGGACAGGTTCTCGAACGGCTCGCCTTCGGGCGTTTTCCCGGACTGGACGATCCTCATGCGCTCGCCGCCGGGCTCCAGTATGCGGCGGGCGAAGGCCACCACCTGACCGTCCTTTTTGGCGGTCGAATCCAGGGTGGAAGCATCCACCAGGGTGTAGCAGACGGCATCCGCAAATTCGGGGTTGCCTTCGTAGGCGTGATCTTCCCCGTCTGGAACGCCCTCCACGATCTGCTGGAAGCTCTGCCCCGCCTCGTTCTTCCAATCCATGATGAAATGCAGCCGGTGACCATCGTAAATGATGGTGTAGGTCCCTTCCAGCGGGGGCCGGCCGAATTCGTAGGCCGACTGCGAAGGGTCTAGTTCCCATTTGCCGATAAAATTCGTGATGCTTTCGGTCGTCATCTTCTCAGCTCTCCGGTGGGGGGAAATGTTCCGCTATTTTCCGAAACTTGCAGCCTCAATATACCAAATTTCCCTTGGAAGGTGCTAGGGCTGACCGTTGAGGAGGTGGTTTTTCGTGCGCGGCTCCACGGCACGCAAACCACCTCCTTTTTTATAACTTTTGAGTGCTCCGCGGATAATCATTTATAATGGAGCTATCTAGACCGTAAAGGGTGGAATATTATACCGGGCCCGGGCAAGAAGCAATTACCGCCGTTCATCCTGGTCTCCGGCCTTTGAATAGGAGGGCGACTCCTATGGAAGAACCAAAGACGGGTTATCTCCTTGAGATTCAAACCGCCGGCCAGAAGCGTGTCGTTCCGCTGGAACGGGACGAGCCTGTAGCGCTGGGCCGGGACCCTGAGGGGGAGGTGGTGCTGGAAGACCGGAAGGTATCCCGCGAGCACGCCCGCCTCACCTGGGTGGAGGGCCTGCCCTGCCTGACCGATCTGGGCAGCGTGAACGGCACCGTGCTGAACGGGCGCCGCCTGCCCCCCCGCATCCCCCACAGCCTGAACGACGGCGACGTGCTTCAAATCGGCGACTATACCCTGACCTGGCGCCAGAAGGCCGCCGCGCAGGTGGAAAGGGAGGGCCCGGCGCTGCTGGTCTCCACCCCGGAAGGGCAGCAGGTATTCCCGCTGGTTGGAGATAAACTGACCCTGGGGCGTGAGGCGGGCAACGAGATCCAGATCGAAAACCGGCTGGTCTCGCGCTGGCACGCGCTCCTGGTGCGCTCCGGGGATGGATACGAGATCATTGACCTGGGGGGCACGAACGGTCTGAGCGATGGGGAGGCGCAGATCAGCCGCAGGGTGCTGACCGACGGGACGGTTCTCTGGATCACCCGGCACATCTCGCTCACCTACCTGAGCCGGGCAGGGCGGGAAGCGCCCCGCACCGGCGAGGGCACGGAAGCGGCAGGGGTCGCGCCGGAGGCGGCCAC
>JAEWYL010000041.1 GCA_023395675.1 Chloroflexota bacterium | reverse complement strand
CCCCCGCCCCCACAGCGTTTATTGATTAGGCTGTCCAGGACAGCGAAGGTCAAGCGTGGATTATTGGGGGTCGGATGCCGCAGCCGGCCCGGAATAGGCCGAGCGCGCCGCCTCCACCACCTCAGCCAGGCTGGCTCCATGCTCCTCCGCGGCGCGGCGGCAGTCCTCGTACTCGGGCATCGCCCGTTCCCGCCCGTCCAGGCAGGCCACTTTCATGCGGATAGGGCCGTACCCGGTCTCGACCACGCGCCAATCTCGCGGCAGGCTCACCCGCTGCACGACGCTGCGTCGCACACCGAGGGTGGTAGTCTCCTCGAAGAGCAGGCGCGTGAGCGCTTCAGCCTTCTCCGGGCGGCACAGGGCGGAGAGCAGCACCGCGGGGCGGTTTTTCTTCATCTGCACCGGGGAGAGGACCACGTCCAGCGCCCCGGCCGCAAACAGGCGGTCCATCACCAGGGCGAAGAACTGCGGGTTCATATCGTCAATATTGGTCTCCAGGCTCGCCAGCTCCTCGACGATCCAGCCCTGCGGGGCGGCCTCCGTCTCCCCCAGCCACAGCCGCACGACGTTGGGGAAAGGCAGCTCGCGGCGCCCGGCGCCGCTGCCGGTTTTCAGCAGGCGCATCTCCGGGAAGTTCCCGAAAGAGTCGCAAATCTCGGTCAGCAGGGCCGCCCCGGTGGGTGTGACCAGCTCCACCTCCAGGTCCACCGGCCGGATGCGCGCCCCCTCCAGCAGGGCCAGGGTGGCGGGCGCGGGCAGGGGCAGCCGCCCGTGGGCGGAATTGATCCAGCCGCGCCCGAGCGGCAGCGGGGAGCAGACGGCGCGCTCGATCTGCAGCGCCTCCAGGCCCGCCAGCACCCCGGCGATATCCGCTAGGGTATCATCGCCGCCCAGCTCGTGCAGGTGTACCTGCTCGAGCGCCATGCCGTGGATGCCGGCCTCCACCGAGGCGATGCGCCTCAACACGGACTGCGCCCTGGTTTTGACCGCCTCGCTCAGGCTGCCGGCCTCCAAAATGGCGGCCAGGTCGGTGTAATGGCGGTGCTGTTCTTTTTTGGGGGTCTGTACGCTGGCCTGCACGGCTGAGAGGGCGCCCTTCATCACGCGCTCGAAGCGCAGCTCGCAGCCCGGCAGGCGCAGGGCGGCTACGGCTTCCTGCATGGCCTCTTCCGGCGCGCCGGCGGCTGCCAGCGCACCCAGCAGCATATCCCCGCTGGCCCCCCCAAGGCAGTCGAAGTAGGCGACTCTCATTTGTTCCTCCCCAGGACCAGATGGGCAAAAGCGCCGGCCCCAAAACCGTTGTCGATATTGACCACCGCCACGCCCGGGACGCAGGAATTGAGCATGGACAGGAGCGGCGCCAGCCCCGAGAAGCTGGCCCCATAACCCACGCTGGTGGGCACCGCCACCACCGGGCAGGAGACCAGCCCGCCCACCACCGTCGCCAGGGCGCCCTCCATCCCCGCCACGGCGATCACCACCCCGGCTTCGCGCACCGGGCCCAGGTTATCCAGCAGGCGGTGCACGCCCGCCACGCCCACGTCGTAAATACGCACCGCCCGGCTGCCGAGCCATTCCAGGGTCAGGGCGGCTTCTTCCGCTACCGGCAGGTCGGAGGTACCGCCGGTCAGCACGGCCGCGTACGGGTGCTCCGGCGCGCGCGGGAACTCGCCCACCGTGATCATGCGGGGGAGCTCGTGATAGCAGGCCGAGGGGGCAGCCGCCTGCACCGCCTGGAAGGCTTCCGGTTGGGCCCGGGTGACCAGCGCCCGGCCCTCGCGCGCCGCCAGGCGCTCGACGATAGCGGCGATCTGGGCGGGGGTCTTCCCCTGGCCGAACACCACCTCGGGCACCCCCGTCCTCAACCTGCGGTGGTGGTCCAGGCGGGCCATGGGCTGTGCGCCGTCCAGGCTCAGATCTTCATAGGGCAGGGTGCGCAGGGTCTCGAGCGCTTCTTCCGGGGGCAGCTCGCCCGCAGCCACCTCCTGCAGGATCGTGAGCCAGCGCTCAACCTTCATGCCCGGCCTTATCCGCCTGGTTCAGGCTCCCCATGCTGTAGCCGGCCAGGTCCAGGCTGACGTAGGTGTAACCCGCCTCCCTGACCTTTTCCACCAGCTCGCTCCGGTGTTCCAGGACCAGAGGGAAGTCCTCCGCCTCGACCTCGATGCGCGCCACCGGCCCGTGATGGCGCACGCGCACCTGGCGGATGCCCAATGCGGACAGGGCCGCCTCGGCGCGTTCGATCTGCAGCAGGGCTTCTACACTCACTCGCGTCCCGTAGGGGATGCGCGAGGAGAGGCAGGCTTTGGCCGGTTTGTCCCAGTTTGGCAGGCCGAACTCCCGCCCGGCGGCGCGGATCTCCTCCTTGGTCAGCCCTGCCTCCAGCAGCGGGGAGCGCACCTGGTGCTCTCGCGCGGCCTGCCGCCCGGGGCGCACATCCCCGCGGTCGTCGTAGTTCGTCCCATCTACCACCGCTCCCAGGCCGTTCTCACGGGCATAGTTCACCAGCAGGTCGTAAACCGAATGTTTGCACCAGTAACAGCGCAGGTTGTTGTTCTCCTGGTAGCGCGGATCTTCCACTTCGCTGCTCTCGATCAAAACGTGGCGGATCCCGAAGCGCCCGGCGATCTCCCGGGCTTCGTCCAGCTCGGATTTCGCCAAACTGGGCGACACGGCGGTCACAGCCACGGCCCGGGGGCCCAGCTCCTGGGCAGCCAGGTAAGCCAGCAGGGTGCTGTCAATGCCGCCCGAATAGGCCACCACGGCGCCTCCCATCGAGCGGAGGATCTCGCGCACCCGATCAATCTTGGTTAACTGCATGCACATCTCCTGGTTGGTTCGAATAAATTCCAGGCGCATACCGGTATACCCGCGCCCCTATCCGGGCCGGGAGCCCCGCATGCGCGCGCTCACATTATATTACGGGGGTTCTGTTTCAGGATGGTATGTATGTGGCGAATACGTGTTGGTCCGGGAACAGAAAAAGGATATCCCAGAGAGCGGTGCAGCCGCTCCCTGGGATATCCTTTCTGGCGTGCGTACGGAATCAGGATGAAATATACAAAGCGGCGGGATTTGACCTGCGCAAGTCAGGAATGCGTGCGGTGGTTGGTAATGGCGCGGTAGGTATCGCCGAAGATCAGGTTCTTGACGTGGTTCGAGGCCAGGAAATCGTGCGGGAAGCCTGGCTGGAGCGGGTTGGCCTCTGTCAGGGCCTGCATCTGCTCAGGCTCCAGCTCGAAGTCGAGACAGGCCAGGTTGCTGCGCAGCTGCTCCTCACTGCGCGCGCCGATGATCGGGATGATGGGCGTGCGCAGCGGTTTCTGCCGCACCCAGTTGGTGGCGATCTGGGCCGGTGTGCGTCCGGTCTCAGCCGCCATCTCCAGCAGCACCTCCCCCAGCGCCAGCGAGGTGGGGCCTGCCTGGGAATGGCGTCTGGTGCCCGCGCTTTCGCGATTGTACTTCCCGGTCAGCTCCCCGGCTTCCAGGATGCCCCAGGGGGTAAAGGCCATATCGAAGGCCTCCGCTACCGGGAAGAGGTCGCGCTCGGCGCCCCGGTCCACCAGGCTGTAGGCCGCCTGCAGGCCCGCGAACCGGGACCAGCCGCGCAGGTCCGCCATGGTGTTGGCCTGGGCCACCACCCAGGCCGGCGTGTCGGAGATACCGATGTAGAGCACCTTTCCTGCCCGCACCAGGTCGTCCAGGCCGCGCAGGACCTCTTCGACCGGCGTCATGAAATCCCACATATGCAGCCAGAGCAGGTCAATGTAGCCGGTGTCCAGGCGCTTCAGACTGGCCTCCACCGCCTGGACCATGTTCTTGCGGTGGTTTCCCCCGGCGTTGGGATCATCCTTGCGCGTGCTCAGGCTGTACTTGGTCCCAATTACGAAGTAATCCCGCTCGGAGTGGATAAATTCTCCCACGTAGGTTTCGCTGGTGCCGTTGGTGTAGTTGTTCGAAGTGTCAATGAAGTTGCCCCCCGCTTCGGCAAAGGCGTTGAAAATGCGGCAGCTCTCCTCTTTCGTGGCCCCCCAGCCCCAATCTTCGCCAAAGGTCATGGTTCCCAGGGCCAGCTCAGAAACGCGCAACCCCGAGCGTCCGAACAAGCGATAGCGCATCATTTATCTCCTCACAGTACGGCTGCAGCAGGCAGGAGGCTCCCTCGCTGCCTGCTGC
This sequence comes from Chloroflexota bacterium, assembly GCA_023395675.1. Classification (GTDB taxonomy): domain Bacteria; phylum Chloroflexota; class Anaerolineae; order Anaerolineales; family UBA4823; genus JAEWYL01. The sequence goes on along the minus strand of JAEWYL010000041.1, from coordinate 5,564 downwards.
AGAACACAGGCCTGCCGCTCATCAGGGCAGGATCAGGTGCAGATCGCCGAACTCGTGCCACAGGTAGCCCTTCTCCAGCGCGGCGGCGTAGGACTGGCGCAGCTGGGTCTCGCTGCACAGCGCAGCCAGCAGCGAAAGGTGGCTGGAGCGAGGCTCGTGCAGGCCGGTGAGCAGGGCATTGACCACCTTCAGGCCGCGTTTGGGGGTGATGACCAGGTCGGTCCAGCCCTCGCTGGCCCGCACCACGCCCCTGCCGTTGGCCGCGGTCTCCAGAGCGCGCACGGAGGTGGTGCCCACGGCGATCACCCGCCGCCCATCCCGCAGTGCGTCGTTGACCAGCCGGGCGGTCATCTCCGGCACCCGGTAGTACTCCTCATAGGGCGGCTCGTGCTCTTCCAGGCTGGCGACCCCGGTGTGCAGGAGCAGCGGGGCGAAGATGATCCCGCCGGCCGCCAGGCGGGTGATCAGCTCCGGGGAGAACGCCCGCCCGGCCGAGGGCATTTCGGCGCTGCCGGTTTCAGTGGCATAGACGGTCTGGTAATAGCGCAGCGGCCAGGTGCCCTGGATATAGGGGTAGCGAATGGGAGAACCGTGCCGCCCCAGGTAAGCCTCCAGCGGCTGGGGCAGGTCCAGCTCGGCTTCCCACAGCCGCACCGGAAGGCTGCCATCCGGGGCTTCCATCCCCGCCCGGCCCAGAGGGTAGAGCAGGGCGGCCTCGGCCCCGCCCGGCAGCGACAGGACCTCGCTCGGGCGGGCCGAGGTGAAGGGGTAATTTTTCCCGTCCTCCAGCCGCCGCAGTTCCACGCTCCAGCGCCCGTTGGGGAGCCGGGAGGAAAGGTGCAGCTCCAACGGCAGGCCGTCCTGCCGGTAAGCCGCGAGGGCCGCCGGGAGCGTGCCGCTGGTGTTGAGCACCAGCACGTCACCCGGGATGAGAAACTCGGGCAGGTGGTTGAAACGGGTGTGGGTGATCTCGCCGCTGGAGCGGTGCTGGACCATCAGCTTCACCTCGTCGCGCCCTATGCCGCAGGCCTCGGGAGGCCGGGCCGCCTCCAGAGACGGTGGAACCGAGAAATCCAGCACAACCGGGAGATCGGGCAGCCGTCTCTCAGCCGGCGAGGAGGGCGCCTGCCGCAGTTCAGGCGCCACAGGGCGAGCGGGTGTGGAAACGGTCCGTGGATGGGTATCGAGCTCAAGCATACAGCAATCTCCTCATTCCCGCTGCTCCGCAAGCTCTCTCTCAGGAACTGAGCCCGGCAGGCTGCGGGCGAAATAACGCCCGCTGGGATAGTCCCCCTCGATCAGGGCCAGCAGGCCGGGCACGCTCTCCTCCGGCAGGGGCCGGTCGCTGATATCCTCCCCCGGGTAGGCCTCTTGCTGCATCTGGGTGCGCATATCGCCGGGGTCTACCCAGTAGATCCGTTGGGCCGGGTTCTCAACCGCCAGGACCGCGCTGAGCTGCTCCAAGGCGGCTTTCGAGGAGCCGTAACCGCCCCAGCCCGGATAGGCTTCCACCCCGGCGTCGCTGCTGATGTTGATCACTTTCGCCCCCGGTTTCAGCTGCGGCCAGAGCGCCTGGATCAAGGCCAGGGGCGCCAGGGTGTTCACCCGGTAGACCTCTTCCAGGGCCTCGAGCGGGTACTGGAGCAGGGGCGGAAGCGGGCTGGCTCCCAGGGTGCTGGCGTTGTTGACCAGCGCATCCAGCCCGCCCACGGCTGCAGCAGCCTCGGCCAGCGCGGCCCGGTGGAGCGGGTCGGAGACGCCGCCGGGGAGGGCGACCACCCGGGTGGAGCGCTCCAGCTCTTGCTGGACGGCCTGCAGGGCGGGGGCGCCCCGCGCGTCCAGGATCAGATTCCAGCCGCCCTCTGCCAGCGCCCGGGCCAGGGCCAGTCCCAGCCCGCGTGAAGCGCCGGTAATCAGGGCAGTGCGTGTGTGTGTCATACAGCCTCCTCCAAACAATTTCGTGATCAGGCCGACCGCGGTTCGCCGGGGCGGAGGGTGGCTTGTGCGAGCACAGCCTCACAGACCATTCCCATGCTTCCCTGAACTGCGGACTCCTGTTGTGCTTGAAAGCATGCACTACCGGCGCCAGGCCGGGAGCGCACGATCGTTCTTCCTGATGATACAAAAACAAAAGGCCCGCCGCATCGAGCGGCGGGCCGGTTTTATCTCTGTCAGACGGTACAGCTAATTACCTGTACGGAAGTACAGGACGGGAGGGGGCTTCAGGGCTGTTCGGGCTGCGCAGCCGGCCGCCCGGGCAGCATCAGGATCACCGGGATGGAGAAAAGGGCGATGATGGCGCTCCAGAAGTAAGCGGCCTGCAGGCCGAGCAGGTCGCCCAGCGCGCCGACCGCCAGGATCGAGCCGGTGCGCAGCAGGAAGGTGATCGCCATAAAAACCCCATTGGCAAAGGAGCGGTTTTCCGGGAACTGATCCTGCACAACGGCCATGATGACCGGGGTCGTGGAGAGGTTGGTAAAGCCCAGCGCCAGCAGCACGGGGATGGTCAGCCAACCCTCCACCCGCAGGAAGAGGAGCAGGAGCAGCGAGGCGAGCAGGGTGGCGCCCAGGAGCACCGGTTTGCGGCCCACGCGGTCGCTCAGAGGGCCGCTCAACAGCGCCCCGGCGACCCCCGCCCCTTCCAGCAGCGAGAGCGCAGCGCCGCCAACCCACAGGCTGGCCCCCTTCAGGTCCATATAGACGGGCAGGTAGGTGGTCAGGCTGTCGAGCATGAAATTGCGGAACAGGGTGATCAGCAGGATGGGCAGAAACAGGCTCCGCAGCGCAGGCGCCAGCTTCTGCAGGTTGGAACGCTGAGAGGCCGGAAAGGTGACCGAGCGCAGGCGCCAGAATAGGATGAGCGAGCCGGCCCAACCCAGGACCACGATCCGGTAGAAGCCGTCCAGGGTCCAGGTGCTCACCGCCCAGACCGCCAGCAGCGGGCCTACGGTGCGCGCCAGTTCGCCTCCCGCCATGAACAGGCTCATCCCCAGGCCGACCTGCCGGCCCGAGACCTGGGCGATGACCGCCGGCGCCGGGGCGTGGAAGGCCGCCGAGCTCAACCCGGTGACGAACAGGATCAGGGCCAGGGTGAAATAGTTCGGGGCAAAGCCCAGAGTACTGATGAGGGTGGCAGTCGCCCCGGGCGCGAGGATCAGAAAGTACCGCAGGGCTGCCCGGTCGGCCAGGTAGCCCATGAGCGGGTTGAGCAGCCCAGGAAACTGCAGGATGGCGCTCAGCGAGCCGGCTGCCGTCAGGGTCAGAGACAGTTTTTCGATGATCAGGGGCAGCAGCGGCGCCACGAAGGCGGTATAGACATCATGGATAAAATGGCCGGAGACGATGCTCAGGATCTGTCCGGTCTGAAACCGGCTCTCAAGGTTCTGTGCGCGAGTGTGTTCGGTGATTTGAGTTGCCATACCTTTATCTTTGGGCTGACCGGTCTACCGGCTGCCCTATGGGGAATATTGGGGATTGGGCTGCCGGCGGGGCTAGAGCTCGATCAGGCCGCGATGGGCGGCGATGCGAACCGCTTCCGTGCGGTTCGCGGCCCCAAGCTTGGCAAGCAGCGAGGAGACGTGGAATTTTACCGTGCGTTCGGTGATGAACAGTTCCTCGGCGATCTTACGATTGGATTTACCCAGCGCGAGGTGTCCGAGCACCTCAAGCTCGCGGCTGGTCAATGGTTCCAGCTCCTCTTCGGAGCTGAGATGGCGGAGCAGGCGGCTGGTCACCACAGGCTGGAGCAGGGAACCCCCGGCGCTCACCACCCGGATGGCATGGAAAAGCTCTTCCCGGGGGGCGCCTTTCAGCAGATAGCCCTTGGCTCCGGAGCGCAGCGCCCCCAGGATGCGTTCGTCGGTATCGAAGGCTGTGAACACAATGGCCTGCGCCTCCGGGCGGCTCTCCCGGATGCGGCGGATGGCTTCCACCCCGTCCAGCCCGGGCATCTCCAGGTCGAGCAGGATAATATCGGGGGACAGCCGGGCGGCTTTTTCCACCGTTTCCACGCCGTCCCCGGCAGACCCCACTACGTGGAAATCGGGCTGGGTGCCGAGCATCGCCACCAGCCCGTCCCGCACCACGGGGTGGTCGTCGGCGACGAGGATGCGGATGGCGGGTGCTCCGGTAGAAGCCTGGCGTTCCGTGCTCACGGCTGCACCTGCGAGGCGGGGATCGGGACGGAGATTTCGATGTTTGTGCCGCTGCCCGGGGCGCTTTCGATCCGCAGGCTGCCCCCGAGCATGCGGGCGCGCTCGTTCAGCCCGACCAGCCCGTAGCGCCCGGGCGGTACCTGCCCGGGGTCGAAGCCCTGGCCGTCGTCCCGCACCGAGAGGAAGACCCGGTCCGGCTGCAGCTTCAATTTGAGCACGGCCCGGCTGGCGTTTGCGTGGCGCTCCGCGTTCGCCAGGGCTTCCTGGGCCATGCGGTACAGGCCGACCTCGGTCCTCAGGGGAAGCGGCCGCCGCCCGCCGCTCTGCACGTATTCGACGCGCAGGTTGCCGCGCTGGGAGAAGGCGGAAGCCAGCACCTCCAGGGCCTCCGGGAGCGTGCGGCCCTCCAGCGGGGCGGCGCGCAGGTCCAGCACCGAACGGCGCGCCTCTTCCAGGTTCGAGCGCGCCAGCGCCAGGGCGTTCATCACCAGGCTGTGGATCTGTTCCGGGTCGCCGCCCGTATCGAGCAGCGCGTCCGCCGTCTCCAACTGCAGAGTGATCCCCGCCAGCCCCTGGGCCAGGGTATCGTGGATCTCACGCGCCAGGCGGCTGCGCTCCTCCGCTGCGCCGTACTCGGCGCTGCGAGCGTACAGGCGGGCCCGCTCGATGGCGATACTGAGCAGGTCCCCCAGCGTGGAGAGCAGGGTCAGGTCCTCCCGGGTAAGCTCGCGCCAGTCGGCGCTCGCCAAATTCAGCACCCCGAGCTTTTTGCCGTGGGCGTAGAGCGGGATGCTGGCGTGAGAATGCAGCCCGCCGGTCCCATCCACCAGCTTCTTCAGGCGCGAACAGGTGATGACGCTGATATTCGCCGCCCCGCCCAGGTCGCCGGCGCGGTAGGTATCCAGGCAGTAGCAGGAGCCTTCCATCAAGTCCGGGTGCTTCGCCAGCCCGGGGGGCAGGTTTTGAGCCGCGGCCAGGTAATGGGCCCCGTTCTCCTCCTCCAGCAGCCAGACCCAGCCGGTCTGCAGCCCGAAGAGGTCCGCCGCCTGCGCCAGGGCGGCGCGCAGCGCCCCGTCCAGGTCTACGGTGCGGTTCAGCGCCTCGGCGATCTGGTTCAAGATCGAAAGCTCCCGGTTGCGCTGGGCAAGCTGTTCGGTGTCGGTCCTGTTCATGCGCTCTCATTCCTAGGGCCGGGTGCAGGCCGGCCCTAACAACCATTCAGCCCTCAAGTATACTTGAGGGCTGATCGGGAGGCAATCTCTGTAGAATGAAACCTGTGGGATGGGCATGCGGCGAAGCCGCATGCCCATCCCACAATCTGCTACCCGTAAGCCAGGAAAAGCGCCACGCACCCGAACGCCCGGTGCGAGGCGCGTGCACCGCCCAGAAAAACCTCCGGCCCCCGGGTAT
>JAEWYL010000018.1 GCA_023395675.1 Chloroflexota bacterium | reverse complement strand
AAAAAAAAAAAAACGTGTGGCGCCCCGCGCTTGGCCCGCCCCTCAACTCTTTGGCTTTCAGTTAGGGTGCAGGCCGGTTTACTCTTCCCCGCCGCCCTTGCTGATAGACTGCAGCGCCAGGTACTGCTCGCCAAATTTCTCGATATTCTTCACTTCGTTGTCGTACTGGTTGTAATGCCGTTCTTCATCCGCAACCAGCGCCTCGAAGATCTTCTTCGTCACCGCGTCGGAATTCTCCGCGCTCTGGTTGGCGAACTGGTTGTAATCGCGGGCGCTTTCCTCTTCCATCTGGCGCGCCATCTCCAGCATTTCCTTGACATCCTGCATCTTTTTCACTTCCTGGGCGGCAGTCATTTCGACGTCGCCGCCGAGGAAAAGGATGCGCTCCGACAGTTCTTCGATATGCCCCATCTCCTCGATGGCGGTCCGGCGGAAAAGCCCGGCGAGCAGGTCGTAACCCTGGTCGTCGCAGTGAAAATGAAAATACATATACTGGTGTACGGCTGCAAGTTCATCGGCAACAGAGCGATTGAGCAGTTCTATGCTTTTTTCGTTCATTTTTCATCTCCTGAGATGGACAATAATAGTATTTGAGAACTCCATTATAACTCAGAATTCTGGACACTCGCTTAAAATGTATGAGTTGACCTGAAAATGTGCGACTGCGCAGCGCTTTATCCATAAATAGTGAGATTCTTTCTGCAGCCCGCCTCCCGGGTAGGATGCGAAAGGCTGTCCCTTTTTCTGATACAATACCCCCTGGCGGGACAATCCACATTTCAAACAATTAGGAGAAAAGTCGTGAAGAGAATTGCTCTGATCCTGGTGGTTTTCATCCTGGTCCTCTCCGGGTGCGCCCAACCAGGGGCCGCGCCGCAGGAGACGGAACAGCCCGGCGGCGAGGTGCAGAACGGCGAGCAGCCGGAAGAGCCCACCGCCCCCAGCCGTGTGGTGTACCTGATCAACGGCGCCCTGGGCGACAACGCCTTCTACGATTCCGGCAAGGCCGGCATTGACGCCATCGCCGCCCAGTACGGAGTCGAGACGCGCACCATCGAGTGCAACTTCGACGCCGGAAAGTACGAGCCCTCCCTGCAGGCCGCGGTGGATTTCGCGGACGTGATTTTCGTGATCTCCTACGGCTTCGAAGACCAGCTGCGCGAGATCGCCGACCGCTACCCGGATAAGATCTTCGTCAATATTGATACCGTGGTGGAAAACGATCAGGCCACCATCACCTCGGTGGATTTCATCGAGGAGGAGAGCGCCTACCTGGCCGGCGTGGTGGCCGGGCTGGCGACCCTGGAGACCGCCATCCCCAATATCAACGCCGATAAGGTGATCGGCGTGGTCGGGGGCGACACGGACCCGGTGGTGAGCGCTTTCGTGTACGCCTACGAGCTGGGCGCCCAGTCGGTGGACCCGGAAATCCAGATGCTCACCCGCTCCCTCGGCGGGGCCTGGGATGACTCGGCCCGCGGCAAGCAGGCCGCCCTGCAGCTCTACGACCAGGGGGCGGACGTCGTCTTCCAGGTGGCGGCCGCAGCCGGGATCGGCGTGCTGCAGGCAGCCGCCGAGCGCGACCTGTACGCCATCGGCGTGGACACCAATCAGAACGACCTGGAGCCGGGCCACGTGATCGCCAGCGACATCAAGAACGTGGGTAAGGCCATCGAGGACGTCTACGCCTCTATCGTGGACGGCAGCTACCAGCCCGGGCAGGTGATCGAGAGCGGGCTGGCGGCCGGGGGCGTGGATATCGTGCTGGAGGCCCAGGAGCAGGTCCTTCCCCAGGAGATCATGGACCAGGTGCTCGCCGCCCGCCAGGACATCATTGACGGGAACCTGACCATCGAGCTCTACAGCGGGCAGGATGTCTGGCAGTAGCGAACTCGCAGGCGAGCGGCCCGTCACCGGGCCCGCTGCCGGGCAGGCCATTCCCGGCCTGCCCGGCAGCGCCGTTGGCAGCCCGCTGATCGAATTTCGAGAGGTTGTCAAAGTCTATCCGCCCGGGGTAATGGCCCTGGATCACGCCTCCGCCGGCTTCCAGCAGGGCGAGATCCACGCCATCGTCGGAGAGAACGGGGCGGGCAAGAGCACCTTGATGAAGGTGCTCTACGGGCTGGTGGGGCGCGACCAGGGCGAAGTGCTGCTGCGCGGCCGCCCGGTGAACTTCCAATCTCCCGGCGAGGCGATTGCGGCGGGCATCGGCATGGTGCACCAGGAGTTCGTGCTCATCCCCGAGTATTCGGTGTGGGAAAACGTGGTCCTGGGTCTGGAACCGGCGGATGCCTTCGGGCGCCTCAAAACCGGCGAGGCCCGAGCGCGGGTGGGGGCGAAGATCGAGGAATACCGGCTGAGCCTGCCGGTGGACGCGCCGGTCGGGGAGCTTTCGGTCGCGGCCCGGCAGAAGGTGGAGATCCTGAAGCTGCTCTACCGTGAGGTGTCGGTGCTGATCCTGGACGAGCCGACGGCCGTGCTCACGCCCCAGGAAGTGCCCTCCCTCTTCTCCGAGCTGCGGCGCCTGC